>CAYLTG010000087.1:0-13545 GCA_964386225.1 uncultured Bacteroidales bacterium
CTTGACAAAGTTACCAATTTTTGGTACTTTTGATGAAAATTCATCATCATGAACAAAAACACTTCCATATCATTGGGCGAATATTTCGACCAGTTCATTAGAACAAGCATCTCCAAGGGAAGATATAAAAATGCAAGCGAAGTAATCCGAGCAGGTCTCAGATTGTTGGAAGAAGAGGAGAGTAGAGTGATTGCATTAAGATCAGCCATTCAGGAGGGGATTGACAGTGGTATTGCTAAGGATTTCGACGCCAATGCGCACTTGCAGTCAATAAAGGCTAAAAAGCAAATGAACGGCTAGGTATTATTTTACCAATAAAGCAGTTGAGGATCTAACCCAAATCTGGCACTATACTTTTGAGACCTGGTCTGAGAAGCAAGCAGACAAATATTACAATTTACTCATAGAAAGCTTTGAAGAAATTGGAAGAAATCCCAAGATCGGCAAAAACTACGAGGGGGCAATTAAAGACTTATATGGTCTTCGTACCATGAGACATATAGTATTTTACAGGATTATTAGTCAAAACAGGATTGAGATTACCAGGGTATTGCATGAAAGGATGGATCTTAAAAATAAATTAGGGAAATAAAAACTACACCCAACAACGGCTCATAGCCAATGGCCGCTGACACGGCCAAAGGCTCAAAAATCCTTCGCCATATGGACAAGATTATAAAATAAATTAAGATCACAGGCTGCGGCCACTGGCCACAGCCTGGAACGTTGGGGGCATTGGTATACAACCAGTTACCCAAAACCGAAACAGAATAAAAACGATTTTTCAATAATTTCGTATTTTTGGAATATGAAGACCCTCCAAGAAATACGGGCTACTTTAGTTGAACACAAGGATCAGTTGTTTTCGAACTATCCCATTGAATCTATGGCAATATTCGGGTCTTTTGCCAGGAATGAACAAAATGATGATAGTGATCTTGACATTATCGTTGAATTCAATGATAAAATTGGAATCCGATTCATTGATCTTGCTGATGAACTGGAAAATTTAGTCGGGTTCAAAGTCGATTTAATTTCTAAAAAAGGCATCAAAGACAAATATTACAAATCAATCGCATCCGACCTAATTTATGTCTAAGAGAGAAGCCAATTTACTCCTGGAAGACATGCTTGAATCAGCTAAAAAGATCAAGCGGTACACGGCAGAAATTTCATTTGAAGATTTCCTTAAGGATGAAAAGACTATAGATGCCTAGTACGGAATTTTGAAATAATTGGAGAAGCAGCCAACAGAATAGATCCAGATTTCAGAATTAGCAACCCAGAAATAGACTGGAATAGAATCCGGGGATTCAGGAATCGGATTGTCCATGATTATTTCGGAATCGATTATGAGATTGTCTGGGAAATAATCGTAAACAACCTTGACGAACTTATTGATTGGCTTGAAACAATAATCACTCAGTAAGGCAACTCCCTGTAGAACCACATGCCCCCAACAGCGCCTATAGTCAATGGCCGCTGACACGGCCAAAGGCTTATAATGCCTTCGCCAGATGGACACGATTATAAAATAAATAATGATCCCACGCTGCGGCCACAGGCCATAGCCGCGGACCGTTAGCACACATAATCATGAAGATACTTTTTTCAACTATATTAACCTTTTGCAATCTTCTGCTTATTTCTCAAGATGTGCAGTTGATTAATAGCGCATACTCGGGATGTGATAAATCAACAAATACCTACAGCTATAGAACCAAAATAGTCGAACACTATTTTACTGGGGACACCTTGTATCTGGAAATTTCAAAAGCGCTTAATTGCTGTGGCGACTTCATTCCATCCATTAATTTTAATAATGACACATTAGATCTTGGCATCAAGCACATAGGTGATGAATGTGATTGTATTTGCTGCTACCATTTTGTATTTGGTATTCTTGGTTTAAAAGACAAGAAATTCGAAATAACATACAATTCCCAAGAGATTGAAACTGAATTTGATTTTGAATGATTTTTATAAGGGAAGTGATTACTAGATGGTAATACGTGTATTAACATGTGTTAGGCAATATATAAAGCAGTGAAAGGGTAGAATGCGATACGTCATACCCTGGTGGACAAAAACCGGCTCAACCTGTAGTGCATTTCAGGGCTTCATAAGGGGTTTTCCTCCAAACGCACCAGCGGTTCGGTTAAAGTTCTAAAAAACTCTCCCAGGCTGCTAATTTCTCGTTTAAATCCACATCATCCGTTTACGTCAACAGCTGATAAAAATCCCCCTGAACTGTTCTGTGCGTGTAAGAAGTCATCGGCCCAGGGCCATGCGTGCACGTGCAAGGTTACCCGCGGCCTCCTGGTGGTCAGGATCCAGTTCCACGGCCCTGGCGAACTGGTCCCGGGCCTCTTCCAGCCGGCCGCCCCGGGCAAGGACCACGCCCAGGTTATTGCAGGCATCGGCATAGCCGGGGTCCTTCTCCAACGCGGTCCGGTAGGCCGCCTCCGCCTCCTTCATCATCCCCAGGGCCTGGAGCACGATGCCCAGGTCGTAATGTACATGGTCCAACTGCGGGTCGAGGCGGATGGATTCCTCGAGTTCAGCACGTGCTTCGACCATCCGGCCGAGCTCGGAAAGAAGCACACCGAGGCTGCGATGAGTACCCGCGATCATCGGGTCGAGGTTGACAGCCTCCCGGTAATGGACCAGGGCAGCCTCCTTGTCACCCTCGCGCCAGAGCAGGACCCCTTTTTGCACCTGGGCTTCACGGTCATCCGGGATCACGGTCAATGCCTGGTTGAGGAGACGCTCAGCCTCCTCGTGTTTTCCTGCCCACGTCAGCACCCGCGACAGTTTCCGAAGGGCGCGTGCATGGGTCTTTTCATCCAGGCTGTTCTCCAGGTCGCGGCTGATCTCTTCGATCGCGGCTTCGTCCCATGCGGCAGCCGGCGAAACGATCCCCTCCTCTTTCATCTCCCTCAATATGGACAGTGCCAGCAACCGGTTGCCCTCGATCGTCGGGTGCACATGGTCAAGGAACAACTCTGACCCGGGGATCCCACCAGGGGAATGTTTGTTGACGATCCGCGCGAAGTCGACCAGCCCCGCGCCCTCCTTCGCGGCAACCCCGGCCACGATCTCACGGAAAGGCGTCAGGGCGCGCAGCGGACAAATATCTTCATCCCTGCTTTGCACGAAAGCGGTGCGCGCTTCTTCCATCCGGTCGAGGCCGAGCAGGGCCTGAGCGCGCAGGTAGAGCAACGCCGGGTCGCGACCGTCGATGGACAGCGCCTCCCCGGCAAGCGCCTCCGCACCGGCGTAATCACCTTTCTCCAGGGCGGTGGCAGCCGCTTGCCTGAGGGTATCGGCCCGTCTGACCTCGACACCGTCCAGATCATCGGCGGGTTCGGATTTGAAGGGGGAAAAGTCGCGGATGTTGGATGCCGGCGTCACCAAAATCAGGTCTGCTCCGGCACGCTCGCTAATCTCCGTCATCCGGACCAGGCTGTTCCGGTATTCCCCGAGGATGATTTCCCGCAATTCGTCATCCCTGTGGTAATCCTCGGGCCCGACCGAATTGTCGAGCAATGCATCCACCTCTGTGGGCAGGACGGCTTCATGCCTGTTGAACAGGTCGAAGAGCAGGGTGAAAAGCCGCGTCCGCGAGGCCTGGACCGCGAGGCTGCGCAGGAACACGGGCACTTCCAGCAGGTCGCTGTATGTCCTCGATTCCAGGAATTCATTGTGGCCGGTATACACGATGAACAGGTCAGGTTCATACTCCGCAAGCTCCTCCATCAGCCGGGCGACGCGGTAGCTCGCGTAGCTGATCCCCCCGGCATTGATCACCTCCCATCGGCACGTGGTGTCGGCCGCAGGCAGGAAACGGCGCAGCCATCCGCAAAACGAGGTGCGATCGTCATACGGACGCCCATAGGTCGTGGACCCGCCCAGGCAGAAGACCCGTTTGACATCCCCGGCCTTGGAGACGGGAAAGGCCTGCATGTTGAACCACTGCAGCTTGTTCTTCGCCGTCCTGAATACCCGCTCTCCGTCAGCCTCGGTATACTTGACAAAAAGCGGGGCATAGCCTGAGAACCCCACCGAAGTGTCGGACCGGTCGTATAGCGGCGTCACCCCGGCCACCATCAGGATCAGCTCCAGCACGACGAAGAACACGAGGGTGACTGCCATGCCCAGGGCAAGATTCTTTATGAAAGCGGCCTTCATGGTCGACCTCCGGCGATAAAAGGAGCCACAAGCACAAGGGCAAATGTCCTGTCCCACAGCCACGACACCATCAGGGTCTCACATTGCACATCATGCTGAGGTGAGGGACGCATCCCGACAGCACCCCAAAACCAAATGCCCGCCACGCATTGCGGCAGTTGCAAACGACTATGTAACCTAAAAACATTCATTTGATCACGATCCCTGGAGTTCCAAACTCAACCCCCCGGGAATGGCCGCTTCATGATCTGCGCGCGGCCGTGTTTTTCATCACGCTCCTTCTGGCTTGTTGTGCTCCCCGGCACTTCAGATCCAACACAGAAGCGCCTGACCGGTGATCCGGGGCTATTCATCATGCGGAATTCATTCAGGAGAATTTCAAATGCATTGAAACAACTGGAGGAACCAGTTTTAGATTCCACATCAAAGGAGCAGGATCAGTTCATTCAAAATTGTCAAATAACTACCCATGTTAAGCCACGATCGGCATAGAGGACAAAACTAAGAATTTTATCTCTTTTTCCACAAAGCATGGCTCCGAAGTTCACGGGGCCGGACCCCGGCCAGAGGACCCTGGGACGGGATCTGGGCACGAAAACGGGAGGCAGGGAAATGTCTGTAGCAGATATCTTCGTACTTTTACCTGGATAATTGATGATCGGGGGTCCGGTCCCCCCAAACACAAGACATTCATCGGATGACTTTGCAGGATCTTGGTTTTACGGACATGCTGGGGGAATACATGGCGGCACACGGGCTCTCCGGCTTCGCGGCGGGCCGGGTGATCGCCGAACACCGGGAACGGTATGTGGTGAGGACCGCCACCGGCGACTATGAATCGGAGGTGACCGGCAACTTGCGTTTCACGGCTCGGAACCGGGAGGATTTCCCGGCGGTGGGCGACTGGGTCGCCCTGACGGTGTTCGAGCCCGATATGGCCATCATCCACCAGGTACTTCCCAGGAGCTCGATCATAAAACGGCAGGCGGTCGGCCAAAAGGGGGAAGTGCAGGTGATCGCCACGAACATTGATACGGCTTTCATCGTCCAGGCAGTCGACCGTGACTTCAACATCAACAGGCTCGAACGCTACCTGGCCATCTGCCACTCCTCGAAAGTGAACCCGGTGATCATCCTCAGCAAGACCGACCTGATCGGTGAGAAAGAGACAGCAGCCCTCGTGGCGCAGGTACGGGCGCGGGTCAGGGATGTCACGGTTTTTTCCATCAGCAACGTCACCCGGAATGGGTATGAAGCGATCCGGCAGACCATCGAGAAAGGCAGGACCTATTGCCTGCTCGGCTCGTCGGGGGTCGGGAAATCCACCCTCCTGAACAACCTCTCCGGGAAGCCTGCAATGAAAACAGGGGACATCAGCACCAGCACGGGTAAAGGCAGACATGTCACCAGCCACAGGGAACTGACGGTGCTGCAGAACGGCGGCCTGCTGATCGACAACCCGGGCATGCGGGAGGTGGGCATCGCCGATGCCAGTGAAGGCCTGGCCACCACCTTCGACGAGATCCAGGAGCTGTCGCTGACCTGCAGGTTCAAGGACTGCTCGCACACGGCCGAGACCGGTTGTTCGGTCCTCGAAGCCCTGGAGAACGGTTCGATCGACAGGGACTCCTACGAGAACTACCTCAAAATGGAACGGGAAAAAGCACATTTTGAAGCTACGGTGGCGGAGCGGAGAAAAAAGGACAAGCAGTTCGGGAAGATAATGAAGAACTACAAAAGGGATATTGAGAAGATGTAGCCGGCTCAGATCCCTGGCTCCCTCCCGGCCAGCGAAACCGGCCCTGCCGATTCCATCGCAAACTGCCGGCGCCATCGCTCAAAGGAAGAAAAATTTGATTTTTAAAATATTTTCTATCTTTGCCGCGTTCAAGAAAACTACTATGAACTGCATAGCATTACATCATCACCATCATCATTCTTGCGCTCGGGCGAGGTGATCCTGGTATGCTGTGATGAGAACACGATACATGAACCCGTCTGAGTAAATCGGACGGGTTTTTCTTTTCTGACTTCCCCCGGTTTACTTAGTCACAACCATCAAGCAATGAGTAAACTGAAAATAGCGATCCAGAAAAGCGGGCGGCTGAGCGAGAAGTCGCTGACCCTCCTCGGGGAATGCGGCATCAAGGTGTCCAACGGCGTCCGAAAACTGAAGGCCGAAGCCAGGAACTTCCCGGTAGAGTTCCTGTTCCTGCGGGACGATGACATCCCGCAATACGTGGAACAGGGTGTAGCGGACGTGGGGATCCTGGGAGAGAACGAGGTCGTGGAGAAAGGAAAGGAGGTGTCGGTGGTGGAACGGCTGGGCTTTGCCAACTGCCGCCTGTCGCTGGCCATCCCCAAGGACGAAGTATACCTGGGAACGGATTACTTCCGGGACAGAAAGATCGCCACGAGCTATCCCAGGATCCTGAAAGGGTTCTTCGCCCGCAAGAAGGTGAACGTATTCATCGAGGAAATTGGAGGAAGCGTGGAGATCGCCACCGGCATCGGACTGGCGGATGCGATCTTCGACATCGTCAGTACCGGGAGCACCCTCCTTATGAACGGACTGAAAGAAGTGGAGGTGGTGATGAGAAGCGAGGCCGTGCTGATCGCGAACAGATCACTCGACGAAGAAAAGCAGGGGATCCTCGACCGACTCCTGTTCCGCATCAAATCGGTGAAGAACGGATCGGAACACAAATACATCCTGCTCAACGCGCCTGATTCGGCCATCGAGGGCATCTGCAAGCTCCTCCCGGGTATGAAATCACCCACCATCCTCCCGCTTGCCGAAAAGGGATGGTCCAGCCTCCACTCCGTGGTCAAAGAGGATGCCTTCTGGGAGGTGATCGACCAGTTAAAATCGATGGGAGCTGAGGGGATCCTGGTGGTTCCCATTGAAAAAATGGTTGTTTAACACTAATGGCGCGCATCCATGAAGATGATCAAATATCCCGCAAAGGAAGACTGGACCGGACTGGTTCAGCGTCCTGCCGCAAACCAGAATGAGCTTTTCTCGCTCGTTCGTCAGGTGTTTGCTGAAATACGGGCAAATGGCGACCTGGCTGTAAAAAAATACACCCGGACATTCGACGGGACAGACCTGCCCACCCTGTCTGTCGGCCGGAAGGCCATAGAAGCGGCCGCCCGCGAGGTGGGTCACGGGCTCCGCGAGGCCATCGGGCTGGCAAAGGCGAACATCGAGAAATTCCATGCATCGCAAACAGCGGGGATCAGGATCATTGAAACCACCGCAGGTGTGAAATGCTGGCGGGAGAGCCGGGCCATCGAACGGGTCGGCATCTACATCCCCGGCGGATCGGCGCCCCTGTTCTCGACGGTGCTGATGCTCGGCATCCCGGCAAAGCTGGCGGGTTGCGAGGAGATCATCCTGTGCTCTCCTCCGGGCAGGGACGGCAGGGTCCACCCGGCGGTACTCTATGCCGCAAGCCTGGTGGGCATCACCAGGGTCTTTGCGGTGGGAGGCATCCAGGCGGTCGGGGCACTGGCCTTCGGCACCGAAACGATCCCGAAGGTGGATAAGATCTTCGGGCCCGGGAACCAGTATGTGACCGCGGCCAAGCAACTGGCCCAACTGGAGGGTGTGGCCATCGACATGCCTGCAGGTCCAAGCGAAGTGCTGGTGATCGCCGATGAATCCGCCGATCCGGGTTATGTGGCCGCCGACCTGCTATCGCAGGCCGAACATGGTGCCGACTCACAGGTGGTCCTCCTCTGCGTCAGCGAGGCCATGGCTGAAAGGACAATACAGGAGGTGAGCGCCCAACTCTCCCAACTGCCCAGGCGGAAGACTGCAGCGGCAGCCCTGCGACACAGCAGGGCCATCGTGCTGGACAGCATAGCGGAATGCATCAGGTTCAGCAATGCCTATGCCCCGGAACACCTCATCCTGAATGTGGCAGGCCATGAACATTACATTGACAGCATCCGCAACGCAGGTTCGGTATTCCTGGGGCGTTACAGCTGCGAAAGTGCCGGGGACTACGCCACCGGGACCAACCACACCCTGCCCACCAACGGGTATGCAAAGAACTACAGCGGGGTGTCGCTCGACAGCTTCGTCAAGATGATCACCTTCCAGGAATTATCGAAAGAAGGGCTCCAGAATATCGGTCCGGCCATCGAGGAAATGGCCCGGGCAGAGCAGCTGACGGCCCACAAAAATGCAGTTTCCATCAGGTTAAAAGATATAGAATGATGTTCCGGCTGGATCAACACATACGCCCCAATATCCTGGCGCTCAACCCCTACAGCAGCGCCCGCGACGAATTCGACGGCAGGGAGGGCATCTTCCTGGATGCCAATGAAAGCCCTTTTGGCCACCTGAACAGGTATCCCGACCCCCGCCAGCGGGTGCTGAAGGAACGGCTGGCCGCATCCAGGGGGATCGACCCGGAACAGGTATTCATCGGAAACGGCAGCGACGAGGCCATCGACCTGGCTTTCCGGATATTCTGCGAACCGGGCAGGGACAGGGTGGTCATCTGCCCGCCGACCTACGGGATGTACGAGGTGTCGGCCGGCATCAACAACGTGGAGGTTGTCCGCGTCCCGCTGACCCGTGAATTCCAGCCCGACCTGCCGCGGCTGCGAGGGCTGGAAGCCAGGATCCTGTTCCTCTGTTCGCCCAACAACCCCACCGGCAACAGCCTGGACCACATCGAACCGATCATCCGGCAGGCCCGCGGGATCGTCTTCCTGGATGAGGCCTACATCGACTTCAGCGAAAGGGCGTCCCTGGTGGAAAGGATCGACGAGTTCCCCAACCTGATCGTTGCACAGACCTTCAGCAAAGCCCGTGCACATGCTGCCATCCGGGTGGGAACCGCCTATGCATCCAAGGAGATCATCGCCTGTTTCGACAAAGTGAAGCCGCCCTATAACATCAGCATCCTGAACCAGCAGGCAGCCCTGAAAGCCCTTGATGATGAGCAGCTGTTCAGGGCACACAGAGAGGAGATCCTCCAACAGCGGCACTGGCTCGAAAGGGAACTCCGGGGCATCCCCTGCGTCAGGAACGTCTACCCGTCGGATGCCAATTTCGTGCTGATCGAAGTGGATGATGCAGGCAGGGTGCATGCAGCGCTGACTGGAAAACGGATCATTGTCAGGAACCGGGATGCAGCGGTGAGGAACTGCCTGCGCATCACCATCGGAAAAAGGGATGAAAACGAAACATTAATTCAAGCACTTACACAATTGTAATGAAAAAAGTATTGTTCATCGACCGCGACGGCACCCTGGTCGTCGAGCCTCCCGACGACTTCCAGGTGGACAGCCTGGAGAAACTGGAATTCTACCCGGAGGTTTTCCAATACCTCTCGCGCATTGCGAAAGAGCTCGACTATGCGCTGGTGATGGTGACCAACCAGGACGGACTGGGTACGGGTTCTTTTCCCGAGGATACTTTCTGGCCGGTACAGGATAAGATCATACAGGCCTTCAGGAATGAGGGCGTTGAATTCACCGAGGTCCTGATCGACCGATCATTCCCCCACGAAAACCTGCCTACCAGGAAACCAGGGACGGGCATGCTTACCCATTACCTCAAGGGCGGCTACGACCTGGCAAACTCTTACGTGATCGGTGACCGGACCACCGATGTTCAACTCGCAGTCAACCTGGGCTGCAAAGCCCTTCTCATCGGCAGCGATCCCGACCAGCGGGCGGCCCTGACCACCAGGTCATGGGAAGACATATATCAGTTCCTCGCCTCCCGGCCCAGGAAGGTGACGGTGGCAAGGAAGACAGCGGAAACAGACATCCGCATAACGGTCAACCTCGACGGGACCGGAAAATCATCCATTGAAACGGGTCTGAAATTCTTCGACCACATGCTGGAGCAGGTGGCCAGGCATGGAAGCCTGGACCTGGAGGTGCAGGCCAGAGGGGACCTGGATGTCGACGAGCACCACACCATCGAGGATGTGGCACTCACCCTGGGGGAGGCCATTACAAAAGCCCTGGGCAGCCGAAAGGGCATCGAACGCTATGGGTTCGTCCTGCCCATGGATGACTGCCTGGCCAAGGTGGCACTGGACCTCGGGGGAAGGCCCTGGCTGGTCTGGCAGGCAGAATTCAGGCGTGAACGGATCGGGGAGATGCCCACCGAGATGTTCCTGCACTTTTTCAAATCGTTCAGCGATGCGGCCCGCTGCAATCTGCACATCAAGGCCGAAGGCACCAATGAACACCACAAGATAGAAGCCATCTTCAAGGCGTTCGGCAAGTCCCTGAGTATGGCGGTCTCCAACACAGGAATCTATTCCATACCAAGCACGAAAGGCACATTATGATCGCGATCATCCAATACAACGCCGGCAACATCACGTCGGTGAAAAACGCCCTGGAGCGCCTGGGTTACGACAGTGTCGTCACGAACGACGAACGGGCGATCCGCAGCGCTGACAAGGTGATCTTCCCGGGCGTCGGGGAGGCAAGCTCGGCGATGAAATACCTCAGGGAGCGGCAGCTCGACGATCTGATACGGGGACTGCAACAACCTGTCCTCGGGATCTGCCTGGGCCAGCAGCTGATGTGCATGCACTCCGAGGAAAACAACACCCCCTGCCTGGGGATCTTTGACGCCGGCGTCAGGAGGTTCCCTTCCACCGACGTGGTACCGCATATGGGGTGGAACAGCATCAGCCACCTCGATTCTCCACTGTTCGAGGGCATCTCCGAACGGATGGATGTCTATTTTGTCCACAGCTATTATTGCGGCCTTTCGGACTACACCACCGCACGTTGCGATTACATCCTGCCGTTCAGCGCCTCCATGCAGAAAGGCAATTTCCATGCGACACAGTTCCACCCCGAGAAATCGGCCTCCGTCGGGGAGAAGGTCTTATTAAACTTCCTGATGTTATGAGAATTATTCCTGCCATCGATATCCTGGACGGGAAATGCGTCCGGCTGACGAAAGGTGATTACGGGACAAGCAAGGTGTACCATGAGGATCCCCTGGAAGTAGCCCGCCTGTTTGAGGACCACGGACTCCGGTACCTCCACCTGGTCGACCTGGACGGGGCACGATCGAACCACATTGTCAATTATCATGTGCTTGAAGCCATTGCCGCAAACACATCGCTCACCATTGACTTCGCCGGCGGCATCAAGAGCGATGAAGATGCCAGGATCGCCTTTGACAGCGGGGCAGGGCAGATAACCGGGGGTACGGTGGCCGTGCAGGATCCGCAATTATTCCTTGGCTGGCTTGATCGGTTCGGAGCTGACAGGATCATCCTCGGAGCTGACGCCCGCGGAAGGAAAGTGGCCACCCAAGGATGGCTGGAAAGCACGACCCTCGATGTGGTCCGGTTCATTGACGACTATCGAAACCGGGGGGTTATCCATGTTGTGTGCACGGATATCTCCAAAGACGGAATGTTGGAGGGGTCATCAGTCTCATTGTACCGGGAGATCCTGGCAAAGACCGATGTCAGGCTGGTCGCCAGCGGCGGGGTCTCCTCCATGGAGGACCTCGCCAGGCTGGCCGAAGCGGGGTGCGATGGGGCCATCATCGGAAAGGCCATCTACGAGGGAAGGATAACCTTGGATCAATTGAATGAATTATGCTGAAGAAAAGGATCATACCCTGCCTGGACATCAAGGACGGACGCACCGTCAAAGGGATCAACTTTGCAGGCATCCGCGATGCGGGGGACCCTGTCGAACTGGCCAGGCGTTATGTGCTTGAAGGCGCCGACGAACTGGTCTTTCTCGACATCACCGCTTCCATCGAGAAACGCAGGACCCTTTCCAAACTGGTCGGGAAGATCGCCCGCGAGATCAACATCCCGTTCACCGTCGGGGGAGGCATCAACACCCTGGAGGATTGCCGCATGGTGATCGAGGCCGGGGCCGATAAGGTGAGCATCAACTCTGCTGCTGTCATGCGCCCCGGGCTGATCCCCCGGCTTGCGGGCGAATTCGGCAGCCAATGCGTGGTCGTCGCCATCGACACCCGGTTCGATGGCAGCGAGTGGACCGTTTACACGCACGGGGGCAAGGTCCCGGCAGGGATCAACACCATGCACTGGATAAAACAAGTGGAAGCCAGCGGCGCCGGGGAGATCCTGCTGACCTCCATGAACCACGACGGAACCAGAAAGGGGTTCGCCATCGACCTCCTCGACGCGGTGAGCCGCGCCGTCATGATCCCCGTGATCGCCTCGGGCGGGGCCGGAAGCGAAGCGCATTTCAAGGAAGTATTTGAAAGGACCGGCGTGAGCGCTGCACTGGCAGCAAGCATCTTTCACTATGGCGAGATCCCCATACCGCGGTTGAAAGAATTCCTGAAAAATCAAAACATACCCATACGATGAACATAGACTTCAAAAAATCCGGAGGGCTCGTGCCCGCCGTCATCCAGGACAATGAAACCCTGCAGGTCCTCATGCTGGGATACATGAATGAAGAGGCCCTCAGGAGAACACAGAAGGAGAAGAAAGTGACCTTCTACAGCCGGAGTAAGGACCGCCTGTGGACCAAAGGCGAAACTTCAGGAAACCATCTGCTGGTAAACGAGATCCGCTTCGATTGCGATTCCGATGCCCTGCTCGTCAAGGTTACGGCTACGGGGCCGGTGTGTCACACGGGTTCAACCAGTTGCTTCAAAGAGGATACTGCCAGGGGCTTTCTTTACCGGTTGCAGGGCGTCATCGGTCGGCGGATCGAACAGAACGACCCCCAATCTTATACCAACACCCTTGTTCGGAAAGGGGTTGCGAAAGTGGCCCAGAAAGTGGGAGAGGAAGCCGTGGAGACAGTGATAGAGGCCGTTGCCGGCAACAGGGACCGGTTCCGTTACGAGGCCGCCGACATGGTGTACCATCTGTTGATCTTGCTCCGTTCAATGGGGCTCCGGCTGGAGGATATCGAAGCGGAACTCAGGTCAAGGCACGAACAGGAGGGATCATTTCGTCCTTCGGCGGACAATAACAGCCCCCTGCGTTGACGTTAAGCTATCCAACCTCATTCAACATCTATGAAAAGAACTGCATCCATTGCCATCCTGGCAATAATCCTCACCGGCATTGCCGTGACCTCCTGCAAAAAGGATGACGAACCCGCAGGCATCGACAAGGAAATGTACGACAAGGCCCGGGAAACCAATGGCTTCACATGGTACAGGAACTCCTCCGACCTGCTCGGCAAGAGTGCAGGCAGCGGTCACCCACAGCCATTTCTTCGCACCAGGTACAACACGGCGGCCTCCGAGCAGCTTGATTCGGCCGGAAAAGTGAAAGCCGGGGCCCTTTTCGCAGAGGGCTCGTTCATTGTCAAGGAATTGATCGACGACGCAGGAGCGGTGGAGCGGTACGC
>CAYLTG010000088.1:0-13199 GCA_964386225.1 uncultured Bacteroidales bacterium
GATACGATGCGAACGATGTGCAGGAAAAACGGGTGGCTGGAGATCAGCATGAAGAATGATTTTAAATCGGTTTTCGGCAAATGACCGGTTGAATGGAACAGGCTATTACATGGTATTCAGAAACACAAATAAAATCATCATGAAAACAAACATCAAATGCATTGTGCTTGGTTTCCTCACGGGAATCCTGGCCATCGGCTGCAACCAGCCTCAAAAACAAGAACAAGTAGCCAAAACCCCTGCCAGGTACAAGATGACCACCGACATCCCGGCTTCGATCACCACCCCGGATGTGGTCGAAACGTCCCTGGGCACGCTGAGGTTTTTCGATGGCTTCCCCGATGAGGCCACGGTGCAGAAGGTTTATGACAACCTGGACTTTCAGCGCGGTGAGCAGGCGTTTCTTAACTGTTTGCCTGCAGCTTCGGCTTATGCATTTCGCACCGGGTTGCGCACCTTTGGGCCGGACAACCAGACTGTCCTGATAACCGAATCGCTGCTGGATGCACGCAGCCTGTTCCTGACCGGGAACACCGAGACCGTTTACAACATCACCTGGTTCGACACCAAGAATGGACCACTGGTCATTGAAATGCCGGCCGGCGTGCTTGGCGTGATCGACGACTCCTGGTTCCGCTTTGTCACGGATATAGGCCCGCTGGGGCCGGATAAAGGCAATGGCGGGAAATTCCTGCTACTCCCACCCGGATACACAGGAGACATTCCGGACGGATATATTGTCCTTCACTCACGGACTTATGGTCATTATTGTTTCTTTCGGGTTTTCATCGATGCTGGTGACATGAAATCGTCGGTTGATTATGCAAAGAAGAATTACCGGGCCTATCCGCTTGCATTGGCTGATAATCCGCCAGCGATGAATTTTCTGAACATTTCCGGAGCATCCTTCAACACCATCCCCTCCAACAATTTTCTTTTTTATGAAGAGGTCAACCAGGCCATCCAGGAAGAGCCGCTCGACGCTGTTGATCCGGAGATACGGGGTATACTTGCCGCGATCGGTATCCAGAAAGGGAAGCCTTTTGAACCGGATGAGCGGATGAAAAGAATCCTCACCGATGCCGCTGCGGTCGGGAATGCCACAGCACGCGCGCTTGATTTCAGCACAAGGGACAAGGATGCATACTTTTATCCGAACAGCGCATGGAAGACTTTTTTTATAGGTGACGATTATGCTTTCTCACCGGGAGGGATACTCAACCTGGATGCACGGTCGTATTTATATTATATAGGAACCGGAAGCAGCCCTTCGTGGATGCAAAAAATGGTCGGCCAGCTTTCGCAATATGTCATCACCAATCAGGATGCGGCGGGCCGGTACCTTGATGGAGGGAAAAACTATCATCTGCACCTGCCACCGAACATCCCTGCAAATAGATTCTGGTCACTGGTCGTTTACGACCCGCAGACCCGCTCCATGCTGCAGACGGATCAGCAATTCCCCAGCATCAGCAGCCTGAAAAAGGGCATCGTTGTTAATCCGGACACTTCAGTGGATGCCTGGTTCGGCCCCGAAGCCCCTGCCGGAAAGGAAGCCAACTGGATTCAGACCGTTCCCGGCAAAGGCTGGTGGGTCGCCCTGCGTCTCTACGGACCGCTGGAGCCGTGGTTCGACAAGACCTGGAAGCCCGGGGAGATCGAATTGGTAAAATAACCATCATACCCCATTAAGATGAAAAAGAACTGTTTCGCTCCGTTAGCTATCCCCGTAATCCTATTTACGCTCTTAGCTGCAATGCCTGATGCGAATGCTCAGCAGGCAACGTATAAAATGACCACTGATATCCCCGCTTCGATCACCACGCCGGATGTTGTTGAGACATCCCTTGGCACGTTAAGGTTCTTCGACGGTTTTCCGGATGAGGCCACGGTGGCGAAATTATACGACAACATTGATTTCCAGCGGGCCGTGCAGGCCTACATGCTGGGCATATCTGCTGTCAGTACGGTTGCCATGCGCAATGGATTGACCAGCCTGGGCCCTGCCAACACCACTATCCTGACATTTGAGGACCTCTATGATCCAAAGACGTTGTGGCTCACTGCCAACTGCAACAGTCCGTATACCGTGATGTGGATCGATATGCACGAGGGCCCGCTGGTATTGGAGGTGCCTCCCAGAGTCCTGGGAATGATCAATGATTTTTGGTCCCGTTACGTGGTTGATGTGGGTGTGCTTGGACAGGATCAAGGAGCAGGAGGCAGGTACCTGGTATTACCTCCCGGGTATGAGGGTACGATCCCTGACGGTTATTTTGTGGTTCAGTCAACCACCTACGAGTGTTTGTTCTTTTACCGCCATTTTGCGGTAAATGGTGATTTCCAGCCAGCGATCGAGAGTTTGAAAAAATATGCACGGGTTTATTTATGGTCACAGGCTGAGGACCCTCCGGCAAATATTTTCATCAATACTTCCGGTACTGAATTCAACGGCATTTTCCCATCTAACTACCAGTACTGGGAGTATCTCAATGAAGTAGTGCAGGGAGAACCGGCCAGGTCATCCGACAGGGTAAGCCTGGGGTATTTTGCCTCCATAGGGATCGAAAAAGGAAAACCATTTGCCCCGGATGAACGCATGAAGAAGATCCTGAATGATGCAGCTAAGGTTGGCGATGCCACTGCAAGGACCATCACATACCGCATGCGTCAAAAAGAAAACTACTTCTATGAGAACAGCAACTGGCGGGGGTTGTTTCTTGGTGGCTATAAGTTTGAATCTCAACCGGGGGTAATGAACCTTGACGGCTATGTCAACTTTCATTTCAGCATTATGGGTGTCAGTCCGGCCGAGGAATTAAAGATCATTGGTAAGGGTTCCCAGTATGCCATAGCATTTGTCGATGCTGCAGGGAACCCACTCGACGGCGGCAAGAACTATACACTTGTGTTGCCGCCTGACTGCCCTGTGACAGATTTCTGGTCGGTTATCCTGTATGATTACCAGACTCGTTCGTTACTTCAGACAAACCAGCAATTTCCCATGGTTTCCAGCCAGGATAAAGGACTGATCGTGAATCCTGACGGATCAATCGATGTCTATTTCGGCCCGGAAGCACCAGAAGGGAAAGAGAACAATTGGGTACAGACCATTCCAGGCAAAGGATGGTTCACACTTTTACGGCTTTACGGCCCGCTTGAACCATGGTACGATAAAACCTGGCAGCCGGGCGAGATAGAACGGGTCAATTGAAAGATTCTCTTCGGAAATAATGATTATTCAGGTTTACTATGAAAAAAGCGATACAGATCTCGATTTCAACAGCAATCCTGGTTACAGCAATAACGGCATGCAACCAGAAGAAAAGTCCGACACCTGAAGAAGCCAGGGCCATCGCCAAGGAAGCTTACCTCTATGGTTTTCCGATGGTGGTGAATTACAAGACGATGTATGCTTTCGCCATCGACAAGGACAACCCCAGGTACAAAGGCCCGTTCAACCTCCTTGCCTGCGAAGCAAGGCTTCTAACCCCGGAAGATACGACGATCGTATCACCCAACTCCGATACACCCGAGTGCTACATGTGGGGCGATCTCAGGAAAGAGCCTGTGATGATCCATGTTCCCGGGATGGAACCTGACAGGTATTACAGTTTCCAGCTGATCGACCTGTTCACGCATAATTTTGCCTACATCGGTACACTTTCCACAGGAAACAACGCTGGAAAATACATGATCACCGGCCCGGGCTGGAAGGGGGAAACACCGGAAGGCGCCGACAAGGTCATTCCCTGCGAGACCCCCCTCTTCTTTATCGTTGTGCGGACCCAGCTCTTCGATCCGGGCGACCTGGCAAGGGTAAAAGAGATCCAGGATGCATTCAGGGTGCAGACCCTGAGTGAATACCTGGGCAGTGAGCCCCCGCCTGGAGCGGAAACCATTGACATTCCCCAATGGAACGAAGGCGACCAGTTTACTGCGGCGATGTTCCCATATATGAACGCTCTGCTGAATATTGTTGAACCATTTCCTGAGGAAAAAGAGCTCATGGAACAATTTGCCACATTGAATATCGGTACAGGCAAGAGCTTTGATCTCAGCGATTTTGACCCGGACATCCAGGAAGCCATCGGAGAAGGTGTGAAGGAAGGTATCGGCGACATGGAGAATTTCACCAAACACATGAACAGTGATCCGATCGTCAGCGCGAAGATCGTTGGAACAAGGAAGTTCTTAATGCATAGCGCAAAGGAAAACTACGGGATGGACAATTATTACCTGATCAGGGCTGCTGCTGCCTATATCGGTCTCTACGCCAATTCAGGGGAGGAAGCGGTATACCCTATTTATCTGATGGATTCGGAGGGCAATCCGTTGAACGCTTCCTCAAACAGGTATACCATCACTTTCCCTGATGGGCAATTGCCGCCGGTAAAAGCCTTCTGGTCGCTGACGATGTATGATGGAAAGACGCAACAGATGATAAATAACCCGTTGAACCGCTACCTGCTCAATGCTTCCATGCAGAAGGGGTTTGTATACGATGAGGACGGATCGCTTACTTTCTATATCCAGAAGGATTCTCCCGGCAAAGACCTGGAGAATAACTGGCTGCCCGCACCTGATGGGCCGTTTGATTGTATCTGGAGGCTCTATGGGCCGGAAGAAGCCGTATTGAAGGGAGAATGGGTAAATCCGCCCATGGTGTTGGTGAAGTAGCGAAATCGATGCCAATAGGATTTCATGTTCAAAGGAAGCAGAGAGAATGATATGTCAATCGCCAAAAAAGATTCGTCTTGTCCGGGAAACGTCCCGGTTGAGGGAAAGAAATAGTAATCGTATTAAACCCAAAATAAACATGAAAATGAGAATATTCACGAATGGAAAGATCAATTCCATGAGGGTTGCTTCTGCAAATTTATGTGTACTTGTAATCTTTTCAGCTACTTTGAACGCCCAGCAGGCCAGGTACAAGATGACCACCGAGATCCCCACCTCGATCACCACCCCGGATGTTGTCGAAACCTCCCTGGGCACATTAAGGTTTTTCGATGGCTTCCCTGATGAAGCTACCGTGCAAAAGGTCTATGACAACCTGGACTTCCAGCGCGGCGTGCAGGCCTTTCTCAGATCGCTGCCCGCGGTGTCGCTCTATGGACTCCGCAGGGGCATTCGGGCCATCGGGCCTGACAACCAGACCGCCCTCGTTACCGAAACGATGACCAATTCGCATCAGGTTACCTTGGTGGCGAACTCCGAGACCGTTTATACCTGTGGCTGGCTCGACACAAAAGATGGCCCTCTGGTCATCGAGTTACCACCGAACGTACTCGGTTTCATCAATGATTTCTGGGGCAACAACTCGATCGACCTGGGCATAGCAGGCCCTGATGCCGGGCGGGGCGGGAAGTACCTGCTGCTGCCGCCGGGCTTCACGGGCACGATCCCCGAGGGATATTTTATCGCACACTCATCCACTTACGGCAACCTGATTTTTTTCCGGGGTTTTGCCCTGGGCGGCGACCCGGAAAAAGCGGTCGGGGAATCGAAAGCCTTCTACCGGGTCTATGGCCTTGCCTATGCGGCAAATCCTCCTGCGATGAACTTTGTAAATATAGCCGAACGCCATTGGAACACCATCCCTGCCAATGATGCTTCCTATTTTGACCAGATCGCACAGGTTGTGAATGAAGAACCGATCGACGCAGTCGATCCCGAAACACGCGGTCTGCTCGGCTCCATTGGCATCCGGAAAGACCGGCCTTTCGCCCCCGATGACCGGATGAAAAAGATCCTGGCCGATGCCACCGCCGTAGGCAATGCCACCGCACGTGCACTCCTCTTCAGCACGCGCGAACAAGATATGCACTACTACCCAAACAGCGCGTGGAAGATGCTTTTCCCTGGCGGCGATCCCGGCTTCTCTCCTGACGATGTGCTCGATCCCGATTCGCGATCGGCTTTCTTCTATACCGGTTGGGGGATCACCCCAGCGATGGCCCGGAAGATGGTGGGCAAAGGCTCGCAGTATGCCATGGCAGACCATGATGCCACAGGCAATTACATGGATGGCAGCAAGACCTACCGGCTACACCTGCCACCGAACATACCCGCAAAGGATTTTTGGTCAGTCATTGTCTATGATCCGCAAACGCGCAGCATGTTGCAGACCGACCAGCTGTACCCAAGCATCAACAGTCAGCATCCGGACCTGATTGTCAACCCCGACGGCTCAATCGACATCCATTTCGGACCGGAGCCGCCTTCCGACCAGAAGGTCAACTGGCTGCAGACCATCCCGGGCAAGGGGTGGTTTGTCTGGATCCGTCTTTACGGCCCCCTGGAACCCTGGTTTGACAAGACCTGGCGACCGGGAGAGATCGAATTAGTTAAATAAGAAGGTCATGAACAATTATTAAATCTTGAAAACAAATAGCATAGAATATCTTAAACTCAAAATGATCATGAGTAAAGAAAGAACATTCGATAAGTTTGTTAGAATTGCATTATTACTGGCAATTTTAGCCATGCAGACAGCGGTTGATGCTCAGGAGAAAAGGTATAAAATGACCACTGACATCCCTGCAGGCATTATAATGCCTGACCAGGTTGACAGCCGTTTGGGTACGTTGAACTTTTTCGATGGCTTTCCCGATGATGCCACTGCGGAGAAACTATACGATAATCTTGATTTCCAGCGGGCTGTGCAGGCCTACTTATTGGCTGTGCCTGCCGTCGGCATGGTTGCCTTCGGTAAAGGATTAACCGGGTTTGGCCCCGCAAACATTACCATCCAGACTTGGGAAACGCTGACCGATTCCCGAACACTTATGCCTACTTCTAACTGCAACAGCCCGAATTCAGCCATCTGGATAGATTTGCGCAATGGTCCGCTGGTACTGGAGATCCCTCCATTGGTGCTGGGAGCGATCAATGATCTTTGGTCCCGTTATGTGGCAGATTTAGGCCTTGTTGGACCCGATATGGGGAAGGGTGGCAAGTACCTGATCCTGCCTCCCGGGTACAAAGATGCTGCCCCGGAGGGGTATTTTGTGGTTGCATCACCGACCTTTGAAGGATTCTGCTTCTTCAGGATGTTTGCAGTGGATGGCGATTTTCAGCCGGTCATTGAAAATATGAAGAAACACACCAGGGTATACCTGTTGTCGCAGGCAGATAACCCTCCTGAGAATAACTTCGTCAATATTTCCGGTAAGGAATTAAACGGTATAGCTCCGTCTGATTTTAAGTTCTGGGAGTATCTGAATGAAGTGGTGCAGGGAGAGCCGACGGAATCCTTCGACAGGGTGAGCCTGGGTTTCTTTGCATCGATCGGGATCGAAAAGGGAAAGCCTTTTGCTCCGGATGCACGGATGAGGAAAATTCTGACCGACGCAGCTGCAATAGGCGACGCAACTGCAAGGACTATTTCCTACAAAATGCGCCAGAAAGAAAATTTCTACTATGAAAACAGTGCCTGGCGCAATCTTTTCCTGGGAGGGACCGAATTTGAAACCACGCCCGGAGTATTAAACTTCGATGGCAGCGTTTTCTTGTATACGGTTGGGATCGGAGTAAGCCCGGCTGAAGATATAAAGATGATCGGCAAAGGTTCGCAATACCCGGTAGCCTTTGTTGATGCTGCCGGTAATCCCATGGATGGCAGCAAAAACTACTCATTGCATTTGCCTCCCGGCATTCCGGTCAATAATTTCTGGTCGGTAATCCTCTATGATTATCAGACCCGTTCTATGCTTCAGACGGACCAGAAATTTCCCATGGTGTCCAGCCAAAATAAAGAATTGATCATAAATCCCGACAAATCCATTGATGTTTATTTCGGTCCCAAAGCCCCTGCAGGAAAAGAGAATAACTGGATACAGACCATCCCCGGTAAAGGATGGTTCATTATGCTTCGCCTTTATGGCCCGCTCGAACCTTGGTTCGACAAAACCTGGAAGCCAGGTGAAATAGAATTAGTAAAATAGGATCGAGACAGATTTATCTAATGTTCAGGGAAACTATGGGCAAGACTTCTAAAATGATCATTTTAGCCTGGCTGCTATTGCTGTTGTATTACTTCTACCAGTACGCCCTGCGATCGGCACCCTCGGTGATGATCCCTCAGTTAAGCGAAGCATACAGCCTTAATGCTGTGGGTATTGCCTCGATCATCGGGCTCTTCTACTATGGATATTCTCCATTCGCTCTTATTGCCGGGGTATCGCTCGACAGGCTGGGTTTAAAACGGGTCATCCCGATCGGCGCCTTTACTGTGGGCATAGGAGCCATCCTCTTTGCCACCGGAAATTATACAACCGCCAGCATCGGAAGGTTCCTGCAAGGGGCGGGCGGCGCGGTCCCGATCGTCGGGGCGATTTACATCGTGTCTAAATATTTTCCGGGGTCCAAAGCCGCAACACTGATCGGTTCAGCCCAGATGTTCGGAATGGCCGGTGGCTTTACAGGGCAGTTTGCCGTCGGACCGATGATCAGCGCCGGATTGCCCTGGCGGAGTTTATGGATTTTCATGGGAATCGCCGGACTTGCCCTGGGAGTTATTTTGTTCTTTTTCCTGCCGAAAGAACCCGGGAAAGAGAAACCGGAGAACTATTTTATGAGTGCGCTCGACGCATTTAAAATAGTTTTTAAAAATCCCCAGTCGATCCTGTGTGGATTTATCGCAGCGCTGATCTTTATCCCGACCAATGTCTGGGATATGGTCTGGGGTGTCCGGTTTATCCAGGATGGGTATGGGCTGGATTACGGGTCTTCCGTCATGCGAGCGGCGGCCGTTCCTTTCGGATGGATCATCGGATGCCCGCTGCTCGGATTCATATCCGATAAAATAGGCAGAAGAAAACCCGTCATAATGGGTGGAGCATTCGTCCTGCTTCTCGGCCTGACCTGGGCCCTTTTTGGCAGGACTGGCGTTTTTCCTGCCTTTACGGTCAGCCTTTTGATCGGTATCGCATCTGGCGTTGGGATGATCCCTTATACAGTCGTCAAAGAAACCAACCCCCCGCAACTCAGTGGAACGGCAACAGGTGTATGCAATTTTATTACATTTACGTTCAGTGCCCTGCTCGGCCCGGTCTTCGGATGGATCCTGGTCAGGTCGTCAATGGGTTCAGGTCACTTCCTGATGAAGGACTACCGGGTTACTTTTGAGCCATTATTGTTCGGCGTCGGGCTGGCGATCCTGCTGACATGCTTTTTAAAAGAAACCGGTCATGCAGTCGTGAAAAAATAATAACCAACAATCAGTATCATGGAATCCATCAGAGAAATGTACAAGATCGGTAACGGTCCGTCGAGCAGCCATACGATGGGGCCAGCCAAAGCGGCTTCGATCTTTAAGCAAAGAAATCCTGAAGCGGCTTCATTTATCGTGACACTTTACGGAAGCCTTGCTGCCACAGGCAAAGGCCACCTTACGGACAAGGCGATCATAGAGTCCCTTTCACCTGTTCCCGTTGAAATATTGTGGAAAGCTGCCGAAAGCATTCCTCCGCATCCTAACGGCATGACATTCAAGGCGCTGGAAACGGCCGGAACCGTACAGCAGGAATGGACCACCTTCAGCATCGGGGGCGGCGACATCAGCGACAGCGGGGTTCGGGAGAGCAAAAACAGGGTCTATGAGATGAGCACCATGGAAGAGATCCTGAACTATTGCGAGGACAGGGGCTGTTCCTTCTGGGAGTTCGTCGAGGAACGGGAGGCTCCTGGATTGTGGGACTACCTGGGTGAAGTGTGGCAGGCCATGCAGGAGGCCATTGCGCGCGGCCTCGAAACAGAAGGCATGTTCCACGGGGGGTTGCGGGTTTCGCGCCGGGCCGGTTCATTTTACACCATGGCAAAGACCTTTCAGCCGGTTGTCAACCGGCGGCCCCTGGTCTTTGCCTATGCCCTGGCGGTATCGGAGGAAAACGCGGCCGGCGGAAGGGTGGTGACCGCCCCTACCTGCGGTTCATGTGGCGTTATTCCTGCTGTCCTCTATCTTTTCAAGACCGAAACCGAGACTTCGGAGACCAAAATACTGCGGGCACTGGCCACGGCTGGCCTCATCGGAAACCTGATCAAGGCCAACGCTTCGGTCGCCGGCGCCGAGGTCGGCTGCCAGGGAGAGGTGGGCAGCGCCTGTTCCATGGCGGCAGCGGCCGCTGCCCAGCTGCTTGGCGGCAGCATCCGGCAGGTGGAATACGCGGCGACCATCGGCATGGAGCATTTCCTGGGCCTCACCTGCGACCCCATGAAAGGGCTCGTCCAGATCCCCTGCATCGAACGGAACGCCCAGGGTGCCTCGCGCGCACTGGATGCAGCCATATATGCGAGGATGACCGACGGGCATCACTTCGTTCCTTTCGACAAGGTCATCCGGGTAATGAAGGAGACCGGCCATGACCTGCCTTCCATCTACAAGGAGACTGCGGAGGGAGGACTGGCGAAGAATTAAAAAAGGTTACCAGCCCAATAGCCGGTAACGCGCTTACTTGCCCGGCGAGAAGATCGACTTCAGCTGATCCACCACCTGGTTGCCCCCGGAGAGGCTGATGGTGTTGATCTTGTCGGCGATCACGCCTTACGTTCCACAAATAAAGCTGAGATCAGAGCGAACCCAGGTATTCCGCTGGTGTCATCTTTGTCAGTTGTTTGAATATCCTGAAGAAGCTCGCCTTCGAGTTGAACCCGGCATCGTAGGCCAAGCTGATGAGTTTGTAGTTTTTGTTCCGCTCATCCTGCATCAGGCGCTTCACCTCTTCCACCCTGTAATGGTTGACGAATTCGTAGAAATTGACCTCGTGAAACCGGTTGATGACCCCCGAAAGCTGGTTCCTGGAAGTAGCCAGTGAGTCGGCAAGCTCAGGAAGGCTCAGCTCGGGATTCAGGTAGGGTTTCTCGTTGTTCATATACCTGATCAGCCTTTCATTCAGTTCAATGTTCACAGGATCCTCAAGGAATTGGTTGTTGTCAGCACTTTCCTTGCCTTCGACCTTTGCAGACTCTGCCTCCATGGATGCCGCACCCCGATGAGCGGCAATTGCTGAAGAATAAGGGTCTGTGAGGCTTTCCAGTTTGAAGATCTCGGGGCTGGTGACCGCGGCATAACTGATGACATAGATGACCAGAACAAGGACCAGGTAGGTGTAGGCAAAATAGTCGAACCCGAAATCTATGTCGAGGTATTCCAGGTGAAGGCCAACAATGCCGATGGTCCATGAAAACAGGTTCAATAAAATACCGGCATATAAAACCTTGATGATCCTTTTTTCGATGGTTGACTCATAATGTTTGATCATTTTCTGGTATTTCCGGATCATTACCAGGGCAAGGATCGAATAGATGATCCCCTGGAAGGCAATAATTTCATTGCCGATCACCTGTATAATCAGAAAATAGCCTGTGGGATCCTGCATAAGAGCGACTTTCTGCTCCGCAGACTTGATGTAGAAATCCATAAAGGCCAGTGTACTCAACAGAAAAGGGAGAAAGTGGAGCAGGTCTTTCAATTGAAATTTCGAGTGACGTGTCAAGAGGTACTTTGTATGAAGGAAGAGGAGAGGAAACAACAGAAAGATAAGTTGTCCGAATACCATGGACAGGTGCGGGAACCTCAGATAAAGCCCTCGTTCCTGCAAGGCGAAAACCATCAGCACGATGCCCCATATGAGGGCAAGAAATGCCAGCAACCGGTTGGCTATCCTGTTAGTCCTGATCGAAAAAAGGAAGATCGACAGCAGGAGCCCTTGCACGGCACCCAGAAGTAATATTATTTGAATTGTGGCATTCATATGTTCCGTCATGATGCCTTGAGAAACTCCATCGAATGATTGATACCCTTCAAAGGTATGAATAATTTGCATGGGGGTCTCAGCATGTACCATAAGATGCCTATCAACCTATTTCAGGTCTCACTAGGTAACTTAAGGCCTTTATCAGGAATAGCCCTTCTAATTTTGCGATCATTATCCTTAAAAAACACATACAATGAAAAAATTCAATATGAAAGTCCTGGTGATCGGCCTCCTGATCGTCGCGAGTCTGATTGCTCTTGTTTTTACCACCTTCGGACAGGGCAACCCGCCTGCAGGTCTGACGGCCACTGTGGAAGATGAAAATGACGTGAACCTCTTCTGGAACCAGCCCTCCTCCGGCGACTCCACCTACCTGCACTGGGACAGCGGGGAGAATGCCAGTTCCTTCGGCAACTTCATGAACCCTGCGACCTATCTGTTTGCTGCCAAATTCGACCCTGAGCATATCGCCAGCTATGACGGTTGGACGATCACATCCCTGCGTTTCTGGCTGGCAAGTTCACTGCCGACGGTGCAGATAAAAGTGTGGACGGGCCCGGATGCCACCGAGGTCTACAGCCAGGACGTGCCCGATTTCAATGTGAACGACTGGACGGAGATCGACTTCGATGTTCCGGTTACGATTGATGCGAGCACTGAACTTTGGTTCGGGCTTTACGTGGACATGCCCATGGCCGGAGACGTGATGGGGGTTGACGCCGGCCCGGCCATCGACGGCTATGGGAACATGTATTACTTCTTTGAGAGCTGGTGGAGCGATTTTGACTTCAACTGGAACATCCAGGCAAAGATCGAGGAACCCAGTGCTCCGGTCTCCCTCCACTGGGACAACGGCGAAAATTACGATTCGTTCGGGTTCTGGTTGAATGCCGCTCAATTCGATGCAGCAGCCAAATGGGATCCCGAACACATTGCTTCCTATGATGGCTGGGAGATCACCAACATGCGTTTCTGGGTCACCAGCGAATTTCCCACCCTCAAGCTGAAGATCTGGTCGGGTCCTGATGCCACCGAAATTTACAGCCAGGACATCACCACTTTCAACGTCAACGATTGGACGGAAATCGCGCTTGACAGTCCCGTCACGGTGGATGCCAGCACCCAGCTCTGGGCCGGCCTGTACATCGACATGCCTTGGGGAGGCACCGTGATGGGCGTGGATGAAGGCCCGGCCATCGACGGTTATGGCAACATCTACAAATACATGGGGACCTGGTACAACGACGTAGGGGGCAACTGGAACATCCAGATCTCGGTGGAAAACCCCGGGGAAAAAGGAAGCAAAGGGCTTCTCGGGTACAACGTTTACCGCAACGGGGAGCAGATCAATGAGAACACCTGGGGGGCCACTGCATTCGTGGATGAGAACCTGCTGAACGGGATCTACAACTATTATGTCACGGCAGTCTATGATGAGGG
>CAYLTG010000089.1:0-13128 GCA_964386225.1 uncultured Bacteroidales bacterium
GTGTTAATAATTTGGTTGACAATTTGATTACCAATACTCGGTCAGATTGTTTTAAATTTGCAAGAGTTGACGATGAGCCCGACAAATAGCGGTTCAAAACTAATTAAAAATATCCCACTAACGTGAAACGGCTGTTTTTAATTTTTGGTATTTGCATGTGGCTGGCCGGCGGCGGGAGTGAGGCATGGGCGCAGGCTCCCAGCCTCATCAGGAAGGTCGTGATCGATGCCGGGCATGGCGGCAAGGACCCCGGGGCCCTGGGCAAGCATTCGAGGGAGAAGGATATCGTCCTGAACGTGGCCTTGCTGGCGGGTCAGTACATCCGCCAGGGCTTCAGCGACATGGACGTGATCTACACACGCGATGACGATGTCTTCGTGGAACTGCACAGGCGTGCCCAGATCGCCAACGAGAGCGGTGCCGACGTCTTCATCTCCATCCACTGCAACTCCAACAAGTCGCCCTCGCCTTACGGGGCGGAGACCTACGTGATGGGTCTGCACAAATCGGAGGAGAACCTGGATGTGGCCAAAACGGAAAATGCCGCCATCTATTACGAGGAGGACTACGCCGTCCAGTACGGCGGCTTCAACCCCAACTCCGACGAGGATTACATCGTCCTCTCCATGTTCCAGTCGGCCAGCATCGAGCAGAGCATCGACCTGTCGCAGAAAGTGCAGCAGCAATTCGGCGAACAGGTGGGCCGGAAGAACCGCGGGGTGAAGCAGGCCGGTTTCTGGGTCCTTTACAAGACCACCATGCCCGGGATCCTGATCGAACTGGGGTTCCTGAGCAACCCCGAAGAGGAGAAATACCTGATGTCGGATGCCGGCCAGGAGCAGCTGGCAAGGGCCATTTTCGATGCCTTCAGGCAGTTCAAGACAGATTATGAGGAGAACATCCGCGACATCAAGCCCATCGTCATCAAGGAGCCGGTCCCGGTCAAGGTTGTGGAATACCGGATCCAGTTCGCCTCCTACAAAAAGGAGAAAGACCTCGACTTCAGGAAATTCAGGGGGCTCGAGGACATACGCGTCTACGAGCATGACGGGCAATACAAGTATACCACCGGCAATTTCACAAGCCTCGATGAGGCGCGAAGCTTTAAGAACCGGCTCCAGGAGGAGGGCTACAAGGATTCATTCATAGTCGCGTTCCGGGAGGGGGTGCGCATAACCATGGAAGAGGCTTCAAAGGAACCAGAATCCCACACGGTTGACCTGAAATGAGACAACCCTGTGCAAAACCCATAGCCCGAACCCTTCTTTCTGTCACCGGCATCTCGCTGGCGGTGCTGCTTGTTGTTTCATGCAGCAGCAGGTCCTCCTATTTTGCGGTCGTCGAGGGTCCCCTGGAGATGCAGGCGGGCGATCCGGTGCTTATCAACAGCGTGGTCGGTGGCAGCATCCGTGAAATTGCCGTCGATCCGGGCCGCGACAGGAAGATACTGGAGGTTTCCATCGCGCGTGAATACTCCCTTCCGGCCGGTTCGCAGATCGAGGTCATCTCCGGGCCCGGCCTGAACGGCTCGCTGGAGATCAGCCTGGTGGCCTCGAGGGATTACTTCCAGGCAGGAGACACCATCTACCGCGGCCCAGCCACCGTGATCAACGTGCCGCCCGCCCCCGGAAGCGGGGACCCGAACATTTCCCATCCGTTTCCAGTATACAAGATACAGGTGTTCGCATCGGGTAAAAGGATCGCGACCAGCGCTGCGTTTTTCGAAGGGCTGGGGAATGTGGAGGAGCGCGAAGAGGATGGGCTGTTCAAGTATTACTCCGGTGTGTTCGAACGGCATGCCGAAGCCGAGGAATACAGGAAGAAGGTCGCCGGGTCCGGGATCGAAGACGCATTCGTCGTTTGTTTCCTCGACGGCAAAAGAATTTCGGTCGAGGAGGCCAGGCAGTTGGAAAAATAAATTATTTTTGTAGCAAAGACCCTGATTTGAAATTATCCAAAGAATTCAAAATCGGTATCATTGTCACGGTTGCCCTTGCGCTCCTCTACTGGGGGGTGAATTTCCTCAAGGGCAAGGATATCTTCTCCAATGAGCGCATCTTCGTGGCCGTCTACAACGATGTGGCCGGCCTGGAGAAAACGAACCCCGTCACCATCAACGGGTTGCGGGTGGGCCAGGTGAGGGACATGACCTTCACCGTCGACGGCGAGGCCCGGGTGGTGGTGCAACTTGTGCTCAAGAACCAGATCGACATCCCAGCCAATTCCACTGCCAAGATCATCAGTTCGGACCTTCTCGGGTCCAAAGCGGTGGAGATCCGCCTCGGCAATTCACCCGAGCTGGCATTGCCCGGCGATACGCTGGTCAGCGAGGTGGAAGTTTCCATCAAGGATGAGGTGAACCGTCAGCTGCAGCCGCTCAAGGCCAAGGCCGAGAACCTCATGGGTTCCATCGACACGGTACTCACCATGCTCCAGAGCGTATTCAGTACCGACAATACCGATAATTTCGCCAAAAGCGTCAAGAGCATTGCCAATTCCTTCGAGAACCTGGAGAGTACCACCGGCACGCTGGACACACTCATCACGGACCAGAAAAGCAGGATGGAGAAGATCTTCGAGAACATCGAGTCGATCACGCTCAATCTCAGGAACAACGAGGATGAACTCAACAACATCATCGCCAATTTCTCCTCGGTGAGCGATTCACTGGCGAAGATCCAGTTCGCGCAAACGATGAGCCGCGTGGACAAGACCATGGCCGAGCTGGCGGGGATCAGCGGCAAGATCAACCGCGGCGAGGGCAGCCTGGGCATGCTGGTCAACAACGATTCCCTTTACATCGAGCTGGAGAAGACATCCCGCGACCTGAACCTGCTCCTGGAGGATATCCGGCTCAACCCCAAGAAATACGTCCGGTTCTCCGTGTTTTAGACTGCGGTCCGGACCAGTTGCAAGAAATAAAAAAACCGGTGCTTCAACACCGGTTTTTTGTTTCAGGCAATGGCGATCTCCCGCGGGGGCCTGGCTTTTGCATGTTCTTTCTTCGCAACGGTGATGCTCAGCACGCCGTCCTTGAAACTGGCCGCCACCTGGTCGGTATCGGCGCTGTCGGGCAGCAGGAACCTCCGTTCGAAGGGCCGGATGCTGAACTCCTGCTTCAGGACCGCGTCCTTCTCCTGCGGATGCACGGTGAGCTCCGATGAAACCTTCAGCACATCCTGGTCGATGTCGATGACGACATCTTTTTTGGTGTATCCGGGAAGGGCCATGTTCAGGACGAAGTCCCCGTCACGTTCAACAATGTTGGTGGCCGGCTTCCGGCAATCCGTTCCGGGATGATGCGCTCTTCCGTGCCTGTGGCCCCGGCCATCCTGCATGTGTGTCCGGAGCGGGTTTGTTCTGTACAGTATCATGATGATCCTCCTAGTTGTTTTAAATCGGCCTGCCTGCAGCGATGGCAGGCGGGCCTGCGGTTTATGAAATCTTTATGGTCTTGCTTTTCGGGGTGTCCTTTTCCTCCATTTTGGGGAGCGCGATCCGCAATACGCCGTTGGCGTGGGTTGCATTGATCTTCTCCGTGTCCACCGTTTCGGGCAGTTCGAACGACCTGCTGAAGGTGCGGTAGGAAAATTCCCTGCGCATGTATCCGCTTTCCTTCTCTTCGCGCTCGTCGCTGTGCTCCGAGTAAACGGTCAGGATATCGTTCTCCAGTTTGATCTTCAGGTCTTCTTTCGGCAGGCCCGGTGCAGCCAGTTCGATCTCATATTCCTTGCCGGACTCCCTGATGTTCACGGCCGGCACCGAATAGTCTGCCCCGTCGCTGAAGAGCCCCGAGAACAGGTCGTTGCTGAAAAGCTGATCGTTCCACAACGGAAGGTAACCCCTTCTTTTAATGATTGCTGGTAACATAACTATTTCCTCCTATGTTTTAATTGTTTGACTTCACGAATTCGGTCACGTCATATCAAATTGCGTTCCGGGGCCCGGATCCGATGCCCGGGTGCCCAAAATGAACGAAAAGAAAGTCAAAATGACCTGATTTAGGTCAATCTGCTGGAAAAAAGGTGACAATATGGCAGGATCAGATCGTATTCAGGGCCATGAGGATCCGGTGGATGGCTTCGGCGATCTCGTCATCGGTAATGGTCAGGGGCGGGGCGATCCGGAATGCGCGGGGGCGGAAGAGGAAGCGGTCGGTGATCAGTCCGTTCTCGACGAAGGCCCGGGTGAGCCTTGCGGCCTGTTCGGGGTTTTCGAGGTCGAGTCCGAGCATGAGTCCCTGTTGCCGGATGGCGCGGATCATGCCGTGCCCCTGGAGGGCATCCCGGAAGATGCGGCCTTTCCGGTGGGCGTCGTCGGCGAGTTTGCCGCCGGTGATCACCTGCAGGGATGCCAGCGCGGCGGCACATGACACCGGGTGCCCCCCGAAGGTGGTGATATGACCCAACTCGGGGTTGTGTGTCAGCGAACGCATCACCTGTCGCCCGGCGACGAAGGCGCCCAGCGGCATGCCTCCGCCCATGGCCTTGGCAAGCACGAGGATGTCGGGTACGATGCCGAACCCTTCGTGGCTGAACAGGGTGCCTGTCCGGCCGAAACCCATCTGGATGTCGTCGATGATGAGGAGCGTCCCTGTTTCGGTGCACCGTGCCCGAAGCTTTTCCAGGAACCCCGGCACGGGGGGGATGATGCCGGCCTCCGCCTGGATGGTCTCGGCCACCACGCAGGCCGTCCGCCGCGTGATCTGTTCCAGCCCGCCTGAATCGTTGAAGTCCAGTTGGCGGATATCGGGCAGAAGGGGCCTGAACGCATATTTCAGTGTTTCGCTGCCCAGGATGCTGAGGGCCCCGTGTGTTCCTCCGTGGTAGGCATCCCTGAAGGCGATGACCTCGGTACGCCCCGTGTGCCGCTTGGCCAGTTTCATGGCCCCTTCAATGGCCTCGCTGCCCGAGTTCACGAAGTATACGGTGTCGAGGCCGGGCCCCAGGTGCCCGGCCAGTGCCCCGGCGAGGAGGGTCTGGGGCGACTGGATGATCTCCCCGTAGACCATCAGGTGCATGTACTTTTCAAGCTGCCCGGTGACAGCTTCCAGCACCCTGGGATGCCTGTGGCCGACGTTGCTGACGGATACGCCCGACACCAGGTCGATGTAGTCCTTGCCGTCGGCGCCATACAGGAAGATCCCCTCGGCCCGCTCGATCTCCAGCCCCAGGGGGTTGGCCGAGGGCAGCCCGAGGTGATGGAAGAAAATATCCCGGTTGCTGGGCATGGGTGACTTATTTCCCGTCAAATATATCCAATATCTGGAAAACCGGGCAGTTTTTTATACTTTTGGCCAACAGCTCATTCTGATCTCATGAAAGGAAAAGTCGTTATCATCACAGGTGCCTCTTCTGGCATCGGGAGGGCGTTGGCGCAGGAGTTCGCCCGCCTGGGGTCCAGGCTCGTGCTTGCTGCGCGTAGCGGCGACAAACTGGATGACCTCCGGGCGGCACTGTTGCCGGTCAACCCGGACGTGGTCACCGCGGTGACGGATGTCGCATCCGAGGAGGACTGCCGCGCCCTGGTCGACACTGCCCTGCAGCGGTACGGATCCATCGACATCCTCATCAACAATGCCGGCATTTCCATGCGTGCACTTTTCGAAGAGACCGATCTGGATGTGATCCGCCGCCTGATGGATGTCAATTTCTGGGGCACGGTCTACTGCACGAAGTTTGCGCTCCCCCACCTGCTCGATTCCCGGGGGTCCCTGGTGGGGGTCTCCTCCATCGCGGGGTACAAGGGATTGCCGGGGCGGACGGGCTATTCGGCCTCCAAGTTCGCCATGCAGGGGTTCCTGGAGGTGGTCAGGATCGAGAACATGAAGAAAGGGCTGCATGTCCTCATCGCATGCCCCGGCTTCACGGCCTCCAATATCCGCAACACGGCGCTGTCAGCGTCAGGAGCGCAGCAAGGCGAGTCGCCCCGGGATGAGGACAGGATGATGTCGGCGGAGGCGGTGGCCGCGTACATCATACAGGCCATCCGGAGGAAGAAGCACCGCCTGGTGCTGACCAGCCAGGGGAAAATGACCGTCCTGCTGAATAAATTCTTTCCCAGGTTCATGGACAAGATGGTATACAACCATATGGCCAAGGAGCCCGATTCGCCCTTCAAGTAGAATTCTGGCCCCGGGGGCTCATTTGCCCCGGGGGTGGAAGGTGAGTATGGCCTCCCTCAGGTAATCCCTGTCGAGGTGGGTGTAGATCTCCGTGGTGGTGATGGACTCATGGCCCAGCATCTCCTGCACGGCCCTCAGGTCGGCACCCCCTTCGATGAGGTGGGTGGCGAAGGAGTGCCTGAAGGTATGGGGGCTGATGGTCTTGCGGATGCCTGCCTTTTCCGCCAGGTCCTTCACGATCAGGAAGACCATGACCCGCGAAAGTTTCCTTCCGCGCCTGTTGAGGAAGAGGGTGTCGTTGAAGGCTTTTTCGGGCCGTATGTGCACCCGGACATGGTCGAGGTATTGCCGGATCAGCCTGCCCGCCGTGGTCCCGAGGGGTACCAGCCGCTCTTTGTCGCCTTTGCCGGTGACCTTCAGGAACCCGTCACGAAAGTAGATGTGGGAGATGCGCAGCCCGGTGAGCTCCGACACACGCAATCCGCAGCCATAGAGCGTTTCGAGCATGGCTTTGTTGCGTGTGCCCTCCGGCGTGCTCAGGTCGATGGCGCCGATGATGGCGTTGATCTCCTCCACGCTCAGCGTGTCGGGAAGCTTGCGGCTTATCTTTGGCGCCTCCAGCAGCTCGGCCGGACTTTCCCGGATCACATCCTCAAGCAGCAGGAAGTTGAAGAACGACTTGATGCCACTGACGATCCGGGCCTGGGAGGTGGCGGCGAGGCCCATCCCGTGGATCCCGTGGATGAACTGCTGGAGGTCGCCCAGGGTCACCTTGTCCGGGGGCTTGAGTTCGCCCTTCTGTTCCAGGTACTTCGCCAACTTGTCCATGTCGCGCAGGTAAGCCTCTATGGAGTTGGACGAGAGGGCTTTTTCCAGGCTCAGGTAGGTCTTGAAGTCCCGTATGTAATGCTGCCAGGTCATAACGCAGGTCAAAGTTAATTTTTTTAACCGATTATTAGGTTTTTTACAAAAAAAGGAATACTTTTGCACCCCGATTTTAAGAACCGCGCGAGCGGGATTGTTATAAAAGCATTAGAAAGAAATGGCTAAAAAGAGCAAAGATGCAAGGGTGCAGGTGATCCTGGAGTGCACGGAACACAAAGAGAGTGGCAAGCCCGGTACCTCGAGGTACATCACTACCAAGAACAAAAAGAACACACCCGACAGGATGGAACTGAAGAAGTACAATCCGATCCTGAAGAAAATGACCGTTCACAAAGAAATTAAATAATACAGGACATGGCCAAGAAAGTTGTTGCTACCCTACAAACTGCCGGAAAGAACTATGCAAAGGTGATCAAGATGGTGAAATCATCGAAGACCGGCGCATACACCTTCAAGGAAAACGTGATGCACGTCGAGGAGGTCAAGAATTACCTGGCAAAGAAATAGCATTCATCCGAAAGAAACCTGAAAAGCTTTTTCCGCCAAGGAAGAAGCTTTTTTTATACATATCCTCCAAAGAACCATGGGCATATTCAATATTTTCAGCAGGGAAAAGAAGGAAAAGCTCGACCAGGGCCTTTCCAAGACCAAGGACAGCGTTTTCTCCAAGCTGACCAGGGCCGTAGCCGGCAAGTCCAGGGTCGATGACGAGGTGCTCGACGACCTGGAAGAGATCCTTGTGACCAGTGACGTAGGTGTGGAAACCACCCTGAAGATCATCGAACGCATCGAGCAGCGCGTGTCGCGCGACAAGTACCTTGGGACCTCCGAGTTGAACGTCATCCTGAAGGAGGAGATCGCCGCCCTGCTGCAGGAGAACAACACGGGCGACAACACGGAATTCACCGTCCCGGAAGGGAAGAAGCCCTATGTGATCCTGGTGGTGGGTGTCAACGGTGTCGGCAAAACGACCACCATCGGCAAACTGGCCCACCAGTTCAAGAAGGCGGGCAAGTCGGTCCTGCTGGGTGCGGCCGACACGTTCCGGGCCGCGGCGGTCGACCAGCTGATCATCTGGGCCGACCGTGTGGGGGTGCCCATCATCAGCCAGGGCATGGAAGCCGATCCCGCCTCCGTCGCCTTTGACACCCTCAAGTCGGCCCAGGCGCAGGGCGCCGACGTAGTGATCATCGACACCGCAGGAAGGCTCCACAACAAGGTGAACCTGATGAACGAGCTCTCCAAGATCAAGCGGGTGATGCAGAAGATCATCCCGGATGCGCCCCACGAGATCCTGCTGATCCTGGATGCCTCCACGGGACAGAATGCCATCGAGCAGGCCAGGCAGTTCACCGCCGCCACCGAGGTGAACGCCCTGGCGCTCACCAAGCTCGACGGCACCGCCAAGGGCGGGGTCGTCATTGGCATCTCCGACCAGTTCAGGATCCCTGTGAAGTACATCGGCATCGGCGAGCGAATGGAGGACCTCCAGGTGTTCAACCGGACGGAGTTCGTGGACAGCCTGTTCAGCAAATCTTAAAACCCAACCGCCAGTGCAGACAAAGAACCAAAAAAGGAAGATCCACATCATCTCCCTCGGATGCTCCAAGAACCTGGTGGATTCGGAGGTGCTGATGGGCCAGCTGAAAGCCAACCAGTTCGACGTGCGCCATGATGAGGCGGTGGAGGGGGCGGATGCCGTGGTCATCAACACCTGCGGGTTCATTAACGACGCCAAGGAGGAATCGGTCGACACCATCCTGCAATACATCCAGGCCAAGGAGGAGGGGCGGATCGGCAACCTGTATGTGATGGGCTGCCTGTCGGAGCGGTACGTCAGGGACCTGGAAAAGGAGATCCCCGATGTGGACAAGTACTTCGGTGTGAACGACCTTCAGAAGATCGTCACGGAGCTGGGCGGCGACTACAAATACGACCTCGTGGGGGAGCGGCAGATCACCACCCCCCCGCATTATGCCTACCTGAAGATCTCCGAGGGCTGCGACCGCCGGTGCACCTTCTGCGCGATCCCTTCGATCCGCGGCAAGCATGTTTCGAAGCCCGAGGAGCAGGTGCTGACGGAGGCCAGGCGGCTGGTGGCCAAGGGCGTCAGGGAAGTGATGCTCATTGCCCAGGACCTCACCTACTACGGCATCGACCTATACAAGGAGAACCGGTTCGCCGCCCTGCTCGATTCCCTGTCGGGGTTGCAGGGACTCGAATGGATCCGCCTGCATTATGCCTACCCTGCCGGTTTCCCGGTGGAGATACTCCCCCTGATCAGGGAACGGGAGCGCATCTGCAACTACATCGACATGCCCGTGCAGCACATCAATAACCGCATCCTCTCGCTTATGCAGCGCGGGCACTCCAGGGAGGGGACCCTGCAACTCCTGGAAAGGATCCGCAAGGAGGTGCCCGGGGCGGCCCTCCGCACCACCCTCATCGTCGGGTTCCCGGGAGAGACCGACGATGAATTCAGGGAACTGGTGGAATTCGTCCGCACCTTCAGGTTCGACCGGCTGGGCGTCTTCGCCTACAGCCATGAGGAGGGCACCACGGCCTTCAAGCTCAAGGACACCGTCCCGCAGGAGGTGAAGCAGGCCCGGCTCGAGGAACTCATGCATGTGCAGCAGGAGGTGTCCCATGCACTGAACCGGGAGAAGGTTGGGAAAACCTTCAAGACCATCATCGACCGGAAGGAAGGAGAGCATTACATCGGAAGGACCGAATTTGATTCTCCGGAAGTGGATAACGAAGTGCTCATCTCCGCTCCCGGAACTGAGCCGGTGATCGGACGGTTCTATCCTGTGCTCATCGAGAACGCCGACTATTTCGACCTTTACGGGACGATCGTCCCGGGCCCCTGATCTTTCTCCGCTTCGATTCTCCGGAACCGGAAAGGCTCCGGAATTGGATATCCGATGCCATTCCCGGCCAAAGCCCCTGTTTCAGGCACATTCCGCACCTTTTCCCCGGTGCGGTGGCTCCCTTCTATTTTCATGTTGACGGGTGTGGTCAGTCGATTTGAATCAAAATGCATTCACTATCAAATAGTTGTGATTTATGGCATGCCGATTGCTCAGGGGAGATCAGTTCTTTGATACATTATCACACCACATTACGTTAATGTAATCTGATAATTTTTCATGGTGGTTAATTTTTATTTGTAAAATTTGGTTTTGGTTGGTTAATTAGGTCAGGAAACTCTATTCTTTATGGTTTTCTGGCCTTTTTTCTTTTCTGTAAGTTCATACTTTTGCCTTTTTAATCCCGTTTTAGTTGAACTTTTCCTGATTTTCAGGGTAAAACCCCCCGGAGTCATCGGAGAATTATGAGGCGGAAGAAGCTGATCGTCATATTATTTCTTTTCCTGGGTCTTGGTTTGAGTGCGCAGGACATGCTGGGCCTGAGGAGCAGCACCTATTCCGGTGTTTACGGAATATCGCAGAACCCGGCTACCATGGCGGTCAACCGGCTCTACATGGACTTCAATCTTTTGGGGATGCAGGGGTTTGCCGAGACCAATTACTTCTACATCCGGAGCGGGGAGTTCTATTCCTTCCTGACCGACCGCGTCCTCCCGATCTATTACACCCATGAGCGGGAAAAGCGCAATTATGCCATCGACCGCAGCGACGAGGTCAAATCCGGGTACCAGAACCTGAGCATCCTTGGCCCTTCGGCGATGGTGGTGATGGGCCGTCATGCATTCGGCCTCACCACCGCCTTCCGGTCGGTGAGCTCGATGCGGAACCTGTCGCCCGACCTGGCCGTCTTCCTATACGAGGGGGTCGACTACGATGTCCAGCAGATGATCAACTACACCCACTACGACGAAACGATGCGGGGCAGCAGCATGGCCTGGATCGAGCTGGGCCTGAGCTACGCTTACACGTTCAGGCGCTACAAATGGGACTCGTGGACCGCCGGCATCACGGTGAAGCCGATGTTTGCCCGGGCGGGCCTTTATATGGCGGCCACGGATGCCGATTACATGGTTCACAACGACGATTCCGCCTCGGTATACAATGCCACCCTCGAGTTCGGGCTGGCCCTTCCGCTGGAGTATGATTCCGACCAGGTGACCGATCCTTTCAAGACGCGGGGCACCGGTGTGGGTTTCGACCTCGGGGTGATCTACGAGTACACCGAGAAAGGCCATTCCACGGCCGTTTATTCGCGCCTGTGCGAGCCGCCCTATGACGAATACAATTACCGGATAGGCTTTTCGGTCCTGGACATCGGATACATCCGCTATAAAGAGAACGCATTCCAGCAGACCTATGTCAACTCCGCCACGGAATGGTACAGGCCTTACGACACAATAAAGTACAACTCGGTGAGCAATTTCCTTTTAAAGATGGAAAACCATTTCCTCGAGGAGGCGGAGCAATTCGAGGAGAATGAGGAGTTCACCATGTACCTTCCGCCAGCCATCAGCCTCCAGGGCGACCTGAAGTTGAAACGGTACGTCTATTTGAATTTCACCGGCATCTACGGCCTGAAACTTGGGAACCGCTTCCTGTACCGGCCCTCCATCCTGGCCTTCTCGGCGCGTTATGAGACCGCCCGGTGGGAGATCAGCCTTCCGTTATCTGTGTATGAATGGCAGTTCTCGAAGCCGCGCGTGGGGCTTTATGTCCGCTATGGCAATTTCTTCATCGGTTCCGACCGCTTGAACCCGCTCATCGGCGTGAGCAATTTCAATGGCATGGACTTTTATTTCGGCCTGCGCCTGAACCTCAGCAACGTACTGGGGATGAACTATATCAAGGGCAATTGCGGCATGCGAAGGATGTACAATATCGAGACCTTCGATTACCGGAATTTCTAGAATTCCATTAGCTTTGCCGGGAACAAACATCTACACGCCATGCACAATAGCATTTATCGGAATGTCTCGTTTATCCTGTTCCTCATCCTTTTTTCCTGTACCCGTGGTCCGGTACCCTGTTCTGAACTGACGGAGCGGGATGGGTCGATGTACCTGGGCGGTGACCCCTTCACGGGGCAGTGCCTGGAATATGACAGCAACGGGGTGTTGATCAGCCAAACCGCCTACCGTGAAGGCAGGAGGGATGGCGAGCGAAGGGAGTTCTTTGAGGACGGGTCGACGAAGACCGAAGGTGCCTTCATGTCGGGCATGCGCCATGGGCCCTGGAAGACCTACCATCAGAACGGGCAGCCGGCCGTGACCGGCACCTACCTGGAGGACAGGAAAACCGGGGCGTGGTTGTACCAGTTCCCCGACGGGCAGGCGGAATTCGCCGGGAGATGGGTCGATGACCGGCAGGACAGCACCTGGACCAGCTGGTACGAGAACGGGCAGCTCCGTTCGGTTGCGGAATGGTCGGATGGATTGCAGCACGGCGAGGAGGTCAGGTATTACGAGAACGGACAGGAGCAATGCCGGGGGCAATTTACAGAGGGGCAGCAGGACGGGGAATGGCGTTGGTACTACCGGTCGGGGGAACTGGAGTCGGTGGAGAACTGGGACAAGGGCAAGCCCCATGGCGAGGTGGCCGAATATCACAGGAACGGAAGGAAAAGGAGCCAGGAACAATGGGCCGACGGCAGGCAGGACGGCCTGTTCATCACATGGGATGAGGATGGCAACGAGACAGGCCGCGAGTTTTTCAGGGCGGGGGAAAAGATAAAATAAAAAGAGCGGCTTCTGGCCGCTCTTCTCATAATGTCGTATTGCCCTTAGTTCAGTTTGAACAGGATGGGCATGTTGAACTGCACCCGTACCGGCTTACCCCTTTGCTTGCCGGGGTCCCATTTGGGCATGTTCTTGATGACGCGGATGGCCTCTTCGTCGCAGCCGCCGCCGATGCCCCTGAGCACGCGCACATCGGTGACACTGCCGTCCTTCTCCACGACGAAGGTCACGAATACCCTGCCCTGGATGCCGCTTTCACGCGCCATCTGGGGGTACTTGATGTTCTCATTGAGGTACTTGATCCTGGCCTCGTCGCCGCCGGGGAACCCTGGCATGGATTCAACCACGGTGAAGATCTGGGCCTCTTCTTCCTCTTCTTCCTCCTCCACGGGCACGTAGTCCTGAACCTCGGTCTCCTGGTCAGCTTCCACGTCGATCTCGATCTCATCCTCGA
>CAYLTG010000090.1:0-13094 GCA_964386225.1 uncultured Bacteroidales bacterium
GGGGAACCCCGGTCATCCTGCAGGAGTTCGTCAGGGGCACCGAGGTGAACGTCATCGCCCTCGGCGACGGCACCGGCACCGCCGTGGGCGCCGTGGCCATGCGCAAGCAATACATCACCGACAAGGGCAAAGCCTGGGGAGGCATCACCATCAGCGACGACAACCTGCTGAAGATCACCCGCGACCTTATCGCTGCCACCAAATGGCGCGGGGGCATGGAACTGGAAATGATCAAGACCAGCAGCAACGATTATTACATGATCGAGATCAATCCCCGCATCCCGGCCTGGGTATACCTGGCCGTCGGCGCCGGGCAGAACCTCCCCGAAGCGCTGGTGAAGCTGGCCATGGGCATGGACGTCAAACCCTACAAGAACTACCGGGTGGGGACCATGTTCATCCGTTACTCCTTCGACCTGATCGGTGACATCAGCCAGTTCGAAAAGCTCTCCATCCATGGGGAACTGTAGCAAGTGAAAGTGACTTAATCAAAATGCAAAAAAAATGACTAAAGAAAAATATGAAAGGCCGATGATCAACAGGATCAATGCCGGCATTCCCGACAAGTTTGGCATGCGCAACAAGACCAGCGCCATCACCCACATCGACGGTGTTCCCGTCCGCGACCTGCTCGAAGCGCATGGCTCCCCGCTGTTCGTGATCTCGGAGAAGACCCTCCGCGAGCGTTATCGTCAGGCCCACAAGGCCTTCTCGACACGCTACCCCAAGGTGCAGCTCGCCTGGTCGTACAAGACCAACTACCTCGATGCGGTATGCCGCGTGTACCACGACGAAGGGTCGTGGGCCGAGGTGGTCTCGGGCTTCGAGTATGACAAGGCCCTGGCCAACGGGGTACCCGGGAACCAGATCATATTCAACGGGCCCGACAAGACGCGTGAGGACCTCGAAAAGGCCATCCGGAACGGCTCGCTGATCCATCTGGACCACTTCGACGAACTCTATACCATCATCGACCTGTCGGGCAACCTTGAGGAAACGCCCAGGCTGGCCATCCGGGTCAACATGGATACGGGCATCTACCCGCAGTGGGACCGGTTTGGGTTCAATTACGAGAACGGGGATGCCTGGACCGCCATCGGCCGCATCATGATGCACGACAAACTGGAGCTGGTAGGGCTTCACACCCACATCGGCACCTACATCATGACCACCAGCGCCTACGGCGTGGCCGCCGCCAAGCTGGCCGAGCTCGCCGCCAGGATCGACAAGAAGTACAACCACAAGATCAAATACATCGACATGGGCGGGGGCTTCGCCTCCGAGAACACCCTTAAAGGGGCCTATCTTCCGGGCACTGACACCTGCCCCTCTTTCGACGATTATGCGGAAGCGATCACCAATGCCCTCATCAACTCGGCCATCGAGCCGGGTCACCTGCCCACGCTCTTCCTGGAGACCGGCAGGGCCCTGGTGGACGATGCGGGCTACCTGCTGGGCACCGTCCTCGCCAACAAGCGGCTGGCCGACGGCCGGCGGTCGACCATCATCGACATCGGGGTGAACATCCTTTTCACCTCCTTCTGGTACGAGCACCAGATCGTGCCGGCGCAGAACTCTTCCCAGCACACCGAGGACACCACCATCTACGGCCCCTTATGCATGAACATCGACGTCATCCGGGGCTCCATCCAGTTCCCGCTGATGAACAAGGGGGACCAGGTCGTGATCAAGCGGGTGGGAGCCTACAACATGACCCAGTGGCTGCAGTTCATCACCCTGCGGCCCCGGATCGTGCTCATCGACGGGGAGCAGAAGGTCCACGTGATCCGCGACCGGGAGACCAACGAGAGCCTCACGAGCCACGAGCGGGTCCCCGAACACCTCCGGGCCTGATGACGGGTAACGTGACACGGCACCGGATGCATACGCCGGACCTCCTGAAAGGGATGGCGGTCCTATTCATGGTCCAGGTGCATATCATGGAGCTTTTTGCACAGGAAGCTGTCCTTGCCGGACCCGCCGGGACGATCGCATTGTTCCTGGGCGCGGTGCCGGCAGCCCCCGTGTTCATGGCCGTCATGGGCTATTTCATCGGATACCGCCGGAAAGAGCCCTGTTTTCTCGCCCGCCGCGGCATGCGGCTGCTGCTCGCCGGCATGCTGCTGAACCTGGGCCTGAACGCCCACCTGATCTTCAACGTGCTGTTCAGGGGATGGGGCGCCACGGTGAACATCTGGCACTATGTGTTCGGCGCCGACATCCTCCACCTGGCAGGCCTGAGCCTGATCATCATGTCCCTCTTCCTGCGGGTGTTCCGGGGCAGGATCCTGCCCTGGCTGGTCATCCTGGCGGTGGTTATGATCCTGCCTGCCGTGCTTCCGCCCCACGCCGGCGGCGAGACGCCCCTGGCCTATGTCATGGCATTCGTGCATTCCCGGGCGGAATGGTCCTACTTCCCACTCCTCCCCTGGCTGGCCTACCCCCTTGCCGGATACCTGTTCCTGCTGCTGGAAGGACGGCTCATGCAGCACCTTGACGCACCCCGGCCGCGGGTGCTGCTGATGGCCATTCTGACGGTCGCCCTCGGCCTCACCTCCCGGCATGCGGCAGGGATCATGCGCGACCTGCCGGCCTATTACCACCATGGTCCCGGGTTCACCCTCTGGGCCCTGGCGTTCACTGCCTGGTGGACCGTGCTGCTCGGGTATGCTGAAAAACACGCGGGCGAAACCGCACTGGCACGCTATATCAAGTGGCTCGGCATGCACGTGACCACCGTTTACATATTCCAGTGGCTCCTCATCGGGAACATCGCCACCGCAGTTTACGGAAGCATGTCGCTCCGGGCCTGTGCGGTATGGTTCGCAGTAATTCTTATATTTACAAGCTTATTGACACTAACCTGGAACAAGTTGAGAAAAGAGTATCCAATTAGAACCATAACATCTTGATAAAGAAAGAAAAAATCGGGCACATGACCAGGGGGGTCCTGCACAGCTACTCGCAGGTCTTCTTCTCCGACAACACCTTTTTCGCCTCCATCCTGATGTTGGTGAGCTTTTTCGACATCTGGGCGGGACTTTCGGGCCTGATGGCCATCCTGGTCGCCCATGTCCTCGGCCATGCGCTGGGCTATTCCAGGCTCACCCTCGGCAAGGGATCCTACGGGTTCAACAACCTGCTGGTCGGCCTTGGCACGGGCCTCTATTTCCAGCCCGGCCTGGAGCTGTTCGCCATCGTTTTCTTCGTCTCCATCCTGACCTTCTTCATCACGGTCGCTTTCGAGGGCATCCTGGGCAAGTACGGGTTGCCGTTCCTGAGCGTCCCATTTTTGTTCGGGATGTGGATCGTCACCCTGGCCAGCCCCGACTTCGGCAGCCTGGGCATCAGTGAGAGAGGGATCTACACCGCCAACGACATGTACCTGCTCGGCGGCAACCTGCTCCTCCGGATCTACTATTGGTGGGGCGACCTGCAGTTCCCCTATCCGCTGAAGGTCTATTTCCTGTCACTGGGCGCCATCTTTTTCCAGTTCAACATCCTGTCGGGGATCCTCATCGCCATCGGCCTCATCGCCTATTCCCGGATCGCATTCTCGCTGTCCCTGCTGGGGTTTTTCGCCGCCTATTACTTTTACCAGCTCATCGGGGCCGATTTCCAGTCGCTGAGCTATACCTACATCGGCTTCAACTTCATCCTGACCTCCATCGCCATCGGAGGCTTTTTCATGGTCCCCGGCAGGTCGACCTACCTGTGGGTGGCCCTTGTGCTGCCTGTGGTGGTGCTCATCACCATCAGCACAGGGCGGTTGTTCATGCCCTTCCGGCTGCCCATCTACGCCCTGCCCTTCAACCTGGTGGTACTCACCTTTCTTTATGCCATGAAGCTTCGGTACCACAAGGGAAAGGGCCTCGTGGAGGTGTTCGTGCAGCAGAACTCCCCGGAACGGAACCTCTATTTTTTCAGAAATGCCAGCCGGCGGTTCAAGGAGCTGCAGTATCTGCCGGTATCGCTGCCCTTCTTCGGGGAGTGGACCGTCTCCCAGGCCCACGAGGGCGATTATACCCACAAGGATGACTGGAGGCATGCCTGGGACTTCGTGATCGAAGGGGACGACGGCAAACAGTTCCGCAACGATGGCGACAACCTCACCGATTATTACTGCTACGGGAAAAAGGTGACCGCACCGGCCGACGGAATCGTGCAGGAGGTGATGGACGGGGTGGAGGACAACGCCGTGGGTGATGTCAACATCCACCAGAACTGGGGCAACTCCGTCGTCATCCGCCACGGGGATTACCTTTATTCGCAGGTGAGTCACCTCAAGGAAGGAAGCATCGAAGTGGCCAGGGGCGATGCGGTGAAGAAAGGGCAGGTCCTGGGCCTGGCGGGCAACTCGGGCAGGTCGCCCTACCCCCACCTCCACTTCCAGCTGCAGGCCACACCATTTGTGGGTTCGGTCACCCTCGACCACCCCCTGGGATCCTATATTCAAAGGTCTGGCAAGGACTATTCCTTCAAATACTTCGAAAAACCACGACTGGGCGATCGCATATCAAATATCCAGCACAACGAGCTCCTGAGGAACGCCCTGCATTTCATTCCGGGCCAGCAGTTTGAGTTCGAGCATGAGGTGGACGGCAAGAAAGAGCACCTGCGCTGGGAGGTCAAGACCGATGCCTATAACAATGCCTACTTCCAGTGTGAGAAGAGCAACTCATTCGCGTATTTCCACAACGACGGCAACATCCATTATTTCAAGAATTTTCTGGGAAGCCGGAAGTCCATGCTCTTTCATTTCTATCTGGCCCTTTTCCGGGTGCAGACCGGGTTTTACAAAGGAATGGAGATCCATGACGAGATCCCGGTGAACCAGACATTCGGAGGCCTGCGCCTCGTGTTTCAGGACTTCATCGCACCTTTCTGTTTCTTCCTCCGATCCTCCTATACGGTCAGGTACGACGACATCGACAACGAACTGTCGCCCTCCAGGGTCATCCTGAACGCCAGGATCCTGAACACGTCACTCCTCAAGGAGCTGTCGATCAAGGAATTTGAGATCACCATCGACCGGCAGGGCATCCGGACGGTCCGCTATTTGGAAAACGAGCAAGTCCGCGCCACATGCACAAGAGTCTGACACCCCTCCTTCTCCTTTTGCTCCTGCCTCTCCCGGGGTTAACCCAGGAATTTGGCAACACGATGGAGGTCGACCGGACCAGCTATGCGCTTTACGAGCGCTCGCAATGGAAGGAACTGGTACGCTATGCACGGAAAGCCAGGAATGCGGGTTTCGACTTCCATTACCTGCGCTACAGGCTTGGCATCGCATACTATGAGCTGGGCCGCTACAGGCCTGCGGTAGCCCATTTTGAAAAGGTAACGGAGGACAACCCCGACGATAGAACGGCGGCTGAGTACCTCTATTATGCCTACCTCAGGTCGGGACGGCAGGAGGACGCCCGGATGACCGGCAGGTCGTTCGACGAAGAGATGAGGTCGAAGCTGGGCTTCTCCGACGAGGCCAGGCTGGCCGACGGCATCGCCGGAGAGTACAAGCATTACCGTTTTGACGATTTCACATCGCCCTTCCAAAACGCCTCCGACAAGCTGGACCAGAAGGTTCGGAAAAGCCTCAGCTACACCACCTTCAGCCTGACCCATCTGACCCGCAGCCAGTTCAGCCTTTTCCATGCGGTGAGCTTCCTGTGGGGGCTCAACAGGGTGTATGACCCCGCGCGTGCAGCCAACACCTTTGATGAGAACCTGCGGCAGTTCCAATATTACATTGCGGGGAACTGGCACCTCGGCAAAGGCCTCGACCTCACGGCCGGATTCCATTACATCCGCACGACCCTGGAAGGGCTCAATCCAGCCTATACCGGCGGCTCCGGCTCAGGCATCCGCACCGCGAAGTACCTCTTCATCGACCGCGTGAACTCATGGGCGTCGTTGATGAAGCTCAGCAAGAGCGTCCGCAATTTCAACTTCCGGCTGTCGGGCGTGATCACCGACCTTAACGCGGGCATACAATACCAGCCGTCGGCCGGGCTCGATTATTATCCGCTCGGCAACACCCACCTCTACCTCAGCGGTGATGCAGGCTACCTCCTCGCACCGGACGAAGGGCGCTACACCCCGGGGGCGGTGTTCAAAGGCAGGGTCGGCTTCCGGGTCACCGGGCCCCTGTGGCTGGAATCGTTCGGGCAGTACGGCCGCGTAAGCAACTATGCCGACGAGGATGCCTATGTGATCTATAACAGCAACGATGTCATCGAACACTGGTATGGCGCCCGGGTGAACATCTTCCTGTCAGGCTTCAGGGTCAACCTGTATTACATCTTCCAGCAATACCAATTCACCAATTACCACGCAGTGAACGGGGTCCCGAACCAGGCCGGATATGGTGCGGCGACCCACCTGGCAGGCGTCCGCTGGAAAATGAGATAAACCCTCCAATTTTCGGGTCCCGGGCTTCTTCCTGTTCACTAAATCATTTACCTTTGACCGGAATTCACCCGGGCAAATGCAACATCGCCCCAAGATCTTATATCATGAAAAAATACTTGCAGGAACAGCGCTTTGAGAGGGTCCCGACGACCATTTTCTCCGATTCGTCCCAGGCATCGAAACACGTCGCGATCGAAATCGCCAACCTCATCCGGGAGAAGGCCCGCAAGGGGATGCCCGCGGTCCTTGGCCTGGCCACCGGCTCCTCGCCCACCGGCATCTACGATGAGCTGGTGCGGATGCACCGCGAAGAGGGCCTCAGCTTCAGGAACGTGATCACCTTCAACCTCGACGAATATTATCCCATGCAGCCCGACGCGGTGCAGAGCTATGTGCGGTTCATGAACGAATACCTGTTCGACCATGTGGACATCCCGGCAGAGAACATTCACATCCCCGACGGCACCACCCCCCTCAACCAGGTAGGCGATTTTTGTGAAGCCTATGACCGCAGGATCGCCGCGGCTGGTGGCATCGACATCCAGGTGCTGGGTATCGGCCGCACCGGCCATATCGGCTTCAACGAGCCCGGCTCGGCCATCGACTCCCCCACCCGGCTCATCAACCTCGACAACATCACCATCGCCGACGCGGCCAGCGACTTCTTCGACGAGAAGAACGTCCCGCGCCGGGCCATCACCATGGGCATCGGCTCCATCCTCAAAGCAAGGAAGATCTACCTTCTGGCCTGGGGGGAGACCAAAGCCCACGTACTTCAAAAGGCGGTGGAGGAGCCCATCAACGAGAAGATCCCCGCCTCCTACCTGCAACAACACCCCGACGCCGAGATCATCGCCGACGAGGCCTCGGCCGCCGAACTCTGCCGCCGGAAAACACCCTGGATCGTCAAGAGCTGCGACTGGAGCGACGACCGCCTGGTCAGGAAGGCAGTGGTCTGGCTCTGCCAGAAGGCGGACAAGCCGGTGCTCAAGCTCACCGACCGCGATTACAACGACTCCGGCCTGAGCGACCTGCTCACCATGTACAACTCAGCCTACAACATCAACATCAAGGTGTTCAACGACCTGCAGCACACCATCACCGGCTGGCCTGGCGGCAAGCCCGGTGCCGACGACTCGCACAGGCCCGAACGGAAGCTGCCCTTCCCCAAGCGGATCCTGGTGTTCAGCCCCCACCCCGACGACGACGTGATCAGCATGGGCGGGACCCTCTCCCGCCTGGTGGACCAGGGCCACGAGGTGCATACCGCCTATCAGACGTCGGGCTCCATTGCCGTGTTCGACGACGAGGTGCTCAAATACCTCGATTTCGTGAATGCCTTCAAGGAGATCGCAGGCATCGAGGAAACGTTCTCGCAGGAGTTTATCCGGGAAACGGCGGAGTTCATCACGACCAAACGCCCCATGCAGGTCGACACCGAGAAGGTGCAGCTGATCAAGGCGGCGATCCGCAAAGGGGAAGCCCGCTCAGCATGCCGGTTTGTGAACATCCCGCCGCAGCACATCCACTTCCTGAACATGCCCTTCTACGAGACCGGAAAAGTGAGGAAGAAGCCCCTCTCCGACCGTGACATCGGGATCGTGACCGACATCCTGCAACAGATCAAGCCCCACCAGGTGTTCGCCGCCGGCGACCTCACCGATCCCCACGGCACCCACCGCACCTGCATCAAGGCCATCTTCATGGCCCTGGAGAAGCTCAGGGACGAGCCCTGGCTCAAGGACTGCAACCTCTGGCTTTACCGCGGCGCATGGCAGGAATGGGACATCGACCAGGCCGACATGGCCGTGCCCCTCAGCCCCGACGAGGTGGCCCGCAAACGGATGGCCATATTCAAGCACCAGTCGCAGAAAGACCGCCCCCTTTTCCCCGGCAGCGACCCGCGCGAGTTTTGGAAACGGGCGGAGGACAGGAACCACGACACGGCCGTACTGTACGACAGGCTGGGGATGGCGGAGTACGAGGCGATCGAGGTGTTCGCGAAAAAAAAGTTCTGACCCCATCCTTCATGGCCGCATGAAGGCATTCTCAATTGAACCTGCATAAGGTCCCGTTGTCGTTTGCAATAAATGCAAAACAACGGATCGCAACCATCACCCGGGAACCAGTTTTGGCAGATCCTGACAAACTTCACTGCCATGTTCGGCAATAAATATGAACAAGGAAGTTGCCGGGCGCAGTCTGAATCAGAAATCAATACTTGAGCATCCGCCGGGGAAAGGAATTATCAATTTGTCCCTGTAGTTGGACAGCCCGCGACCTTCTCCCGTTTCATTTCCCTGGATCCGCATGGTACCTTTGATACACAAACTCCAGGGACCATGAAAACGAACATCCTCCATCCGGTACGACTCCTCAGGAACAAACTTCAATCGATCCAGGCCGAACCCACCCGGGTGATCTCCGGATTCACATTCGGGGTATTCATGGCCACCACTCCGTTCATCGGTTTGAAATGGGTGCTGGCCCTGCCGGTGGTCTGGATCATGAAGTGGAACAAAATGGCCTGCATGCTGGGCATCCTCCAGGTCAATTACCTGACCGGACCCTTTTTCTACGGCCTGGCTTTCATGATCGGGAAGCAGGTCTGCGGAATGGACGGCGCGCTTGCGATGCCGGAACACTTCAACCTCCGGAGCATGGCTGCTTTCATTACCGGAAATGCCGAGGTGTTCATTGCATTGCTCGCCGGGGGAGCTCTCCTGGGGATCCCCCTCTGCATTGCCTCCTACTTCCTTGTACGTGCCCTTTATTCCAAACCCCTTAAAATCGCTGCCACATGAAAACGAATGAATGTTATACCGTCATCACCGGAGCCAGCACGGGCCTGGGCAGGGAACTGGCCATCGAGAATGCCCGCCGGGGCAGGAACCTCATCCTCGTGGCGTTAAAAGGCCGTAACCTTCCTCAGCTGGCCGAAGAGCTTGGCCGCAAGTTCGGGATCAGGGCCGTGGCGAAGGAATGCGACCTGACGAACGAGTGCGCGCTGGACGGATTGGCCACCTCCCTTCTGGAAGATTTCTCCATCAACGGCCTGATCAACAATGCAGGCGTCGGCACCTCTTCCCTGTTCGAACAGACCAGCCCCGAGTTCATGGACCGCATCATACACCTTAACATACGGGCCACCGTCCTGCTGACCCGGTTGCTCATGCCTGAGCTCAGGGCGCATCCAGGGGCGATGGTCATGAATATCTCCAGCGTGGCCGCATTCGCTCCACTGCCCTACAAGTCCATATACCCGGCATCGAAAGCGTTCATCTATTCATTCTCCAGAAGCCTGATGTGGGAAATGCGCCCCGGCAACGTGAGGGTGGTCGTTGTCAATCCGGGCCCCATGGTCACCAATCCCGACGTGGCCATGCGGCTCCTGTCACAAGGATGGGTGGCCCGGCTGGGCATGCTCACCGCAGGCGAGGTGGCAAAGGCCGCGATGGATGGGGCCGAGGCCGGCAGAAACGTGATCGTGCCCGGGCTCATGAGCAAGATCAACCGCATGCTCCTTAGGCTGACACCTGAGCGGCTGCGGTTCATGCTGATGAGCCGGGTCCTTCACAACGAATTGGACACAGGATCACGCATATAAATAAACCTAATACCTAAAAGCCATGAAAACATTGATAACAGGCGCAAACGGACTGCTTGGCGCCAACCTGGCCAGGGAGCTGCTCAACCGCGGTCATGCCGTAAGGGCCCTGGTCAGGAGCAACTCCGACCTGAGGGCCTTGCATGGACTCGACCTGGAGCTCCATTTTGGGGACCTGCAGGATGAGTTGGGACTGAGGAAGGCCCTTCGCGGATGCGACTCCCTGGTCCATGCGGCAGGGAGAACGCCTGATCCCGCTGCATCTTACGGGGATTACATCGCAACCAACCTGAGAGGCACCCAGAAACTGGTCCGGGCGGCGGAAGAACAGGGAATGAACCGCATGGTTCATGTCAGCAGCTGCTGCGTATTTGGCGGGGGTTCCCTCGACGATCCCGGGACTGAACTTTCCGAGTTCAACGGTTTCAGGTTCAATTCGGGGTATATCAACAGCAAATACCTGGCACAGCAATGGATCCTTTCCGAGGTCGAGAAAAAAGGACTTCCCATTGTCGTCGTCAACCCGACCATCATGCTCGGACCGTTTGACACAAGGCCCTCCTCGGGGGAGATCATCCTCCGGCTGCTGCGGAAGAAATTCCAGGTATGCCCTACGGGTGGCAAGAACTTCATCGATGTCAGGGATGCCGCCCGGGCCACCTGCAATGCACTCCTCCGTGGCATCCCGGGTGAATGCTATCTTCTCGCCGGTGAGAATCTGACATTCAGCGCCCTGTTCCGGAAAATCTATTCAGCATGGGGCATCTGCCGGAAGGAATTCAAGGTTCCCGGCCCTCTCGTCAAACTGGCCGGGATGTGCGGGAACATTCTGAGCATGGTCAGTGAAAAACCTTGTCCTCTCACCTATTCAGCCGCCAGACAACTGTCGTCCAGTTCCTATTTCTCGGGCGAGAAGGCGGTCCACCACCTTCAACTGACAGCGCATGGCGTGGATGATGCCATCCGCGATGCCATCGCCTGGTTCAGTGACAATGGGTATTTAAACACCGGCCATCAAAAGGCAAACATCCTGCAGGCCGCAGCATGAAGATATGAAACCATAAAATCAACGACCATGAATGCAACCGTCAATCATGCCCTGCTCGCGATCGGATCCACGGTCGCATTGTCATACGCCTATTTCCTGGTCCTGGACAGGATTGCCGGCAAAGGGGGCGAAGGCGACAGGAAAGCGCTGCTGGGGCGGTACATGACCCGCAAATCGACCGGTGTCATCCTGCTCGGGGTGATCCCGGTATTGATATGTTTCCTGCTGCCCGCCATCTCGTTGCGGGATACCGGCCTGTGCTGGGACCCGCAGGGTCGATCCTGGGCCTGGTTCATCCTGGCGGTGCCAGCGATCGTCCTCATAAACAGGTTCAACGCCGCAAGCCCTGAGATCCGGTCGAACTATCCGGAACTGAGGCTTCACCACTGGGATCCTGCTTCCTGGGGATTGCTCGCCCTTGGGTGGACGGCTTACCTCATCGCCTACGAATACCTCTTCAGGGGGTTGCTCCTATTCACGTGCATGCACGCCTTCGGCACGTGGGCCGCCGTCGTCATCAACGTCGCGCTGTATTCATCGCTCCATCTTCACAAGGGGCTGAAAGAGGCGGCAGCGGCTGTTCCATTCGGTGTCCTGCTGTCACTATCGGCCATCCTGAGCGGGTCCATCATCCCTGCGATCGTGCTCCACAGTGTGCAGGCCATCTCCTGCGACACCTGGTGCCTTATCAAGAACCATGAGATGTCATTTTCAATCCAAAAACCCCTTCAATCATGAAATGTTTCATCACAGGCATCACCGGCTTCATTGGATCGAACCTGGCCAGCCGGCTGATCCGGGAAGGCAACGAGGTCCGTGCCATCCTAAGGAACCCTGACAGACCGGGTCTGGTCAGGCTGCCCGGTGTGCGCTATTTCGACTCCGACCTCTTCGACACAAAGACCCTCCGGGAGGCCATGCGCGGGACGGAGGTGGTCTTTCACCTCGCCGCCTGCGCCAAACCCTGGTCGAAAGACCCCGATGAATACCGCAGGATAAACGTGGAAGGTTCAGAAAACGTGTTCTCCGCCGCCATGGAGTCAGGGGTCAGGAAAGTGGTCTTCACCTCGTCCGCCGCCACCATGTCGCCATCGCGGAAGGGAACGCTGGTAACCGAAAACACTCCTCGCACCACCCCGTATTACAACGCCTATGAATCGACCAAGGCGGCAGCGGAGGCCCGGGCCAAGTCGTTTTGCGGAAACGGGCTCGACGTCGTCATCGTCAATCCCTCGCGAGTTTTCGGCCCCGGACCCATAAACGCCAGCAACGCCGTAACAAAAATGATACTGATGTACGCCGCCGGCACCTGGAGGATCATTCCGGGCAATGGGAGAACGACGGGCAATTATGTTTTTATCGATGATGTGGTGGACGGGCACCTGCAGGCAGCGAAAATGGGCAAGGGAGGGGAACGGTATATCCTGGGCGGCGAAAACCTGACCTTCGACCAGTTCTTTGCCGAACTTGCGGCGGCCTGCAACAGGAGGCAACGGATGGTTCACATCCCGTTGCCCTTGCTTTCAGCGGCTGCCCGCCTGATGGAAGGCCAGGCCAGGATCACCGGGATCCCCCCGCTCATCACCGCCTCTTTTGTCAGGAAATACCTCGACAACTGGTCCCTGTCAACGGCAAAGTCGGAGCACGAACTGGGCTACCGGGTAACGCCGTTCAGGGAAGGGGTGCGCATGACCCTGGACTGGCACCACAAGGGCCATGGACATCAGCAATAAAAAGACCCGGATACCATCAAATCATTATTCTGCTTACCTTTGGTTCCTTTCTTTACCAGGTCTGATCTGTCGTTATTAATATTGAACTCATCCTCTGCCATACCGGGCACGCTGTTGAAAGAGGCCGGGAAGGGAGGTGAAAACCAACACAATACCTATGAAATCAAATCAATTGTTCAAGCTCATGCTGGTCGTTCTCCTGTTCGCCGGGCTCGCCCCGCCGAAGGCGAACTCCCAGATCCTCATCTCCCTCCTCCTGGGCGACAAGCTCAATTCCGACAACCTGGAATTCGGG
>CAYLTG010000091.1:0-12965 GCA_964386225.1 uncultured Bacteroidales bacterium
GGCTGAAGGAAGCGAAGTCATCCGAGGAGAGCTGCGGCAGGATCTCGTTCTGGATGTCCCAGGTGTCGCCTCCGTCGGTCGACCGGGAATAGAGCATGGCCCCGTCGATCCCCTGGTAAATGGTTCCGCCGTTCTCAACCGGCCGGGTCATGGCCAGCAGGTGGATGGTGTTGTTGTCGGTGCCAGTGGTGATGCAATAGGGCCAGATAATGGATTCACCCCCTGCCGGCCCTGGGAAGAGGTACTCGTCCCATTCGCCCGTCCCTTTTTCGACACGGCGGTTCACCAGGAGACCGTCGTCATCGCCGCCGGAAATGTGGGAAATGATGATCTCCCCGTTCTCGCCAAGCGGCCAGTAGTTGCCCCAGCCGCTGCGCTGGCTCTCGATGCGTTCCGTCGGGAAAGCACTCCAGGAATTGCCGTCATAATAGGTGTAGGCGGTGCCCCGGTCGTCGAAACCCGGGAAGTTGTACCCATTCATCCATGTGGCCCCGAATGTGCCGTCTTCATAGTAGTAAAGCCTGTTCTGCATGGTGGCATTGGTCTGCCAGTCGTACCATGAGTCCCCGACCTGGGTCTCGGTGGGTGATTTGGGAGATTTCAGGGCAGGGTTCTCAAAAGCCTGAAGGACCTTGTCCTCCAGGGCGATGGGCTCTTTTTTGACTGCGATGTCGCGAAGGTCTTTTGGTAGGTTGGCCCGCTGCTGGGCCAGGCTGGCAAGCGCGATGAGGCATGCCATGCCGAAGCATAGAAATGTTTTCATGGTTTAAATTGTTGGTTTGCAATTATGTTTTAACTCACCTGTATCGGTCTACCCAAAGGTATCAAACCAATTCCTGTAAGTCAAGGGAGAGTAAGTTTGCGGCGGATATGGATAAGTTAACGGCACACATACCCTACGAGGGTTAGCTAACCCTCGTAGGGTATCCCTCAGGGAATTACGACGCTGAATCCTGCGGACAACCCGAAACCGCCGGTGCGATGGATGTTCTCGTTATTGCTGTCCTCGTATTTTCGTTTGGAGGTGATGTGCTCATACCCGATCATCACGTCGACCGATATGCTACTGGTGACGAAGAAGGCGGCCCCTGCACCGATCCCCCAGGCGGACCTGGCATATTTTATCTCATGCTCTTCTATCACGAATTTTGGCTTGAAAGGATCAGAATAGTCGTAGTCGATCATATCGTAGACGAGCCGGTCGGAGCCCCAGCCTATCCTGGCATGTGCAAAAGGCTTGACCTTCTCCATATCCAGGTAATAGCGCACGAAGGGCCCCACCAACAGGTTGGTATTGCTGGAATTCAACGTTTCGATCGTCCCGTCCTCAAGAACCTCGTCGCTTGCCCGGTTGTAAATGCCCGCATCCAGCAGCAGCCCTGCCGCAAATCCATCCATAACGAAGTATCCGGCGGTGGGGGTGATGCTGAACTGGTTGATTTTGGTCCCGTCGCTTTTCGTAGTGTTCCCGTCGACGGTATTCTCCTCCTTGAATTGTTTGAAATAAGCGCTGAAATCGCTTTTGGCTCCGAGCAGGAACTTTCCTTTTTCAACCTGGGCCTCGAGTGGGTGTGCCAAACTGAAGGCTGCAAGACTGAGGATGGTGATGATGATCTTCTTCATTTTGTAAGCTTTTTAATTTGCGTGGTGGATTCCGGGATGCATTTAAGGTAACAAATTCCGGCGGATCACATGGGGAAAGCACATTGAATGAAGCAAGAGAAGAAGCGGGAAAGGCATTATCTTCCGTTTCCCACGCGGAAGCTGGTCCGGGTATGGATCACCTCCCCCTCCGCTGATATTCCGCTGACGATCACATCGTATTCGGAAATTTGATCGGAAGTGCGGAAGCTGATCTTTTTCCTTCCGTTCAGTTTGATGTCGGGAGCCCAGAATAGCACGTTCCGCAGTTCAGGCTTGCTGACGATGGCGTTCCCTGAAGGCTGACCTTCCACCGGGATGAATGTTCTTTCCGGGGTGATCAGGGGATACCGTATGAAGACTGCATCCGGCGGCATGGTGATCCCTCCGAAATTATTCGTCTTGGTCTTGACGAGGATGATCCCCCGGAAGGTATGGTCGCCGATCACGTAGGTCCTGTTGATCACATCCACCTGCTCCACGTTGGAAGGGTGTATGGCCATCAGTTCATTGATGTCGTAGAGGGGGATGTTATCGATCATCACCAGGTGGTTCTCATAGCTCAGTCCTGTTTCCGAGTCGAGTATGGTGATGCGGTAGGACCCTTTCCGTTTTCGCACCTTTACAAAGGGCACGATCTCATTGAGGACCACCTCCATGTTGGGAAGGTCGATGTAGTCCTCCAGCCTGGTCGATATGTCGGGTGTGCCGAATCCCAGTTCACGCGGCCCGGGATAAAGCGAGGCATCTTCCACACCCGGTTTGGTGCGCTGGGTCACCTGCTGGTTGATGTACATTTGCTCCAGCATCTCACGGTCGTTGGTATCGATGGCCGGCGTTGGTTCCGCCAGCATCGGGAAATCACTGGAGAAATCGTTGTTGATGAGGATCTTCTGATTACCGGTCGTATCAAAGGTGCAGAGGAACAGGTCCTGCTGCTGCCGGTAAGGCATGATGGGAAAGATGAAACTCCCGTCGGCCTGAGACTCGTTCACATGGATCTGGGAAGGTCCGCCCACGTATGACAAAAATACCCTGGAGCCGGAAACCTCCTCCCCGTGGTGCGCGTTCCTCACCGACCCGCTGATGGTGATGCCCCTCATTTCGGGCAGGTGGGCGAGTTCCTTCCGGTCGCCGGACAATTCGGAGAGGATGTCCTCCTGGCCGGAAAGCTGGTTGCCATAAAGGACCATGAGGGCTTTCAACTGGGTCAGGATGTCCTGGGAATAATCCATCCCCTGCAGGTTGACGGGAGTAAGCAGGATGGGGAGTTCGATGAAGTGCTGCGGGATCGTTTCCACGAAGTACCCGCCGGTACCTTTCTTCACCACGGCGACTGATACACGCGCCAGCCCGCCGGCTGGGCCGTCCATGGTGACCAATTCAAGTTCGACAGGCACTCGGGGGCCGTAAGCGGGCTTCCCCCCTTCAATCCTGATCTTGTTCTGCGGTCCGGGGGGCCGGAACATGACCCTCAGGTCAACAAGCCTGTCATCCTGGTCGGTCAGAAGGAAATAGTTCATTCCGGGGGAGAGCATGTCCTTCCCGACGGTAAAGGTCCTCACCGGTGAGCCGGCAGCGACGGAATCGCGGAAAACGGCGGCGAACCGGCTGTTGCTCACGGTCAGGTGATATCCGCGGTGTCCTGCAAGGGGGCTCCTGCCCTCACCTGTGATCCTGCAGACGATGTTCCCGGGCCCGTCCTCCAGCACCAGGCAAATGCCACTTTCCTGGACACCCGGCAGGGATGTATACAGGGTATCGCCGTTGTCGGTCGCAAGCCGCAGCCGGTAGCTGGATCCCGCCACCGGAGTGAACAGGAAATGGGCCAGGCCGTTCTGGAACAGGGTGATGACGGGAATCACCACGGAATCTCCCGCCATCAGGGAGATGTTTTCAACGGACCGACGGTATGTTTCGGATGCCAGGAGGGCAACCTCTGCCCGGATGCCGGCGATGAGCCTGCCGCCGGCGATCTGCAACCCGATCCCTTCTTCTCCTCCCGCCTGTCTTTTCAGTGGTACAGACGGGTTGACCACGGTGACCGTTTTCATGGGCCACGTGGCGGGATGGAAGTTCTTCAGGTACTGGGTGTAGGCTCTCAGGAAATAGACACCTGTCGGTTGCTCGGGCGGGATGACCAGCTGACCGGAGGAACAGCCATGATCGAAGCTGAATTTTCCCCTGGCGGCCACCTTTCGGTCGGCGGAGAACAACTCCACATAGATCACCTTGCTTAGTGGCTCCAATGCTTCACCTGCGGTGGCGGTGCAGTGGCTGGCGAACCAGAGGGTCTCGCCGGCCAGGTAGAGGTCACGGTCGGTGCTGATGAGGAACTCTTCCAACGGCTGGTCGGGGACAAGGAGCTCCTGCGCGGGCCCTTGAAGGACCAGCATGAACAGGGCGGCAGATATGGATGCGAGTCTTTTCATCGTTGTGTTTTTTCCCACGGTTGGCTGTCGATCCAGAAGTCGGGCTTGACGATGCTGCCCCCGCTTTTGGTGCAATCGACACATTCCTGGCTTACCGGCAGGGCCGGGGCCTGCCCGTATTCGGAGTACTCTGCGGCCAGGTAAAGCGGCCATTTGTTCCTCCACAGCCACAGCTGGTGCGCGAAATCCTTGATCATCGCACATTCGGTGGCATAGTGGAACCGGGCCCACCAAGGTCTTTTCACGAACATGCGGTGACCCGTCACCGGCGCGGTCAGGAAATACCCCAGGACCAGTTCTTCCGGGTCGTTGACGTTCCGGACATTGCCGCGGACCTGGAACGGCATCACCGCATACAGCGAGCCCAGGTCGCTGCCCTGTTCCTCGAGGTTCTTCCAATATTCATGCGCCTGCCTGGAAATGACATATTGTTCGGTGTAAAGGCTGTACCGGATCGACAGTTTCTTGTCCTCGGTATTGACATAGTGAAGCGGGTAGCCCCTCAGAACGGGCTCCGACAGGTTCAGCGTGTGATGGGTGAAGATCTCGTGCACCGGGTAGGTCCTCCAGCACATGTAGAGGGAGTCGTACCTGGGGAAGGGATGCATCTCCCCGTCGTAATAATATTTTATGTAATGGTTGGCGTGGTACTGGTAGGTGCCGGTAAGCTTCCAGAGCAAGTATACGCTGTCCCTCGTCGCAACTTCGGTGGTGACCCTGAAGCGGTACCCTTCCAGCAGGTGGTCATAGGCCAGGTCCTCCCTGGTTTCGAATTCGGCCCATACCGTATCGACTCCGAGGGGTTCCTGCATCTCCTCAAATCCCGACTCATAGGTATGCCCCGCGGGTGAAATGACCCGGAGTTTGTAGCTCCGTCCTGGGACACCCTGCAGCCCTTGCGCATCGGTCACATAGCTTCCATCCATCCTGTCGGTCAGCATTTCCGTGTGCCCGGCATCATCCAGGATCGAAACCTGGTATCCTGTCAGCGGCCTGAATTCGGGTTTATCCATGCTGGTAGACAACGAGAGCCTCACCTCATAAGGCCCCGGCTGGTCCGTGATGCGGCCGTCCACCACCAGCACCGCCTCGTACTTCTCCCCAAGGCCCGGCCAGTATTCCTCCACACAGCCTGCCAGGGCCATTCCCGTGGCGACCCAGGCTGCCAGCAACCGCGGCAAGGCGATCTTGCGGTGATATTTATATAACCTTTTCATCGCGTCACGGGTCTATCCAGAAATCCGGTTTCATGGTTGTTCCCCCCTTTCTCCTGCAATCCACGCAATCCTGGTGGGTAAGTGCCCTGGACCCGTCGGGATCGCGGTAGACGTATAGCGGCCAGGTCCTGCGGTCGGTCCAGCGAATGTATTTGTAGGCGTCGTAATCGGCTTCCGTGATCTCACACACAGGATAATAAAACGGCAGGTCATCGGGCCTGCTAAGAAAGATCCTGCGGGTATCCTTTCCGGCGACCATGAAATATCCCAGCACAGGTTCCCCGCCATCGCTGATGTTCCTCACATTCCCGCGGATCTGGTAAAGCTGCTGGGTGAAAAGCGTGGTCTCGCCGGAATTCTGTTTGTACACTTCATTCCAGAACTCGTAGCTCTCCTTCCCCAGGGTGAATTGTTCCACCAGAAGGCTGTACCGGATCGAAAGCGCCCTGGTCTCCGTGGAAACGTAGTTGAGGGGATACTTTGCCAGAGCGGCGGAAGATAGCCCCGTAGTCCCGAAAACGAATATCCTGTTGATCTTCTCCGTGATCCAGCAGGTGAACAATGAATCGATGGGCGCGAAAGGCTGGATCCCGTGGTCGTACATAAAGTGGATGAAGAAGTCAGAGGTGTATTGATAGGTCTGTTCCAGTCGCCAGAGGTAATAGGCCTCTTCATCGTCCGTGCGGGTGTCGACGTAGAACTGGAAGCCGGCAAGGTCGTGGGGATATTCCGGGTGCGACCGCGTTTCGGGCTGTGGATATACCGAATCGATCGCCGACGGCAGAGGCAACTCCTGGAAACCCGAGCCGTATTCCTTTCCCGTGGCGGTCACCACGCGCAAGCTGTACGACCGGCCCGGGATCCCTTCCTCCCCGTTCCCTGCCGACCGGTATACCCCCTCTTCCTGCTCCGTGAGGTCGATCACCGCCCCGGTGTTGTCAAGGATGCTCACGGAGCAGTTGCTCAGTGGCTCGTGATGTGGCCAGTTCAGGTTGGACGAAAGGCTCAGGTTTACGACGAACGGACCCGGACCATCCGTGATCATTCCGTCAACCACCAAAAGGTTCTGATATCCGTCCACCTCGGGCCAGTATTCGTCGATGCATGAATTCTGGGTGACCAGGACAAGGAAAGCGAACAGCAGGAGTGGCTGGGTCCTTGCCATTGCCTTCATTCCGGCAGACATTATGTGTGCGTTCAGTTTCATGGGTCGATCCAGAAATCAGGTTTTTCGATGGTGCCCCCCTTCCTCCTGCAGTCGACGCAGTCCTGGTGGGGAAGGGCCCTGCGGCCTCCGTTGGTTTCAATGGCATAGAGGGGGTACATGACCGGATCCATCATCCACATGTCGCCATATGCCTCAAAATCAGCCTGGGTCAGTTTGCAGACGTGGTAGCGCATGGGGATTTCGGGCCCGGGGCGGTCCACAAAGACCCTCATCCGGTCTACACTGCTCACCATGAAATAGCCGAGGACCTGTTCCGAGGCGTCGTTCTGGTTGTATACATTTCCCCGGATGAAATGTGGTTGGATGGCATACAGTGTCCATTCGCCGCCGTTCTGGGTTCGTACCTCGTCCCAGTATTCGAAGGCTTTCTCCGATAGGGTCCGCTGTTTCACCAGAAGGCTGTACCTGACCGAAAGCTGGCGGGTCTCGGTGGAGACGAAATTGAGGGGGTACCCCTTGATCACGGGCTGTGTCAGGGCATTGGTGCTGCTGGCGTAGATCGTGTTTATCGGGTTGGTCGTCCAGCAGTTGAACAGGGAGTCGGGGCCGTGGAACCAGTGCAGTTCGCCATCGAAATACCAGCGGATGGTGAAGTCCGACTGGTACTGGTAGGTGGCCTCCACATCCCATTTGAGGTAGCACTCGGCATAGTCTGCTTCTTTGGTATCCACAAAGAATTCATACCCCCAGAGATCGTACATGTACCCGGGGTCCTGCCTTGTGACGACCTGGTGGTAGACCGTGTCGATCGCAACGGGTGCCTGGAGCAGCTCGAAATCCGAGGCATAGGTCTCCCCTCCGGGAATATTGATCAGGACCCTGTAGGACCGCCCGATGACGCCTTTCATGCCTGCCTCCGTGGCATAAATGCCGGCTTCTGTTTCCTGCAGGCTGATCACAGCGCCTGCATCGTCCAGGATCTGCACCCCGGCGCCGCTGACGGGGGTGAATGTGGGTTCGGCCAGGCTCGACGACAGCGACAGCCTGATGATGTGTGGCCCTTCTTCGTTGGTGATGCCGCCATCGACCACCAGGAGGTCTTGATAGGATGAGATCTCGGGATTGTATTCTTCGATGCAGGCGCCAAATCCCAGCATCATCACCAAGGCGATCATATGGTATATCCTAGTTGTCATAGTTGCCGAGCTTGAAGTTATAGGATATACTGAAGATGGGCACCCCGAAGATGGATAGCCGGTATCCATTGATCTGCCCGCTTTCCGATTTGAAATAGACCGAATATGCGTTCTTCCGCCCGGTGAGGTTGTACACCGAAGCCGACCAGGAGCCGTGGATCAGCTTCTTCCGTTTCAGGTTCCCCTCAAAATTCACCGACAGGTCGATCCGGAAATAGTCGGGCAGCCGGTATTCGTTGCGCAGCGAATAATTGGTGATGGGCATCCCGTTCTGGAAGTAGATGGCGGTGGGATAGGTGATGGGCCTTCCGGTGGAATAGACCATATTGCCCGAGAAGCTGAGCCGTTTGGATATCCTGTAATTGGCCACCAGGTTGAGGGCATGGGGTTTGTCGTAATTGGCGGGGTACCGGATGCCGAAATTGTTCTGTTCGCCCGTCTCGGGGTCGTTCACCAGGACCTCGGCCCGCGAGTAGGTGTAGTTTATCCATCCATTGAGCTTGCCATCGGGTTTCCTGATCATCAGTTCGATGCCCCAGGCATCAAGGTCGCCCTGTACGACCTCTGTCTCGGGTATCTCATTGACAATGAGGTCGGCGCCATCCTTGTATTCCACCAGGTTCTTCACCTGCTTGTAATATCCTTCCGCCGACAGTTCCAGGAATCCCCCCATGACATTGGTATAGAACCCGAGGGAATACTGGTCACCTACCATCGGCTTGATATGGGGATCGGCGAGCTTCCAGATGTCGGTGGGGGAGATGGCGATGGTATTCGACAACATGAAGATGTATTGGTGGAGCCGGTTGTAGCTTGCTTTCACCGACCAGTTGTCACTCAGCAGGTATTTCACCCCGACACGGTAATCGAGCCCGCCATAGGTGGTGATGGCCTTATTGTTGCCGTAAAGTATGGTGTCAGTGATGTATTCCACTTCTCTTGGGAATCCGGGGATGTAGCTGTAGACTGTTTTGGGCCCCAGGTAACTATACAGGTTGTAGCGGAGGCCGGCGGTCACTTCCAGTTCAGGGCTCAGGGTCCAGTTGTCCCCGATGTAGATGCCTGTTTCGATCCCTTGCTCGGGTTCAAAGGAAATGGGTTCGATCAGCGAATTCTCGTCGAAGGGCATGAAATCCCCGCGTTTTTGCAGGTAAAGGGTCCCGTCAACGCCGAAATTGACCGTATGGTTCTCATTGGGGCGGAGGTTGAAGTTGGCTTTGAGTTCATTGTGCGACAGGGTGAAATCCTGCTTGAAAGCGGCGAACTCATATTCCATGTTGTTGTTTTCGAGGGCATACCTCGCGGAGGTGAACGACAGGTCGAGGGTGTGCTGCCCCTTGATGAGGCGGTGCCAGCTCAGGGAGGCACCCGCATTCTGGTATTTGTTCCTCGTCAGGTCGGCGATGGTGGCATCATCGTAACTGAAGTAGGTGAATAGGCGGAATTCATTTTTTGCGTCGGGTTTGACCGTGAAATTGGCGATCCCGTCCCCGAAATAGGCCTTGCTGTTGTGAATGGTCGGGTCATCGACAAGGGTCAGCAGCCAGTTGGAATAGGTGGAACGCGCACTGACGAGGAAACTTGCCTTGTTCTTCACGATGGGGCTTTCCACGAGGAGACTGCCCGTTACGGGGCTGATGCCGCCCCGGACCGAGAAGTTCTCCATGTTGCCGTCGCGCGCATGGATGTCGAAAATGGACGACAAGCGCCCCCCGTATTCCGCTGGAATGTTGCTTTTCAGCAACGAGAAATCACTGATGGCATCGGCATTGAAGGCGGAGAAGAACCCGAACAGGTGGGAGGTGTTGTACACCGGCACCCTGTTGATGTAAAACAGGTTCTGGTCGGCAGGGCTTCCCCGCACGTTGAAGCCGCTCGTGCCCTCCCCGACGCTTTGCACCCCGGGGAGCAGCAGGGCCACCTTGATGATGTCGCGCTCGCCCAGCACCACCGGTATCTCTTTGACCTTCTTCGTGTCGATCTTCTCGAACCCCATCTGGGTCCCGCGCACGTTATGGTGCCGGTCGGAACTCACCACGAATTCATCCAGCAGGTACAATTCCGGTTCCAGGGTGACATTCAGAGTGCCGCTGGAATAGACGATCACCTTGAGCACCTTTTCGGCACTTTCGATGCTGTTCACCTTTAAGGTGTAGGTGCCCTTGGGCAGCTCCATTTCAAAATAGCCCTGTTCATTGGTGACCGCCCCGCGTTCCGTTTCCTCGACATAGAGTGTTCCGCTGATGATGGGCGTGCCATCCTCGCTGTTGATCACCCGGCCGCTGATCCGCGCCTCACCCTGGTTGATGCCCTCCTTGCGTGTCCCCACCACGATGGTCTCGGGGATATAAACTTTGTTCGTATTGAGGTAGTCGGACCGCACCCTTTCCTCTTCCCGTTCCGGCTTCTCCGGGATCATCGCCTGGAAGAATTCGGGGTGGAACGATGTGCTGACCGGGCCCTGGTCGGACAGATAGATGTTCCCTGACCCGTCGGCGGTTGCGGTGATGCCGTGCGCACTGAAATTTGCTGAAAGGGCCCGTGCCAAGGACATGGTATCTTCGGCGACACGGAAGGTGAACGGGGGGATGGTGTCGGCCACGATGAAGAAACGGATGCCAAAGCTGTTGCCGACCTTGCGCAAGGTCTCTTCCCACTGCATGCCGCCGTACGATCGGTCGAGGATCACCTGCTCCTGGCCGAAGGCATCGGATGATGATGACATGAGGAGGCAGCACCAAACGACAAGCAGCGTCCAGGGACTATGGAGCGGAATGGATCTCATGGCAATGGGCGACCAGGCTTTTCAGTGTACCTGAGCCGGCTTTGTTATAGTTGATCTTTTGTTTTTTCATGTACCGCCTGATCTCTCTCTTCTCATTTTCGAAGAAATTCAGGAAGGCCCGTTTGCTCGTCACCTTGTGGATATTCCCATCCATGACGATATAGCGGTCAGCATATTGTTTACCGTATTCACCGTAGGGTTTGGATTCTGAATATTGCTTCTTGAAGTCTTTCTTGTACTTGACCACGAACACCAGGCCCTCGTCATAGACCAGTTCGGTATAGCCGAGGTCGGTGGCGATCGGGGGGTAGATTGCGGTGTTCACAAAAAGATATTTCCCAAGACGGACCGAGTCGACGTAGTGGTGGTTAAGCACCAGGTAGTTCTTTCGCTGGTATTTATCCTCGATGTAAAGGACGAATTCATCCAGTTCAATGTCGTATTTCAGTTTGTTGTCCTCGAATTCATGCCCCCTAACAAAGACATTCCCGAGCACCCAGTCAGCTGTTTCGAAATAGGGGTGTCCCTCCGCCAGGGTATGCTGCGGTACATAGATCCTCCCGTTGATGAGCATGTCATCGGATCCGTAGACGGCACCGGCATATTCCAGCAGTTCATCCCTCCCGTCGAGCAAACGGGATTCATCCTGCCCGTGGAGGCCGTAAAGAAAAAAGGAGAGCAGTCCCCAGGTGAGAAATAACCTCTTGTTTATGGTCAATGTCATGATCCTGCACATGATGCGTGTAATGCCAAATCAAATGTATCAAAAAGATTCATCGTCCCGGAAGATGCCTGCAGAATGGCAGACCATCCCCTCCCCTCGTCCATTGAATCCTTATGCAGATCAATACATCCCGTTGCACGGGCCATTATTATGCCATGGTTAATAAGTTTCTGGCAGACAGGTGTTAATAAATCCGGCATCTTGCTTGAGTTCTTAATTGTGTTCATGCCTGGCCATCGCCTGTACAGCACCGGACAAACCGGATTTGAACAGTTGATCGTTTGCAATATACTGAATATGGACAGTGCGCATGCTCATTATAGATCACTGTCGGGATTTCGGGGACGAACGGGATGCTGTACCGGGCAGGTTGCACCGGTCGGCATTAACCATGAAAAAAAACCCCGAAGTGTATAACTTCAGGGTTTTTTTCACAGGATGTTCCGTTTATTTCGTATCCCAGAAGACGCGCTGACGATGATCGTCGGGGCCTCCCAACCTGTCAACGGCAGCCTGGTAGTTGGCTCCGTTCTGGTTCACCTCGGCATAGGGGTAGGGCAGACGTTTCGGGATGTCGCCGTAGACCATGCCTTCCGGTACGTTCAGCTCGGGGTAGTCGAGCCTTCTCCACTCGGTCCAGCCCTCGATGCCCCTGTTGTAGAGGGCGATCCATTTCTGGGTCCCGATCGACTCCTCCCAGTTGCCGGAGTCGTATCCGTTGGCAGCCAGGTAGGCATCGGCATCTTCCTGGGTCCCGCCCCAGTAAAGAATGCTTTCCGTAACGGCCATGTCGTAATATTCCTCGGCAGACATGGAGGTGTTGTAGCCAGTGCGGGCTGCCGCCTCGGCCATCAGGAAGAGCACTTCCACATAATCGCTCATGATGGCGGGGAATGTGGGGGCAAAGAAGGGATCCTGGAAGTGTGAATAGTTCTGGTACGACTGTGCACCGTCCAACCCTGCGATGGCGCCGATGTATTCACCCTCGTATTCGGTGAAATAGAGCGGCAGGCGCGGGTCGTTCAATTCCTTCATCAGATCGATGATGGTATTGGCGGGCAGGTAGTCGGCCCGGTTGTCCACGGTGTAATGCTGGTAGATGGCATTGACGTGGGGTACCACGCCCACATAGTTGAGCATTCCGCTTTCGTCCTGCGATTCAAAGACACCGTACTGGATGGCTTTGTTCACGGTTGTTTGCGAAAGGGACGGGTTCACGTCGGCGAGACGCATACCCAGCCGTAGCATCAGGGAGGCACCGAACTTCTTCCAGTGTGCCACATCGCCGCCATAGAAGAGGTCGGCAACGCCGAAACTGCCGGCATTGACGTCCATGGCGCCAAGGGCTTCGTCCAGGCGGTTGATGATGTCCGAATAGATCGTCGCGGCATCGTCGTATGCCGGGGTCGAGTTCTCGGCTCCCAGCAGGGCCTCCGAGTAAGGCATGTCACCGAAAGCATCCACGATGCAATGCCAGCCGTAAACCTCGCAAACGGTGATGATCTGGATCATGTTGTTGATCTCGTCCGGGTCACCCCCGATCTCTCCGCTCTGATAGAGCATCTTGGCCTCTTTCAGGTCCATGAGCGACCAGCGGTAGAAACGACCGGCATAGTTATCGGGGATATTACGGTCGAGGAATAAGTAACGGGACTCATCAAAATAGGTGGTCTGTTGCCAGTACTGTGCGATGAGCCGCATGGTGTTCCTGTTCACGTTCACTTCATCCACCTGGTTGAACAGGTATACCATGCCGTTCGTAAACAGAGTTGATGGCGGGACTTCGGAAGGATTCTTGGGGT
>CAYLTG010000092.1:0-12542 GCA_964386225.1 uncultured Bacteroidales bacterium
GACAAGATGGGCGACTATTTCGACATGTTCTCCACCGTCGACGGGGCGCACCTGGCCTGGGCCAACACCCTCAACGGCGAACAGGACGTGTATTATGCCTTCATCTCGCCCGACATCACCGCCATGGCCGATTACCACGAAGCCCGTGGGCCCGGGCTGGAACAGAACTACCCCAACCCGTTCAGCGGGGAGACCCGCATCGTCTTCCACCTGGAGCGGGACGGATACATCACGCTCGACGTGCTGGACCTGACCGGCAGGAGGGTGGCCCTGGTGCTCGACAAGGAGATGCCGGCCGGCCGCCATGTGCAGACCTTCGCCCGCGGAGAGCTCCGCCCCGGCATGTATTACTGCAGGATGAAAGCCGGTGCCGCGACAGAGACCATTAAAATGATAGTGCAATGATGAAACGACCTGCTTCCATATTTTTCCTGCCCATGCTGGCCTTCCTGTCATGTACGGAAAGCCGGCCCGACTACAAGGGATATGACGACTTTCCCGTGTACCGGGATGCCAACCTCTGGACGCAGTATTCCGAAGCGCACACCGAGTTTTCCCTCTGGTCGCCCGTGGCGGAGGAAGTGACCGTATTCTTCTACGAAGCCGGTGACGGGGGCGACTCATACCATTCCGTTCCCATGAAAGAGAAGGCGCCGGGCCTCTGGCACCTGAAAATGGACGGCGACCTGGCGGGCGTGTATTATACCTTCCGCGTGAGAACTGCGGAGGGGTGGCTCGAGGAAACACCCGGCATCTATGCCACAGCGGTGGGTGTGAACGGGAAAAGGGCCATGGTGGCCGACCTGGCCAGGACCAACCCCGACGGCTGGGAAGCCGACCGTGGACCCGTTGTGTCGACCCCCAATGAAGCCGTGATCTACGAGCTGCATGTGCGTGACATCACCATCCATCCCAATGCCGGCTCCTCGTTCCCCGGCAAATACCTTGGCCTTACGGAGCAGGGCACGAAAGGCCCGGAGATGGTGGCCACGGGCATCGACCACATGAAGGAGCTGGGCATCACCCATGTCCACCTGCTTCCGGCTTTCGATCACATGTCCATCGACGAGACCCGGCTCGACAAGCCGCAGTTCAACTGGGGATACGACCCCCTGAACTACAACGTGCCGGAGGGTTCCTATTCCACCGACCCCTTTGATGCCGCCGCCCGGATCGCCGAGTTCAAGCAGATGGTGAAGGCCTTTCACGACCACGGCATCGGCGTGATCCTGGATGTGGTATACAATCATACCGGCCGCACCCGCGATTCCTATTTCAACCGTGAGGTGCCCGGCTATTACTACCGGCAGAACGCCGACGGCAGCTGGTCGGATGCCTCGGCCTGCGGCAACGAGACGGCATCGGAGCGGACCATGATGCGGAAATTTATCATTGAATCCGTGAGTTACTGGGCAAAGGAATACCATCTCGACGGGTTCCGCTTCGACCTGATGGGCATCCATGACATCGAGACCATGAACCGCTTGACCGAGGCCCTGCACGCCATCAATCCCAACATCATCGTCTATGGCGAGGGGTGGACCGCCGGAGGGTCGCCGTTGCCTGCGCGCGACCAGGCCCTGAAGAGGCACACGTGGCGAATGCCAGGCCTCAGCGCTTTCAGCGACGACATCCGCGACGGGCTCAAGGGATCGGTGTTCGATGAGGCCAGCACCGGCTTCGTCAACGGGGCGGAGGGAATGGAGGAATCTGTCAAGTTCGGCGTGGTGGGCGCCATCGGCCACGACCAGGTCGATTATGCGGCCGTCAACTATTCCGACTCCGCGTGGACAGCCCAGCCCTGGCAGGCTGTTTCGTATGTTTCCTGCCATGACAACCACACCCTGTTCGACAAGCTGACCATCTCGGCGCCGGGTGCCACGCCGCAAGAGATCATCGCCATGCACAAGCTGGCCAATGCCGTGGTGCTCACCTCACAGGGCATCCCGTTCCTGCATGCCGGTGTCGAGATGATGCGGACAAAAGGCGGGGAGCACAATTCCTACAACAAGCCCGATTCGGTGAACCGCATCGACTGGCAGTGGAAGGTCGATCACCGCGAGGTGTTCGATTACCACCGCAAGCTCATCGCCCTGCGCAGGGCCCATCCCGCCTTCTTCATGGCCGACGCCGGGATGGTGCGCGACAACCTGAAGTTCATCCCCTCCGGGCCCGGAGCGGTGAGGTTCACGATCGACGGAGCCGCTGCGGGCGACACCTGGCAGGAGATCCAGGTGTGCTATAACGCGAACGGGAACCCGCTGGCCATTGACCTGCAGGGGACATGGCAGGTGGCCGTGCTTGGTGACGCGATCGATCCTGCCGGCGGCAGGAAGGTGGCCGGTACGGTCGTCGTACCCGCCATTTCAATGGCGTTGTTGTACCGGTAACCGAATACCCCGATCCCCTTTTACCCGACTGCCGGCCGGGTTGTGACCGATCGGCGATTCTCCGTCTTATAGGCATAAATAACTGCTCCCGGTGTGCCCTCTTCCGGATGGAATTTCGTACCTTCGCAGGAAGACGGCTGCTGGCGGCGGATTAAAACAATGGCTTCAGTATGAAAAGAACAGCAGATTGCAGCCCTGCCAACCCCCTTTGCCATGAATATCCTTGACGGCGTCAGGTCGGCGGAGATCAAGATCACCCGCGAGGTGCGTTCGCTGAGCGAGATGGTGAAGGACCGGGGCCTCTCCATGGTCGACCGGATCGAATCCCTGGAGGACATCATCAACATGGAAGTGGGCGACACCTCCCTCAACCGGGCCAGGAACCTGGAGCGCGAGCTCAACATCCGGCAGCTCTACATCAAATATGAAGGGGAGAACCCCACCGGCACGCAGAAGGACCGGATCGCCTTTGCACAGGTCCACGACGCCTTCCGGCGCAAGTACCCGGTGATCACGGTCGCCACCTGCGGCAACTACGGCGTGGCCGTGGCGTTTGCCGCCTACCTTGCCGGGATCAGATGCAAGATCTTCATTCCCGAGACCTACCATACCGAACGGATCCGGGAGATGCAAAATTTCGAGGCCGAGATCATCCGGCTGCCGGGGTCCTACGAGGATACCGTCAGGGAGTCGAGCCGCATTGCGGCGGAGAAGAGGTGGTACGACGCCAACCCCGGCGGGGCGAACACCCCGCTTCAGATCCGCACCTATGCCGAGATCGCCAATGAGATCTACGATGCCCTGCGCGACGCCCCCCGCTGCGTGGCCGCACCCGTTTCCAACGGCACCCTGCTGGCCGGGGTCTTCCGGGGTTTCGTCAGCCTCTACAAGCGCGGGAAGACGTCGAGGGTGCCTGTCTTCATCGCCGGTTCCTCGGCCTACAAGAACCCCATCATCACCTCGTACAAGGCCGGGCTGGACACGTGCCGCGACATCGACCCGAAGCATGTGCGGGAAACCCCCATCAACGAGCCGCTGATCAACTGGCACAGCTTCGACGGCGACGAGGCGCTCTACGCCATCCGGCAGTCGAACGGACAGGCCCACCACATCAGCGACAAGAAGATGAAAGAGATGAGCACCTTCCTGCACAAAAAGGAAGGGTACAGGATATTGCCCGCATCCACCGCGGGCCTGGTGGCCATGCTCGAGCTGCATGAACGGGAGCCGTTCATCAACGACAGGTATGTGGCCATTTTAACCGGAAAATACTGACAGATGAAAAATAGCATTGACGGAAAAGCGCTGGTTTACTGCGACGGGGCTTTCAACACCCCAAACGGCAAGACGGCCCACGGGCTGGTCCGGTTCACCGAACGGTACGATGTGGTGGGCGTGATCGACGGGAGATATGCCGGCCACGATGCCGGCATGGTGCTCGACGGCCGGCCGTATGGTATCCCGGTCTTTAAAGACCTGGAGGAGGCCCTGGATCGCCTGGGACCTGACCTCAGGCCCAGGTCGTTCGTGGTGGGGCTGGCCCCCGACGGCGGCAGGCTGCCTGCCGTGGCGCGCATGGCCGTCAGGCAGGCCCTGGAATACGGCATGAACGTCGACAGCGGGTTGCATGATTTCCTGTACAAGGACGAGACCCTCATGGCCGTCGCCCGCCGGAATAACTGCCGTGTGCGTGACATACGCAGGACGCCCGACCGCGACGATCTCCATTTCTTCACCGGCAAGATCGAGGAGGTCGACAGCCTCACCATTGCCCTGCTGGGCACCGATTCGGCGGTGGGGAAAAGGACCACCGCCCGCATCATCGTCCAGGCATTCAAGGCCGCCGGCCTGAAAGCGGAGATGATCGGCACGGGCCAGACCGCCTGGATGCAGGGGGCGAAGTACTGCATGATCATGGACAGCTGCATCAACGACTTCGTCTCGGGTGAGATCGAACATGCCGTGCACGAGGCCTGGAAACACGAGCGCCCCGACCTCATCGTCATCGAAGGGCAGGGAAGCCTGATGAACCCGGCGTACCCCGGGGGCTTCGAGATCCTTGCCGCCGGCAGGCCCGACTACGTGGTCCTGCAGCATGCCCCCAAACGGCGCGAATACGACGGATTCCCGGGGTACGAGCTCCACTCGCTGCCTGAACAGATCAATGCCATCCAGACCGTTTCGGGTGTCCGTGTCATCGCCGTGACGGTCAACCACGAGGACATGGCCACGGAAGAGATCCTGCCGGCCTGCAAGGCCATCACCGAAGAGACCGGTCTGCCGGCTTTCGATGTGCTCGCCTACGACCCGCACCCCCTTGTCGAACTGCTCAAGACCTACCTCCGATGATCCCGCTGGAATCGTTCGTCGTGCTCAGGAGACTGACGGTCGGGGAGGTGCGCATCCAGCCCCGCCGCGTAAAGGCCCGGTATACGGTCGAGAATCTCTCGGGCGCCACCGACTCCGTGGAACTGATCTATTCGTATGAGCACCCCTACTTCGACAGGAAAAACCCCGACGATGTGAACCTTGCCTCCATGATGCTGGCACAGGTGGCCCTCAATTATGGGCTCTTTTGCCGGGAGATCGTGTTCGACGGCCTGTTCGACGCGACCGACCGCCGGTTCCTCAGGGATATGATGGAAAACACCTCCAGGGAGATCATCACCAACAAGCTGCTTGTCCCGAACGAATTCCTCAAGCCGCCATACAACGCCTTGCAGGCGCCCACCAAAAGAAAGCGGTACACTGCGGCCAACCTGGTCTTCACCAACACCCGCTTCGCAGGGACGGAGCCCCGCCGAGAAGACCGGCCGGCCGATCCTGGCAAATATGCCATCCTCAGCAGCGGGGGCAAGGACAGCCTGCTGACCTACGGCATTGTCCGCGAGATCGGGGAGGCCTTCCCGGTATTCATCAACGAGGCCGGCCGCCACTGGTTCACGGCGGTGAACGCCTACCGCCATTTCATGGAGCACGATCCCAACACCGAGAAACCGTGGAGCAACAGCGACCGGGTCTTCAACTGGATGCTGCGGCACCTGCCGTTCATCCGGGAGGACTATGCCTCGGTGCGCGCCGACATGTACCCGGTGCGGCTGTGGACCGTGGCCGTGTTCCTGTTCGGCGTGCTTCCCGTCGTGCGGAAGAAGGGGATCGGCAATGTGCTCATCGGGGACGAATACGACACCACGGTGAGGGGCGTCACCGGCGGCATCTCCCATTACAGCGGGCTCTTCGACCAGAGCTGGCATTTCGACAATGCGATGACGCGGTATTACCGGCGCAAGGGATGGCAGGTGAGCCAGTACAGCATCCTGCGCAGCACCTCCGAGCTGCTCATCATGAAGATCCTGGTCAAGCGCTACCCCGAACTGCAGGCGCAGCAGGTCTCATGCCACGCCGCCCACCAGTCGGGCGACCGCATGTATCCTTGCGGCAGGTGTGAAAAATGCAGGCGCATCATCGGGATGCTCATGGCATTGGATGAGCGTCCCGAGCGGTGCGGCTACACCCCCGCGCAGGTGGACGAAGGGTTGCGGGCCCTCGAACAGAGGTCGGTGAAGCAGCTCGGGAGCGATGCCGCCCACCTCTATTCCCTGCTCCTCCGGAAGGGGCTCATCGGCCGCAACGACCATACCCTCCGGATGGCCTGGCCGCATCCCGAGATCACCAGCCTCCGGTTCGACAAGGTGCGGAGTTCCCTCGGCGACCTGCCCCGCCATGTGCGAAAGCCACTTTTCGGCATCCTGTCGCAATATGCCGACGGCGCCCTCGAACGGAAAGGAGGGCGCTGGGACCCGGTTACGTTAAATGAGGCCTACCTTGATTCGGTCGACTATAAATTGGACACACCATGACAAAACAGAAGAACAATCCCTCTTTCATGTGGGAAACGCTGAAATGGCCCGAGATCGCCGAGCGGCTGCAGATCGTCGACACGGCGATCCTGCCGTGCGGCTCCATCGAACAGCACGGACCGCACCTCCCCCTCGACGTCGACTATTTCGACGCCGTTTACCTGGCCCGCATGGTGGCTGAACGATGCGCCGACCCCAAGCCATTTGTGCTCCCTCCGCTGCCATACGGCGTTTCCTACCACCACAGCGAGTTCAAAGGGACCATCTGCGTGTCCAACAATGCCCTGTCGGCGCTGGTGTACGACATCGGGATGAGCCTCGCCCATAACGGCATCAAGAAGATCGTGATCCTCAACGGGCACGGTGACAATGCCCCCACGCTCAAATACGCGGCCCAGATGATCAACAGGGATGCGAAGATCTTCGTGTGCGTGGAGACCGGGGAGACCAGCGACGTGGACATCTATGATTTGATCCACACCCACAACGACATCCATGCCGGGGAGATCGAGACCAGCACCACCCTCGCCCTGCGGCCCGGGTTGGTCGACATGGACAAGGCGGTGGACGACACGCTGGACCTCGACAACGAGTTCCTCGATTTCACCTCCGACCGCGGCGTGAGCTGGTATGTCCACACGAAACGGCTCTCCAAATCGGGCATCATGGGGAATGCCTCGCTGGCCACGCGGGAGAAAGGGGAGAAGATATGGGAGATCATGATCCGGCGGATGACCGAATTCGTTGAGACCATCAAGAACACGCCGGCCGACGAGCTGTTCCAAAACAAATACTGACATGAGGATCAGAGACATCGAATACATCCGGCTCGACATGCCCCTGGCTGTTCCCTACACCATCGCCTATGAAACGGTGACCGCGACCACCAACATCATCCTCAAGCTGGTGACTGACGGCGGGTTCACCGGATGGGGGTGCGCCGCCCCCGACCCGGCGGTCACCGGCGAGGCACCCGATGACGTCGTCCATAACCTGGAGAAGGTGGTGATGTCGGAGCTCATGGACCGTGACCCATTCCACGTGGCCCGGACCATGCATGAAATGAAACAACTGGTGCCCGGGGCGTCGTCGACGCTCGCCATGGTCGACATGGCGCTCCACGACCTGCTGGCCCGCAGGGCCAGGCTGCCCCTCTACAAGGTGCTCGGCGGCTACCGCGATTCCATCGCCACCAGCATCACCATCGGCATCCTGCCGCTGGAGGAGACGCTGAAACAGGCCGGGGAGTTCCTGGGCCGCGGCTTCACCATCCTGAAACTGAAAGGCGGCCTCAACCTGGAGGAGGACATCGAAAAGGTCCTGAAACTCCGTGAGCACCTCGGCAGCGGGTTCCTGCTGCGCTTCGACGCCAACCAGGGCTATACTACGGAACAGTCGGTGGCGTTCATACGCAAGACCAAAAAAGCGGGGATCGAGATCTTCGAACAGCCCACCCACCAGAAAAAGGATGAGGTGCTCGGCGAGGTGACCCAGCAGGTGGATGTTCCGGTGATGGCCGACGAAAGCATAAAAACGCTGAAGGACACGTTCAGGCTGGCGAAGAACGACCGCATCGACATGGTGAACATCAAACTGATGAAGATGGGCGGCATCCTGGAAGGGATGCACATCAACTCGGTGGCCAAAGCCGCCGGCATGGAGGTGATGGTGGGCTGCCTCGACGAGTGCGCCCTCGGCATCGCCGCAGGGCTTCATTTTGCGCTCAGCAGGCCCAACATCGAATTCGCCGACCTCGACGGACACCTCGACCTGCTGGAAGATCCCTTCTCGGGGTTGTTCCGGCTGGAGGAGGGGGTCCTTTACCCGACGGAGGATGCAGGGCTGGGGAAGATCGCCCAATTCTAGCCGGCTTCCTGCGGAACCACCTCCAATTCCTCCAGCCGCCCATTCCTCAGCACGCCAAGGGTGGCCGATGTGCCAACCTGGTCGCCCGTCAGGTACCTGTGCAGGTCGTCGATGCGGGCCACCGGCAAACCGTTGTAGGTGACGATAATGTCGCCGGACCGGATTCCTGCAGGTTGCCCCGTGCTGCTGACCAGTTCCGAAACATATACCCCGGTGTTCCGCTCCAACTTGTTGACCGCCACGATCCGGGGGGTGAGATTCACCATCTGGCCCACAATTCCCAACTGCGCCCTTTTTATCTTCCCATCCAGGATCAGCTGTCCGGCCACGGTGCTGGCCATGTTGGAGGAGACGGCGAAGCAGATCCCCTGTGCCGTGTTAATGATGGCGGTGTTGATGCCGATCACGTGGCCCGCGGAGTTCAGGAGCGGGCCGCCGCTGCTGCCCGGGTTGATGGAGGCGTCGGTCTGGATCACGTCGTCGATGAGGCGGCCGTTCTTCGACCGCAGGGTCCGCCCCAGGGCGCTCACCACACCCGTGGTAACCGTCTGTTGCAATCCGTAAGGATTTCCGATGGCGATGGCGATCTGGCCCGGCTGCAGGGCGGAGGAGTCCGCGAAGCTAAGGGGGGTGAGCTTCTCGTCGACCTTGAGCACGGCGATGTCGGTGGAAGGATCGGCCCCTTTAAGGTCGGCATCCACCTTCCTGCCGTCGCGGAAGGTGACCTTGATCTCCACGGCTTTTTCGATCACATGGTTGTTGGTGAGGATGTAGCCATCGGAAGAGATGGCGAAGCCCGAGCCATTGCCGGCCTGGATGCCAGGCTTCCGCGTGCGGGGATCGACCCCCTTCCGCTTTACCTCGATGTGGACGATGGCGTCGGAGACACCCTGCACCACGGAGGTGACGGTGCTGGAATAGGCATCGAGCAGGGTGTTGTCGCTGTGTACGAAAGTCAGTTTGTTTTGCATGCCGGGATCACATCAAACTTTGGTCCGGAACTAGGGTCTTGTCAATGTGGCAGTTCTTTTTGTAAAAACCTGATTGATGCCTTTTGTTAGAGGTATAAGAAACCGCTGCAACACCGATAATAAACTTGATTTTCATCATTTTTTTCACTATTTTTAGACAAGTCGAAGGATGTGATTGCATATGGAGAAAACTGCCGTGTAAATCTCATTTTACTAAACCTAACTATTGAACCATGAGCCATTTGTTTAATCCTGCGATCAAGAAATGCATGTCATTTTTCATGATCGCCCTTTTGCTGTTCCAGACGTTCAGCTGCAAGTATTTCGAGGTGAACACCCTGGCCCCGGAAAACTACCCGAGGATCGAGGATATGGGAAAGATCCACAAGACCTTCGTGTTGCATTCAGGGCATTATCGATACCTTCTGAACGAGCCCAGGGTGGACTCGCTTTACCTGAGCGGCACCATCAAGGAACCAGACATCCCGCTCCATTACACCGAGGACAGGAATGTCCAATACGCCAGTGATGAAAAGAACATCATCAATGAGGTGCACATTTATCTAAAAGAAAGTTACACATCCCTGCCACTCGGTCCGGCCTCGATACGGCTGGCCGATATAAACGAAGTGAGGATCATTGACAAGGACACCCGGAAGAACAATACGTCAGCTGTTTTCACAACAGTCGGGATCGCGGCTTTCGCCTTTGTTCTGATGCTGATCATTGGGGAACTGATCAAAAGTTCATGTCCGTATGTTTACGTCCACGACGGAAACGGATTCATCTTTGAGGGAGAGACATACGGCGGGGCCATTGCCAAAAACCTGGCGCGGGACGATTACATGCCGCTACCCTCCATCAGGCCATCTGAAGGGCTCTACAAGATCCGCCTCAGCAACGAACTGAAAGAAAGGCAATATACCGATCTGGCAAACCTCATCGTCATCAGCCACCCGGAGGGAAGCCGGGTACTCATCGACAAGTACGGAAGCCCATTTCTGATCACTGAACCCGAGAAGCCTGTGATGGCCATTTCAGCGACTGGTGAAGACATCCGCCCATTGATGGGAAGTAAGGACAGAGCCATCTATATGTTCAATGACCCGGACCGATCCAGGAATGCCATTTATCTGACTTTCCAAAAACCGGAAAGAGCCGTGCGCGGCAAACTTCTTTTGAATGCCAGGAACAGTCTTTGGTTCGACTATCTATTTGGTGAGTTCCTTTCGGGATTCGGGACCGCCTATGACAATTGGATGGAGAAACAAGCGCTGGTCCCTCCTGAAGAAAGGCGGCAAAGGATGCTTGACAGCGACATTCCCCTTTCAATATTCGTGAAACAAGGAGACGACTGGAAATTGATCGATTACCTGTTCACACCTGGTCCTCTGGCAAGCCGCGACTTTGTGATCCCCATCGACCTGCCGGGGGTGAATAATCAAACGGTGGACATAAAGATCGAAACCGGCTTCATGTTCTGGGAGGTCGATTACGCTGCTATGGATTTCACTGCCGACCAGGAAGTTGTGTCAACAATAATCAAACCCTCCCTGGCTGTCGGAACCGGCGGTGCAGACTGGAAGGGGGCGCTACTGGAAACCGATGGTGTGTTCATGTCACAGGAAAACACAGGCGAGATCACGGAAATCACCTTCAAAGCACCTGAAGGTGATACCGGTATGGAACAATCTGTTTTTCTCCATACATACGGATACTATGAGCTTGTCCGTGAGTTTGAAGGTCCGCCAAAAGTGGAGGCCCTTTCCAAATTCAAAGTCCCCGGTTATTTCTCGGAATATTCCCGGATGAGGTACCTGCAGGTCCTGGGAGAAGGCAATGTCATGGCCTCCCGTAACTAAAGAATGCGATGTCCGGCCAGCAGGGTCATAGCATCGAAAAAAACATCACCTTCGACGGGAAGGGCGCAAGCCGGAATGTCGCTGGCAGGACAGAACTTTCACTGCTCAAATTGAGGGTGATGTTCCAGCTTTTCAAGCTGGCCAGGGAAATTACAGGTGATTCACGAAGAGCCGTTAAACTCCTTCGAGCAATAAGGAGGCGGTATATGGCCACATTTGGGTCTTCCCTGCTTACAAAGGCGGTGAGGGTGGGGGACAGGTACTACTGGAGGTTAGGCACTCCGGGGTTTCCCTCTCCGGCTGTCAGGGCCTTGCACCTTGCAGAGCTGAACAGGTTGATCGACGACCGTACACCGCCCCGGCTTCGGACCGTCTTCCTGGCGATCACTAAAAAATGCACCATGAGATGCGCTCATTGTTTCGAATGGGAAAACCTCCGGTCGGAGGAGCGGTTATCGGTAAAGGAACTGATGGGTATCGTCCTCAAATTCCAGGACCACGGAACGGGACAGATCATGCTGAGCGGCGGGGAGCCCTTGCTCCGGCCTGAAGCTGTTTTCGGTATCCTGAAAGCGGCACGGCCCGGGACCGATTTCTGGGTCATCACCTCCGGCCTGGGCCTTGACAGGTCCATGGCAGGCAAACTGAAGGGTGCCGGCCTCACCGGGGTCATGGTGAGCCTTGATGATTACCGAGAAGAGGGTCACGATGCATTCAGGGGGTACAGAGGAGCCTATCGTGCCGCGGTCGATGCCGCACGATGGGGAAGGGAGGCCGGGCTGGCCACGGCACTGGCCCTGTGTGCGCGCAGGGAAATGGCGGAGGAATCCCATCTGAAGGAGTACCTGGCGCTGGCAAGATCGTTGGGGGTGACTTTTGTCCAGTTCATCGAGCCCCGCTCAACGGGTAGGTATGCCGGTAAGGATGTGGAACTGGATGATCGGCAACTGAAAGTGCTGGAGAAGATCTACCTTCAGTATAATGCAACGAAAGCCTGCCGCGATTTCCCCATCATCAACTACCTGGGCTTCCATCAGCGCCGGACAGGCTGCTTTGGCGGCGGCAACCGTTTCTTCTACATCGACACCGATGGGGATGCCCACCTCTGCCCATACTGCCATGGGAAGATCATCAATGTAATCAGAAATGAGGCACCCGAGGTCATTGAGCAACTGACTGCCCGCTCATGCCACGCATTTCAACCTGTACGGACGATATGACATACGCTCCCGTACATCATATGTCAGCCTGATACTGTTCGTGACCCCGGTTGAGGTCATGCAATTTCAAGGTTCCAAAGTGTTAACAATATGTGAAATATTGGCTCCGGACTAGCAAAGATTTATATGTTTGCTGCGCATTCAATTTCTTATCTTTCAGGACCTAACACATTCAAGCAATACCGATGAAACTGGAACGTTCCCTTGTGCTCGCCCTGATGCTTACCGTGGCCTCCATCACATTTTGGGAGACCCATGTCAGAAAGAAAGGGTACATCGCAGCCATCGACGACGACAAAGCATTGTGGGCGGTGCAACGGGCGAAGCTCGACCGCCTGGGCCCGGAGGATGTGGTGGTGATCGGCTCGTCGCG
>CAYLTG010000093.1:0-12433 GCA_964386225.1 uncultured Bacteroidales bacterium
CCTGCCACTGCTACTGCTACTGCTACTGTCACCTGCCACTGCCACTGCCACTGCAACAGCCCCCTACCCCCCAATAATCTTCACCAATACCCGCTTCCTCCGCTTTCCGTCGAATTCGCCGTAGAAGATCTGCTCCCAGGGACCGAAATCAAGTTTTCCCCCGGTGATGGCCACCACCACCTCCCGGCCCATGATGGTCCGCTTCAGGTGGGCATCGGCATTGTCTTCGTAGGAATTATGCTTGTACTGGGAATAGGGTTTTTCAGGGGCGAGCTTCTCAAGCCAGACCTCGTAGTCGTGGTGCAGGCCGCCCTCGTCGTCGTTGATGAAGACGCTGGAGGTGATGTGCATGGCATTCACCAGGCATAGCCCTTCCAGCACCCCGCTTTCGATGACGCATTGTTGCACCTCCGGCGTGATGTTAATGAGCTGCCGCCGGGCGGATGTATTGAACCACAGTTCTTTTCTGAAGGATTTCATAGGGTGATTATTTGTTGAGCATTTCAATGCATTTCAGGATTCTCCTGGCCCTTGTCTCCGGCTTTTTTGCCAAGACGATGGCTTCGACATGTTCTTTTTTATGGGTGAACGACAGTTTCTCGAAAACTTCTGTCAGCCCGCTTTCCAGAAGCGCTTCTGCCAGGTCGGCAGGAGGGGTGACCACTCTTTTCCCGGGGTCGACCCCGGGGATGTCCGATCCCGGCTTCGGCCTGACCGAGGAGCCCGGCCGGAGGCGGATCGCGCTCCAGTCGTCGTTCACCGAAACCTGTGCCACGGGCCTGAGGCCCCTCTGTGAAGCCAGTTCCCATATCACGTCGCGAGAAAGGTCGGACCCGACTGATCCGCTCTTTTTGGGATAACAGACCCATAACTTCGTGAGGGTGTCATCAACGGGTGTGATGCGGGCAAGCAGTTCGTCCAGGTCGCCCCTGCCGGTGCCAAATACCAGGACCAGGCCATAGGCGGTATCATCCTCCCTTTGGAGGTCAACCGGCTGATCCCCGGCCGGGTTGGGCCCGGAGCCTCCCGGCAGGGGGCCGGCGACCAGTATCCTGCTCCCTTCCGGGATCTTGAGCTTATGAAGAAACTGCTTCGTGATCATGTTGCTTCCTTTTTGTCGAGCAGCCGGCAGAGCGCTCCGATGTCGAGGTCTTCCCCTTTCACGATATGATGGGCCCGGAGGTAATAAGGGTCCCTCTCGTCCAGTGTCCTTTTGATATAGTCAAGCACTTCTGCGGGCGGATGCCGCTGGATGAGCGGCCTTTTCTTCTTGGAGTTGAGCAGCCTCTGGTGAAGGGAAGCGGGGCTCAGCCTGAGGTAGACCGAAATGCCGCTGCCATTGATCAGCTCCATGTTGTTGAAGAAGCAGGGGGTGCCGCCACCGGTGGCGATCACGTGCCGGGGGAGGGTCAGGGTATCCTTGAGGGTTTCATGTTCCAGGGTGCGGAAGGCATGTTCATCGTATTTTTCGAAGAGGGAGGGGATGGTGACATGGTATCTCTCCTCGATCATGCTGTCGAGGTCGGTAAACGCATAGTCCAGCGCCCGGGCCAGCCGTTTTCCGGCCGTCGTTTTGCCGCTGCCCATGAACCCGATGAGGTAGATCCGCAGGTGCATCTTAAAACTCCTCCGTGGAAACCGGATTTCCGTGTTCGTAGGTGATGATGCGGGCCACGGTGCCATCGGCATTGTACCAGGTCTCCCTGCCGTGTTTCTGGTTGTCCACGTAACTCACCTCGCGCTTGAGTGTCGAGTTGCGGTACCATGCTTTTTGCCTTCCGGTACCTTTCACGTAATCACCCATCCCGACGATGGTGCCGTCATCTTCAAAATAGAGCCATTTCCCGTCGTAATATCCATCATCATAGCTGCCGCGTATCTTGGCCTGACCCGAAGGGTAGTATTCGATCGACTCCCCGTGCAGGGTGCCGTGCCGGTAGTTCTCCTGGCGGATCTTCTTGCCGTTCATGTCGAAATACTGGGCCGTGCCATGCAGCAGTCCGTCCTGGTAGTGCTCGACCGCGTAGACTTTTCCGTTGTTGTACCACCGGGTGGAAGCACCCTGCAGGGTGTCGTTGCGGTAATGGCATTCATGCTGCCTGACCCCGTTCTCATAATAGAATGTGGCCTTGCCGTTGTAGCGGCCATCTTTCTTTTCCAGTTCGTACTGCAGCTCCCCATTGTCGAAATAGCCTTTTTCGGTGCGGGAACAGCCTGCGACAATGGCAAGCGACAGCAGCAGTCCGAGGGTCCGCGTCAGGGTGAAAGCCGGTGTTGGTATGAGGATGTGTTTCATTGACCTTGTTCCCCGCTCCTTTGTTTGGCTGCCTCGAAGAGGATGATGCCGGTGGCTACCGCGACATTGAGGGATTCGATCTGCCCATGGAGGGGGATGCTCACCATGGTGTCGCACAGCTCCATCACATCCGGTGAGATACCCTGTTCTTCCGACCCCATGACCAGTGCCATGGGAATGTTGTAGTCAGCCTGGTGGTAGCTGGTGGGGGATCCTTCCCTGGTGCCGGTAATGGACAGGCCGCTCTCCCGGAGATAGCGGATGGCCCCGGTCAGGCTTGACACTCTGCACACCGGCAGGCGTGACAGGGCCCCGGCCGAGGTTTTGACGGCATCTGCATTGATCATGGCCGACCCCCTGGCAGGGATCAGCAGCCCGTCGACCCCGGCGCATTCGGCGGTCCTGGCGATGGACCCCACATTCCTGACGTCAGTCACCCTGTCGAGGGCCAGCAGCAGCGGCATCCTGCCGCTTTCAAACAGCATGGGCACCAGCTGGGTGATCTCCACGTAGGAAACGGGCGATACCAGGGCGATGACCCCCTGGTGGTTCTGCCGGGTGAATTTGTTGAGCTTCTCCCTGGGTACGAACTGGAAGGGGATCCGGAAGGCGGTGGCCTCCTTCTTCACCTCCTGCAGCTTGGCGGGGTGAAGCGTTTTGAGGAGCAGCAGCTTCTCGATGTCCTTTCCCGCTTTTATTGCCTCCAGCACCGGCTGGAACCCGTAGATGATCTCGTCCTTTTTCAATGGCGCGCTTTTCCTGCAAAGATACCGAAAAGCTTTCACTTTCGGAGCCGGCCGGCCGTGAAAACTTAAAGGCACATTAGTGCCCGCGTGAATTAAAGTGGGTACATGAAAAAATTTTTGCTTTAAATTTGGATATATCAATGATAAAGTGGACTTTTGCGCCTCATTGGTGGCTGTTAATAGATTAACAATTATAAGTTTCTAACAAACAAACAATTAAGCTATGAACTTAGAAAGGATTATGATCGATCTCGAAAAAAAACATCCCGGCGAGGTCGAATACCTTCAGGCGGTGCGCGAAGTGCTGGAATCCATCGAGGATGTGGTGAACGACAACCCACATTTTGAAACAGCCGGCATCGTGGAAAGGATCATCGAACCCGACCGTGTGCTTACCTTCAAGGTGCCATGGATGGATGATGAGGGGAAGGTGCATGTGAACCTGGGTTACCGTGTGCAGTTCAACAACGCGCTGGGTCCCTACAAGGGCGGGTTGCGTTTTCACCCGAGCGTCAACCTTTCCATACTCAAGTTCCTCGGGTTCGAGCAGATCTTCAAGAACAGCCTCACGACCCTTCCCATCGGCGGTGGCAAGGGTGGTTCCGACTTCAACCCCAAGGGCAAATCTGACAACGAGATCATGCGTTTCTGCCAGAGCTTCATGCTGGAGCTGTGGAAGATCATCGGGCCGGAAACGGACGTGCCTGCCGGCGACATCGGTGTAGGCGGCAAAGAGATCGGTTACCTTTACGGCATGTACAAGAAGCTCCGCGGTGAGCACCACGGAGTGCTCACGGGCAAGGGCGTCAACTGGGGCGGAAGCCTCATCCGCCCCGAGGCAACAGGCTTTGGCGCCGTATATTTTGCCAAGGAGATGCTGGCCACCAAGGGCGAAAGCCTGGAAGGAAAGACCGTGTGCCTCTCGGGCTTCGGCAACGTAGCCTGGGGAGCCGCCATCAAGGTCAGCGAACTGGGCGGCAAGGTCGTCACCCTTTCGGGGCCCGACGGCTATATCTACGACCCGGAAGGGATCTCCGGAGAGAAGATCGATTTCATGCTCGAACTGAGGGCCTCCAACCAGGACATCGTACAGCCTTACGTATTCGAGTTCCCCGAAGCCAAGTTCTTCGCCGGCAAACGGCCGTGGGAGGTGAAGTGCGACGTGGCCATGCCATGCGCCACCCAGAACGAGCTGGACAAGGCAGATGCCGAGCAGCTGGTCGCCAATGGTGTCCTCTGCGTGGCCGAGGCCGCCAACATGCCTTCCACCCCGGAGGCCATCGAGGTGTTCATGGACAACCGGATCCTCTTCGGCCCGGGGAAAGCCGTCAACGCCGGGGGTGTAGCCACTTCGGGACTGGAGATGTCACAGAACTCCATGAAGCTCAACTGGCCTAGGGAAGAGGTCGACAAGCGACTCCACCAGATCATGGTGAGCATCCACGATACCGCCAGGAAATACGGTGAAGAGGAGGGTGGTTTCATCAACTATGTGAAAGGGGCGAACGTCGCCGGATTCCTTAAGGTGGCCAATGCCATGATCGACCAGGGTGTGATCTGATCTCCTTAATACGATTTTAGTGAACTGATTCAGAATAGTTTAATGGTTAATGCGAGTCCCGCCGTGCGCGGGACTTTTTTTTTGCCCGGGATCCTCCTCAAGGCCGACAATTTTGCCGGGTGCGGTGCGTTAGTCTGTTTTATTGGTTATTTTTGACGCTCATTTGCTGGCTTTCACCATGGAATTCGTCAATCCCGGTTTTTTATATGGTCTTGTTGCGATCGCCATCCCGGTGATCATCCACCTGTTCAATTTCAGGCGGTTCCGCAAGGTCTATTTCACCAACGTGGAATTCATCCGGGAGCTCAAGCAGGAGACCCGAAAGCAATCGAACCTGAAGCACCTGCTGGTCCTTGTCGCCCGGATGCTGGCTGTGGCTGCCATTGTCCTCGCATTCGCAAGGCCTTACATTCCCCTTGAAGATACGGGCATCCGGGCGCTGGAGCAGAACAGCATCAGCGTTTATGTCGACAACTCGTTCAGCATGCAGGCCGAATCACCGGATGGGAGTCTTTTGCAGACCGCCCTCGGCAAGGCGCGCGAGATCGCGTCCATCTACAAGGGATCGGACCGATTCCAGTTGCTGACCAATGATTTTGAAGGCCGCCACCAGCGATTCGTGAGCAAGGAGGAGTTCCTCGACCTGCTGAACGAGGTCGATTTTTCGCCGGTGGTGCGCAGTTTCGGCGCGGTGCGAATACGACAGGAGGAAATGCTGCGCAGGGAGCAGGCCGCTGTCCGTTCCTCATACATGATCAGCGATTTCCAGGCGCTTTTCATGAATGGGGCCGCCGCTGCGACCGACAGCCTGATCCCGACCTACCTGGTGCCGGTCAGCGCCGTGGTTACCGACAACCTGTACATCGACAGCTGCTGGTTCGAATCCCCGGTTCAGCAGGCCGACCAGCTGGTGAACCTGAACCTGAGCGTGCGCAACAGCTCGGAAAGCGGTTTTGAGGACATCCCGGTAAAGCTGAGGATAAACGGCCAGCAGCGCGCCCTGGCCAGCTTCGGCATCGGGCCCGGCGACGCAGTCACGGTGAAGCTGACCTACTCCATCCAGAGCACCGGGATCCAGGCCGGTGAACTGGAGATCAACGATTACCCGGTGAACTTCGATGACAGGTTCTATTTCTCCTACAGGGTGAATGAAACCGTCAACGTCCTGGCCATCAACGAGGCCGCCCCCGATTTTTACCTGAACTCCCTTTTTGGTGATGACACCCTGGTGCGGTTCGTCAATTCGCCTTCCGGCCAGCTTGATTTCTCTTCCCTTGCCGATTATGACCTGATCATTCTGAACAGCATCCCGGCGATCTCCTCGGGATTGTCGCAGGAGCTCGACCGTTTCATGAGTGCCGGAGGGAGCGTGCTGATTTTCCCGCCCTCCGTGTTTGCGGACGCATCGTATGCCTCTTTCCTCCGCGTGCATGCCGGAGCTGCCTACGGAGGCCTCGACACCACCCGGCAGCGGGTCGGAACGGTCAACCTGGGCCATCCGCTCTTCACAGGTGTGTTCGAGTCGGTTCCCGAGAACATCGACCTTCCCCTCGTCCAGGATCATTTCCGGTTGAACACCACCGGCCCGGCCGGCCTGGAGGCACTTCTTGAGCTGCAGAACGGGGATCCGTTTCTTACGGTGACCCGGAGGGGGCGAGGAGCCCTTTACCTGTCCGCCGTGCCCTTGCTGGCCCGTTTCAGCAATTTCCAGCAGCACCCCATGTTCGTCCCGGTCCTTTATAAGATCGCCATCGCGAGCGTTTCGGGGGAGCAACTCTATTATACCCTCGGACTGGATGAAGTGATCAGGGTGGAATCGGTCCGGCAGAGTTCCGAGGAGGTGCTCAGGATCGTCAATGCCGACAGGTCGTTCGAGGCGATCCCCGAACACCGGCGGATCGGGCACCTCGATGAGCTGAACGTCTATGGCCAGGTGCGGGAGGCCGGCAACTACCTGCTGATTTACTCGGGTGAGCCAGTGGCAGGGCTCGCCTTCAATTATGACCGGTCGGAGTCGGAAATGATTTTCCATACGCCCGAGGAGCTCCGGTCGATCGTTGCCGACCGGCAGCTCAGTGCGGTGCAGGTGCTCGAGTCCGCTGGCAGGCCGCTGGCCCAGTCCCTGGCCGAAATGAGCCGGGGGGTTCAGCTCTGGAAATGGTTTGTGCTGGCGGCCCTTGCCTTCCTGCTGGTTGAGACCTTGTTGCTGCGGTTCCTTGCATAGCCGGGGTCATAAAAAGCGAACACCTGCCTTGCGGGGCAAAGCAGGTGTCACTGGTTTTCCTTCCCTTTCAGAGCTTTCGGAGTGTGTTTTTACCTGTTGACGATGAATTTGCGCGTGGTTTTTTGTGATCCTGCCTCCACCGTGCAGTAATAGATGCCGGGTGCAAGGTCAGCCACTTCGAGGGTGACCCGGTTTTTACCCTGCGGCATGACCGCTAGGGGAAGGTCCCTGACCACCTGTCCCATCACATTGACAACCTGGATGCCCACCCCGGTGGCCTGCTCCAGGGTGATCTGCACCACGGTGTGATCCGTTGCGGGATTGGGATAGCACTGGGATACCATGTCCCCGGCCTCGAGGGTATTTTCCCCCACAGCCACGAATGTACCCTTCTCGATCATCATGTGGTGGATGTTGTTCTCCGTCTGGATAGTCTGTTGGCTGGGCCAGGCGAATACTCCCGGCTCATTGTCCTCCTGGTAGGTGAGCTGCACATGTTCGTACATCCACGGCGCCAGGGAGGGGAACACACATTCGCTGAAAAGGAATACGAGGTCGGTGTTCAGGTCCTCGGGCCCTGCCCAGGTGGTGCCGCCATCGAAGGAGGCGTTGAGGACAATGTGCCTGTAGTCCACGAGCCCGTTGGAGTAATTGGGTGCCACTCCTGTCCAGGCAACGAACATGTTGTCGCTGGCATCGATGGACATGACGGGGAAGGCGCAGAGCGAATTGGCGTAGGTGGGCTGGTCGGCAGGGATCTCATAGGTCTCGTCGCCCAGGATCCATCCCACCAGGTTGCCTGACTCTTCCAGGTATTCCAGGGTGGTGGCACTGATGGTGGCCGTGTCAAGCTGGGGCATGTCCTCGTTCCAGTAAACCACCCCGTCGGTATAGGGATAGAAGTTGGCGGAGCCGTCCACAAACACATGGACCATCCTGGCGAAGGAGACATGGGCCTTGCCCTCGGAATCGAGCACGATGGCGGAACCGCCGATGCCGCCTGCAAAGTTCGCGCTTTCCGTCGGCGGGTCGAAGGGGTCGAACCCCGTGGAGAATACGGTCATGCTTTCCCAGGTGGTGCCGTGGTCATTGGACTTGAAGACCTTTCCATCCCATTGGTCGAAGCCATAGGTGAAGGCAATGGTGCTGCCCACCGGGTTGGACCAGTTGTAGGCCAGGTGGTTGATCGTGGGGTAATAATCGGGCCCCAGTCCCTCAATGGTGTGTTCGAAGATGTCCCAGCTATCGCCGCCGTCAGAAGAGCGGTAGTAGAGCAGGGCATTGGCCTGGCCATTGTATTCGGTATCGTAGGTCTCAGCCAGCAGGTGGATGTATTCGTTGTTGTCGCCGCTGGTGGTCATGGTTTGCCATACGAGGGAACAGCCTGACGGGGGCAGTACCTCCACCTCGATCCAGTCGCCCTCGCCTTTTTCTACCCGCTTGTATAGGTAGATTGGGCCTTCATTGGCAATGTAGCGGTACTGGGCGATGATCTCACCGTTCTCTCCCCATGGGGCATAACAGGGTGATCCCATCCTGTTGGGCGGGCCCACATGCAGGTTGGGCTCTCCCCATTCGGAGCCGTCGAAATAATTGTACCCGGCGCCCCTGTCGGGGTCCTGGTTGAGCCCTTCGCTGAGCCAGACCGCTCCCACGGTACCGTCGCCATAGGCCCATACATGTTGCATCAAGTTCCCGTAGTTGTAAGTCTGGGCATCGTTCCAGGTGGTGCCTATGGTCACGAAATCATAGACCTTGGCTCCGGGCACGTTCCCGAAGACCGGGTTACTGACGTCGGGGTGGACGGTTATCGGTTTCAGGACCAGGTTCTTGTTGGGCCCCGTCAACTGGGTAAAACTGTCCTGGGCGTGACCAGAAACGAAAAACATCAGGAAAATGAGGGAAAGTAAGCTTGTCTTCATAATCAAAGTTTTAATGATACATCTATTGTTTAACGTTTATTACCGGCGATCATGCTGCGGGCAGACACTTGTCGGCGGCCCGCCTTAATTTCCTCCAAATATACTAATTTTTAGATGTATTTGGTGGCCCCGGTCACTATTTTTTATTCGAGCCGATATTTTTCTCCTGTGGTGCCCTGTTCAGCCTGATAATGGCCACGATCATAATAGCCGCCGCGATCCACTGGACCGGCGACAGCAGTTTGCCGTTGAAGAGGTAGTCGAACAGGATGGCCGAGATGGGAAAGAACAGCTCGCACATGGTGGCGAGCATGGCATTGATCCGGATCAGTCCGAAGTAGTAAAGGAAGATCGCGCCTGAACCCGTGGTCACGGCGATGATGATGAAATATATCCAGTTGGTTGTGGTCACCTGCCCGAATAGCTCCATCCTGCCGGAGAGGAGTACAATGACAAAAAGGATGATGGTGGTAAACCCATACCTGTAGAAAGTGGTCGTCCGGAAGGAGTACCGCTGCAGGATGAATTTGCTGAGGACCGTGGAGCTGCCGAATGAGAACGAGGCCAGGAGGGCGAACAATGCAGCATGCACCGTCGTGCTGTCGCGGTGCAGGTTGGGGGCATGGAAGCCAAATACGAGAAAGTAGCTGGCTATGATGGCAAGTCCGGCCCAGAAGGCGAACCGTTTGCGCATCCGCTCCTTCAGGATGGCGGCGGCAAGCGCGATGGAGAACACGGGTTGCAGTTTCTGCAACAATACCACTACGGAAAGGTCCTGGAAGTTGACAAGGAACAGGGCCTTGACAATGGAGGCCGTCCCCAGAAAACCGCCGAAAATGGCGACCAGCATGAAGGCCAGTGTGTCCCTCGGGGCAAGCCGTCCCAGGTGATGGTATTCATCCCTGAGGAAGATGTTCATGATGAGAAAGGGGATAAGGTGCAGGACGAAGACCACAAAGATCACGTCCAGGTTGAAGAGCCTGGGCGTAAGCACGATGCCGTCGAACCCCCACATGATGGAGGCCAGGATAACGGCCAGGCTGCCGACGATCTTCGCATTGGATCTCATGGTTGCCATGCTTGGGAGTTTTTCCGCCGTTTGTTGTTTCAGGGATCAAAAATAAGGGGAATCGGCGGATGCTCAACCCGGATGCCGGAATATTTGACTGGTGCGGGATTTGATTTGCCGTGCATGGATTGTGGATTTTTAATTGACCGGATTCCTTGACTTTTTTGCTGATTTTTCGTATCTTACATGCAATCAAAAACTGGCAACCATGAAACCCATCCCGAAATTTATGTTCGTAATGGTGCTGCTCGCATTGTGCTCATCATTATGGTCTCAGAACCTCGATCCTCCTGAAGTAAAGAACAATGCCACGGTCGGACAGGAGGCGATCATCGACGTCGGCGCTTCCGGATCTTCCGCTGCACAGCAAAACTACCTCAACCTGGGAAAGGAATGCGGCATGTACCTGTGCGAAGAATGGAAACCCGGTATGATCGTACTGGAGGACGGAACCGTGCTTGATGACCGCATGGTCCGCTACAATATCTACAACCAGCAGATGGAATATTCATTCCAGGGCGATACCGCCGCCATCGGCAATCCGGAGGACCTCTCCAAGCTCCTTATCGAAGAAAAGGTATTTGTATACAGGAAGTTCAACTGCAACGACCAGGTGAGGGAAGGATACCTCGAGTTGCTGGTGGAAGGGGAGTATGAGCTCCTGTTGCACCGGGGCATCAAGTACGAGTACGAGGAGTCTGTGGAAGGGAGCGGGACACAGACCCGCTACTACCTGGCCAACCGGTATTTCCTGTCGTGTCAGGGAAAGACCGCTGAGCAGCTTCCGGAAAAGCGAAAGGAGGTCATCGAAATGCTGGACAAGGACCCCAGGGCGCTGAACAACTACGTGAAAAAAAATAAATGCAAGCTCCGAAACCAGGAGGAGATCACCGACTTCTTTGTATTTGTCAACAACATTTGATCCAGGTACCAAAAGCCCTCTGACTAACGTGAACTACCGCCCAAACTCACTAACATCCCATTCTTCCGGGCTTTTGGTACTTTTTTTATCCTGACATGTGCTCGGTACGGGCGATGATCTCGTTTTGCAGTTCCTCGGTCAGGTCCACGAAGTAATCGCTGTAACCTGCCACCCGCACGATGAGGTTCCTGTAGTGTTCGGGGTTGGCCTTGGCCTTGCGCAGTGTCTCGGCTGATACGACGTTGAACTGGATGTGGTGGCCGTCGAGGGTGAAATAGCTCCTGATGAGGTGCAGCACGCTTTCGATGCCAGCATCGCTGTCCAGGAATGCGGGGGTGAACTTCTGGTTGAGCAGGGTACCCCCGGTGCGGATGTGGTCGATCTTGGCCGCCGATTTGATCACGGCGGTGGGTCCTTTCCGGTCGGCGCCCTGGACGGGTGAAATGCCTTCCGATAAAGGTTTCCCTGCAAGCCTCCCGTCGGGCATGGCTCCCATCACGCTCCCGAAGTAAACATGGCAGGTGGTGGGGAGCAGGTTCACCCGGTGGTGTCCTCCGCGTGCGGTGGGCTTGCCGTCGACGGCGGCATAATACATTTCGAATACCCGGCGCAGAATGTCGTCGGCGTAATCATCGTCATTCCCGTATTTGGGGGTCTCATGCAGCAGCATCTCCCGGAACTCCCCATACCGCTCGAAGTTGTTCGTGATGGCATCCAGCATGCCCTGCATGGAGATCGTCCCCCGGTCGAACACATGGTATTTGATGGCTGCCAGTTCGTCGGTGATGCTGCCCATCCCCACCCCCTGGATGTAGCTGGTATTGTAACGCGCCCCGCCGTCGTGGTAATCCCTGCCCTTGCTGATGCAATCGTCAATGAGCAGGCTCAGGAAGGGCACAGGCATCTGCCTGGCATAGATCCTGTCGATGATGTTGTTTCCCTCTATCTTAATGGAGATGAAATGGTTCAGCTGTTTCCCGAAGGCCGACACCAACTCCTCGAACGAGCCGAAGGTTGCCGGGTCGCCCGTTTCCAGTCCGATCTTCCTGCCGGTCCTGGGGTCGGTGCCGTTGTGGAGGGTGATCTCGAGCACTTTGGGGATGTTGAAATAGCCGGTGAGGATGTAGGCCTCCTTCCCGAAAGCACCCGTCTCCACGCAGCCGCTGGCGCCGCCGTCGCGGGCATCTTCGATGGATTTACCCACCCGCAGCATTTCCTGGATGATGGCGTCGGTGTTGAAGATGGAGGGCTGGCCGTATCCTGTTTTGGTGATCTGCAGGAACCGCCGGACGTACCGGTCGGGGTTCTTTTTGCTCACCTGTACCATGCTGCTGGGTTGCAGCAGCCGCATCTCCTCGATCACGTCGAGGAGGAGGTAGGTCATTTCATTCACCGCGTCCGAGCCATCGGCCTTTACGCCGCCCAGGTTGATGAGGGCGAAATCGGTGTAGGTGTTGCTCTCTTTGGCGGTGACGCCGATCTTGGGCGGGGCGGGATGATTGTTGAACTTGATCCAGAACGACTGCAGGATCTCCATGGCCCGCTCCCTGGTGAGGGATCCGTCAGAGATCCCCGATTCATAGAATGGGAGGAGGTGCTGGTCAAGCCGCCCGGGGTTGAAAGAGTCCCACGGGTTCACTTCGGTGATCACCCCGACATGGACGAACCAGTAATACTGCAGGGCTTCCCAGAA
>CAYLTG010000094.1:0-12047 GCA_964386225.1 uncultured Bacteroidales bacterium
AGAACGTACGGGCCGAGCCGGCCGCCCTGGCCCATGGCATCACCTTCCGGATCGAACAGATGTATGAGCTGGTGGAGGAGGACCAGTGGTTCCCGGTGCAGATGAACACCCAGTTCATCACCACGGTGATGGTGACCGACAGCTCCCGGTCGGTGGCCGTCATGGCCGGCTCCGATTCCCTGCCCGCCAATGCCGTGCGCATCCCTTTCGGGATCGGGAAGAGCTACATCCGGAACATCAGCCTCGACACCACCTTCCGGAGGCGGGAATTCGGCGCGGTGGAGGTGGATGTGGACCCCGGTGCCAATTTCCGTGACGAAGACTTCTGGAAGGGCTACCGGGTCGACTCCCTCACAGAAAAGGAACGCAATACGTACCGGTACATCGACAGCGTGGGCCAGGCCGAGAATTTCGATCGCGTCGCACGAAACGTCGAAAGCCTGCTCACCGGGAAGATCCCATGGGGCCCCGTGGACCTGGACATCGACAGGTTCGTCCGCTACAACTCCTTCGAGGGGCTGGCCCTGGGAGCCGGGCTTCATACCAACGACCGCCTGTCGCGCACCGTCAGGGCCGGCGGCTATTTCAGGTACGGCTTCAAGGACAAGCGGATAAAGTTTGGCGGTGACCTCACAATCAATATCATCCGGAATTGGGACCTGCACTGGAAACTGGCCTACATGAACGATGTGACGGAGACCAGCGGCGTGACATACTGGGACCAGGACTACCGCCTGAACAACCCCGATAATTTCAGGGATTTTCACATCCGCCGCATGGACGAGACCGAGTACGTCCGGACCGCCGTGGGGTTCCGGACGCTGAAGTTCATGCAGGTGAACCTCCAGCTCGAACGAAGCTACAAGGTGGTCACCAACGACTACAGTTACGGGGTGAGCGAAAACAGCCTGAACATCTATTTCGACCGGTTCCGGTTCACCGAGGTCGGCCTGGGGATACGGTATGCCTACGGCGAGAAGTTCGTGCAGAACGTGCGCAGGAGGATTTCGCTGGGGACCCGCTTTCCCGTCCTGTGGGTTCAATATACGCGCGGCATCCGGGGTTTCCTCGACGGGGAGTTCGATTACAACCGAATCGATGTCAAGGTGGAGAAATCGTTTTACACCAATTACATCGGCAGGACCTCCATCAGGCTGTCAGGCGGATATGTCGATGCCGACATCCCCTACACCAACCTTTACAACGGGCACGGCTCTTACCGGCAGTTCACCCTCTTCGCGCCCAACAGCTTCGGGACCATGCGCATGAACGAGTTCCTGTCGAACAAATACATCTCGCTCTACTTTCAGCATGATTTCGAAAAGCTCCTGTTCAAGGGCAGGGTGTTCAGGCCCGAATTCGCCGTGGTGACCCACGTGGGCTTCGGCTGGCTCGATTTCACCGACAGCCACAGCAACATCGAATACCGGACCATGGAGAAGGGGTATTACGAATCCGGGCTCCTCATCAACAACCTTTTGAACCTCCGGATCTACTCGCTCGGGCTGGGTGCGCTTTATCGCTACGGACCCTATTCATTCAGCAACGGATGGGATAACCTCGGCGGCAAGCTGACCATCAAGTTCGCCATTTGAGCGGGGGCGGGACCGGATTCAATTTAAATAGTATCTTTGCTCAAACGCGCAGATGATGAAAATAAATTACAAGGTCCTGGGCGGTGTGGCCGCCTTCCTGGTCGGTGCCTACCTGGTCTGGTATTTCGCCGATATCCTTGTTTATGTGCTGATCGCCGGTGTGCTGTCGTTCATCGGCCAGCCGCTGGTGAGGCTGTTCGACCGCATCCAGGTCCGCCGGTTCCGGATGCCGCATACCGCCAGCACGATCCTTGCGCTCATCAGCATGCTGCTGGTGCTTACCCTGCTGTTCATGATCTTCGTGCCCATCATCAACCGGCAGGCCATCGTGATCTCCTCCATCGACTTCCAGTACCTGGGCGAGCAGCTTGAAAAGCCGCTTCACGACATCGAGGTGAAGCTGCTGGAGTGGAACATGCTGGAGCATGACCAGACCATCGAAACCATGCTCGGCACCGAGCTGGAATCGATCGTGAACATGACCTCCGTCAAGAACATCTTCGGCAATGTGGTGGGGCTGGCCGGAAGCATCTTCATCGGGCTGTTCTCCGTGGTCTTCCTCACCTTTTTCTTCCTCCGCGACGAGCACCTGTTCTATAATGGCATCATGCTGTTCGTGCCCACCCGGTTCGAGGAGCAGGCGGCCAACATCCTCCGCGACACCCGGCACCTGTTGTCGCGCTATTTCGTGGGCCTCAGCATCGAGTTGCTGACCATGATGACCCTCATCACCACCGGGCTCACCATTTTCAACGTGGAGAGCGCGCTGCTCATCGGGTTCCTCGGCGGACTGATGAACGTGATCCCCTACCTCGGTCCCATCATCGGCACCTTCATGGGCGTGGTGATCGGCGCCACCGCCAACCTGAGCCTGGGCATGTACGAGGACATCCTCCCCATCTCGGCCGTCATCATCGGCACCTTTGCGGCGGCCAACCTCATCGACAACCTGGTCCTGCAGCCGTTGATCTATTCCACCAGCGTCAAGGCGCATCCCATCGAGATCTTCCTGGTGATCCTGATGGCCGGCAGCCTGGCCGGCATCCCCGGTATGATCCTGGCCATCCCGGGATATACGGTGCTCCGGATCATCGCCAAGCAGTTCTTCAGCGGTTCCAAGCTGGTGCAACAGATCACCAAGAACATCTGAATGCCCGGATTGCCGCTTGCAAGGAAATTGCCAGGCGTAAGCTCCCATCCCTTATATTTGCCGGACAAAAGAGAACCATTGGCGCCGCAGGCTGTTTAATGGATATATTCTTCAGGCCGTGCTCGAAAAGTTTTTGGACAACTGGAACATCGTTTCGCGGGTCACTCCCCTGCGGGCCTGGAACCTGCTGCAGGTGCAGGTGGCCTATTACCTGACCCTGCTGCTGAAGCGGCCGGTCGTCTGGGGGAGACCGTTCAGCATTTCCATCGAGCCGACCACCTCGTGCAACCTGCGCTGTCCCGAGTGCCCCAGCGGCCTGCGGCAGTTTTCGCGCAACACCGGGATGTTGTCGTTCGACCTGTACCGCAAGATCGTCGATGAGATCGGCAACCGCCTGATGTACATGATACTCTATTTCCAGGGTGAACCTTACCTCAATCCCTCTTTTTTCGAGATCGTAAGGGATGCCCGGCGGCGGCGGATTTACTCGGCCACGTCCACCAACGCCCATTTCCTGACGGATGACAATGCGCGGAAGACCGTCGAATCGGGACTCGACCGCATCATCGTCTCCCTCGACGGGATCGGGCAGGAGACCTATTCATCCTACCGGGTGGGTGGCAGGTATCAGCGGGTGATCGACGGCATCGGGACCCTTGTGAAATGGAAGAAGCAACTCGGCTCGCGCACTCCTCATATCATCCTGCAGTTCATCGTGTTCCGCACCAACCAGCACCAGATCGAGGAGGTCAGGAGGCTGGCCGGCGAGCTGGGTGTGGACGAATTGCAACTCAAATCGGCCCAGGTGTATGATTACAGGAACGGCCATCCCCTCATCCCCACCATCGACAAGTATTCCCGCTACCGCCAGAAGCAGGATGGGACGTGGGAGATCAAGAACGATTTTCCCGACAGGTGTTACAGGATGTCGGTCTCCTGTGTGATCACCTGGGACGGACTGGTGGTGCCCTGTTGCTTCGACAAGGATGCCATCCACCAGATGGGCGACCTGAAAAAGGACTCCTTCGAAACGGTCTGGAAGAACCCGGTATACCAGGATTTCAGGACACGGGTGTTTACCGACAGGAGATCGGTGGATATTTGCACCAACTGCACGGAGGGGATGAAGGTTTAGTCCCGGGGGGAACGGATGCCGGAATGGGGGCTCAGTACTCCACCAGGAAGTCATACCGCCTGTTGGTATATTCGGGCAACAGCACCCGTACGCGCAAGTTCTTCATGTCTTTCAGCGGCGTGTCCACCAGGAACATATTGATGACCCAGGCAGGCAGGTTCCCACCTGGATCGGCCTGCATTTCGAAGATGACCTCCACTTTGTTGTGGTCCACCGGCAGGAACATCCATTTTCCGGAGGCGGAATGGATCCTGACATGGTCATCCGCATCGGGCCGCGCCCCTTCCACGGAACGCACCGATACGGTCACCGACTTGTTCCCGTAATGCTGGCTGAAGCCGAGGGCATAGACCCCGTCGCGATCCTTGAGCGGCCAGGGGACCCCGGTACGGCTGTAATAGACCAGGGTCGTATCGGTGCTTTCAAGGGCCTCGGCATAGGTGTTCGTCTCGAAGAGTTCGGGGTAGGAGTCGAGGTCCTTGAGCACCGCGACAAAAGCGGAGAGTTTTCCTTCCATCACCGCTTCGGCCCTGAAGGCTTTGATGTCGGACCCTTCGATATACCGGGTATAGACCCTGATCCCCTCCTCCTCCTTCTTCAGCTCCCAATTGTCCTGTGCGTGCATAATGTTGCACAGGGGGAGGGTGAGGGCAAGGAAAAAGATCCGTCTCATGGTGTGTTTTTTTATTGGTTGTCCAGGTCGAGGGTGATGAACTCCCTCAGGTCGTCGTTCAGGATCCACTCGATCTCGCTGAAGTTGGCGATGCTCGTTTCCGCAAAAAGGAATCCGAAGATAAGGAATTCCCTGAAATCGGCGCGCCTCAGTTCCAGCGGGTTCTCAAAGCGGGCTTTCAGGGACTCGTAATCGAACGCCCTGATCTGCGAGGCCGCGTAACCGGTGGAGTTGGTCAGCACGATGTTGCTGTATACCTTGTCTTCCTTCCCTTTCATCAGGCGGTCCCAGTCGGGGACCAGGTTTCCCGCCACCGCCTCGTAGGAGTCGGACCCATAGGCGAACCATGTCATGTCGGCGGTAGTGCACCATCCGCCGAAGCGCAGCGGGTTGATCTCGATGGGCCGGATGTTCCCTTCGGGGTCGATGCGGACCTCCACATGGAGCGGGAAGTTCCGGAGCCCCGCCCGACGGCCCAGGTCCTCGAGGAAGGCAGTGAAAGGCTTCAGGAACTCACCGAAGATCGCGGCCGAGGAGATGTACACGCGGTCGCTCACATCGCTTGCCGAAGCGAACAGGTGCTCCAGGAGGCCCAGGATCACCGGCCTGCCCTCCCGGTTGTAGTAGGCGTCAAACGCAAATTCACGTCCCCGGATATACTCTTCGATGATGAACCGGGTGGTGTCGAGCACCTCGGCAGGGTAGACCCGCCGGATCAGTTCCACCTCCCTTTGTATCTTTTCCAGGATGCCGGGCCAGCTGTCCGGAGACTCCACCGTGTAGACCCCCAGGCTGAAAAACCCGACGGCCGGCTTTATGACAAAGGGCAGGGGCAGGTCGGCCGGGTCGATCCGGTCCAGTTCCTGCAGTTTGACCTCCCGGTAAAAAAAGCCTGGATCAAGCGGGCTCAGCAGCTTGCGGAAGCGTACCTTGTCCTTGAAGAGTTCGATCTTCTCGGGGAGGTCGGTATGCGCGAGGTTCCTGCTGATCCAGCCGATGGCATTCTCGGAGTTGGTGTAAAGGAGCGGGCGGTAGCCGTTGGAGAACGACCGGATGAATTCCTTTTCATCCAGCAGGGCGACCTTCCTGCCGTTGATGGCCTGTTCTGAAAACGGGGTCCTGAGCACCGGGATCCGGTGCCGGGCGGCGCTCGATGCCAGGAAGTCGGAGACGTATGGCTTATCCAGGATGAACATGTCAGCCTCCCGATCTTTTGACCTTGTATCCCGCTCCTGTGAGGAGGGCCATCACTTTTTCGCGGTGATCGCCCTGGATGAGGATCTCCCCGTCCCTGGCCGAGCCTCCCACGCCGCATTTGGTCTTCAGCAGCCTGCCGAGGTCCTTCAGGTCGTCGTCCGTGCCTGTGAAGCCTGTGACCAGGGTCACGGCTTTGCCTTTCCGCTGCTTTTTGTCGAGGCTGACCCGCAGGTCCTGCCGGTGCGGCGGAAGGGTCTCCAGCTCGTCATCCCCTGCTTGTTGGTAGTTGAAGTCAGGGTTCGTGGAATAGACCACTCCGAGCCGTTCTTTCCAGTCTTTTGCCATGGATCGGAATTTTCGGCAAAGGTACATATTGAAGCAGCACGATTGAAGATCGGAGGAAGAAATCGTTCTGATTATTGATTGGTGAGTGGTGAATAGTGATCGATGATCTTGAACGGAAGAGGAAAGATTGTTTCAGTTCCTGCTCTTCCTTTTGTCCCAGTCCGCTTCCAGCCACTCTTCACTCTTCACTCTTCACTCTTCATTCTTCATTTTATCAAACACCTTCCTGTAATGGTACCCGTAGATCGAATAGGTGATGGCCTGGGGGAAAAGCCGTGGCCGGGTGAACAGGCTCCAGAAGAACAGTTTCCAGTAGTAGACCCTGCTCCTGTCGAGGATGCCCAGCCTGATCATAGAACCCAGGAGAGCGCCCAGTTGTGTGGCGGTGATCTTTTTCTTTTTCGCCCTTGCCACCGCGGTCCCGGCCTGCCTCATGTAGGTCCTCACGCGGTCGTAGAAGGGCTTGCAGTCGTAGATGCCGTCCAGCACCCGGCGATACCCCCTCAGCAGTTCGGTCCTGTCCATGCGCGGGATGAAGTTCAGGGCATAATTGGTGTTGTTGCCGTCGAATTCGCTGAGGATGCGGCCCTCTTTCTCGAGGCGCCGGTACAGTTTCGTTTTTTTCGGGGCGTTGAGCAACCCCACCATGGCCGAGATGATCCCGCTCTGCTGGATGAACTCGATCTGCTGCTGGAAGACCGTGGGCGGGTCGTTGTCGAACCCGATGATGAAGCCGGCCATCACCTCCAGGCCCGCCTGCTGTATCTTCCTTACGCTGTCGAGCATTTCGCGGTTCCTGTTCTGCACCTTGTTGCATTCGGCAAGGCTTGATTCCACCGGTGATTCAATGCCGACAAAGACGGTGCCGAAGCCCGCCCGGATCATCATCGACATGAGCTCCGGGTCGTCGGCCAGGTTGATGGAGGCTTCGGTCGATAAAACGAAGGGGTACCCGTTCACCTCCATCCACCGGATCATGACCGGCAGGAGGACCGATTTGAGCTCCCGCTTATTGCCAATGAAGTTGTCGTCGACCATCAGCACGCTTCCCTTCCAACCCGCCTTCAGCAGGGTGTCCAGCTCCATGAGGACCTGGTCGGGGCTCTTGGCCCGGACCTTGTGTCCGTAAAGCGCCGTGATGTCGCAGAACTCGCAGTCGAACGGGCAACCCCGGGTATACTGAAGGCTCATGCTGGCATACCGTGACAATTTCAGAAGCGAGAAGTCGGGCACGGGGGTCGAATGCAGTGCGGGGAATTCCGCGGTCTCATACACCTGCTTCGGAATGCCGGCGTTGACGTCGTGGATGAACTGCCCAAGGGTGAGCTCCGCCTCGTTGAGGACGAAGTGGTCGAATTCGGGGTAATGCTCACGGTCTTCGGTGAACAGCGGTCCGCCGCCCACCAGCCTGGCCGGGTAAGGCCTGCACATGGCGGCGATGGCCCGCACCGATGCCTGTTGCACCGACATGGCACTCACGAAAATGTAATCGGCCCAGGCGATGTCTTTTCTACGCAGTTTCTCCACGTTCAGGTCCACGAGCTTCCGGTTCCAGGCCTCGGGCAGCATGGAGGCTACGGTCAGCAGTCCGAGCGGGGGATAGGCCGCTTTCTTGAACACGAATTTCAGTGCGTGACGGAAACTCCAGAAGGTTTCGGGGTATTCCGGGTATACCAGTAAAATATTCATGGCAAAACGAAATTGATTACCATGCAAAATTAAAAGGCGGAATTGCGGCATCCGGAAAATTGTGACGGATCGAAAGCGAAAGGTATGACCAGGCGTTCTGGCAGGGCGATGGGCATTCGTCCCGGGACGAACGTCATTCGCCCCTGCGTCCCTTGAGGGCATCTTTCACCGACTGCAGGTACTGTCTGGAAACAGGCACTTCCACATCGGAGTTCCTCACCTTGAGCCTGAGGTTGCCGGGCATGCCTGTAAGCCGGAGGATGTGGTCGGAGTTCACCAGCGTAGACCGGTGGCAGCGTAACATGCAGGGGTGGCTCATCAGCAGGTCCTCGGCCCGTTTCAGGGTGCACCGGATCAGGTCTTTCCTCGCGGCACCACCCTCGAGGTATTGTATTTCAATGTAATTGTTGGCTGCCTGGATGAAAAGGATGTCCGAAAGCCGGACTGTAAGCTCGTCCGATTTGTTTTCCGAGGGGATAGTGATGAGCGGGTTCTCGGTTTTCTCGGCAGGAAGAATCCCGGCGCTCCGGGTGATCTCCTCCAGCTCGCGGTTGCGCATCCGCAGCATCCTGGACCGGTTCACGATGATCAGCGCCGACACCGGGATCAGGGCAATGAGGATGATGCGGATGGAGGTGGCCACATTGAGGGGTACCTGCCCCACGTAACGCGTGTAGAAGTTGAAAGCCACCGACAGCATGGCCCAGGATACCAGTTGCAGGATAAGGTCCATGTATAGCTTCCAGCTGCCCCGGAGGAAGAGGCGGGGGAAGATGGAGGGCATCACGATGTTGTTCAGCGTAAGCACCAGCAGGACGATGCCCCCGTATCCGGCTATGATCATGAGCTGGGTGTTGAACTCGAACCCCGAGAGGTAGAACGGCTGGAAGAAAAGGATGAAAAGGAACAGCCCCAGGCTGATGCCCACGATGGCCTTGAGGTTGAGCCACAGGTCATCGAGGAACGGATAAGGTCTGTTCAGGTTGTTGAGCATGCCGGTCGTTTGCCCTGCAAAGATAGATTTTTCCGCTTTACATTGTATGCCCCGTATTGACCCTATTTGCCCCATCTGACGGATTGTTAAAGCGTGTTTTTTAAAGGTGAAGTGCTGGCCATACCCCTGTTTGACGGTAATGCGATGCCCCCTATACCTGTATGCCCTCATATCCATATATTTATTCTCCAACCAACATTTCCCCTACCTTTGCGTTTATATTGCCGTGGACAGACACATCCCCATAACAAGCTGGCTTCCTGTAACGAAGAAGGAGGCGGAGGCCCGTGGCTGGGACGAGCTCGACGTGGTGCTCATCTCCGGCGATGCCTATATTGATCACCCTTCATTTGGCATGGCCGTCATCGGCAGGCTGCTGGAGGAACTGGGCCTGCGCGTGGCCATCGTGCCGCAGCCCAACTGGCAGGACGATCTCCGTGACTTCAAGAAATTCGGAACGCCGCGGCTCTTCTTCGGCATTTCTTCCGGAGCCATGGACTCGATGGTGAACCATTACACGGCCCACAAGCGCAGACGGTCAAACGATTCGTACACCCCCGGCAACCGGTCGGGTGCGCGGCCCGATTATGCAGTGTCGGTCTATGCCGGGATCGTCCGCGAGCTGTTCCCGGAGGTGCCCATCGTGCTCGGGGGCGTGGAGGCCTCCCTGCGCCGGTTCACCCATTACGACTACTGGTCGGACCAGCTGAAGCCCTCCATCCTGGCCGAGACGGACGCCGACCTGCTGGTCTACGGCATGGGCGAGGAGGCCATCGTGGACATCGCCCGGCGAATGATGGAAGGGACACCCATCCATGAGCTCAGGGAGATCCCCCAGACCGCCTGGCTTAGCGACACCATCCCCGAACGGCCCGGCCAGGAGAAGATCGTGCTCAACGCCCACGAGGTTTGCCTGAAAAACAAACGGAAGTACGCCGACAACTTCCGCTATATCGAGCAGGAGTCGAACAAGGTCTACCCCAAGACGCTGATCCAGCCCGTCGGAAAGAAGTTCGTCGTGGTGAATCCAACCTACCCGGTACCCACCGAGGAGCAGCTCGACAAAGTATACGACCTGCCCTACACCAGGCTGCCCCACCCGAAATACCGGTTCAAGGCGCCCATCCCGGCCTTCGAGATGATCAAGAACTCGGTAAGCATGCACCGGGGCTGCTTTGGTGGCTGCAGTTTCTGCACCATCTCGGCCCACCAGGGCAAGTTCATCGCCAGCCGCTCGGAAGGATCCATCCTCAGGGAGCTGGAGAAGATCGCTCAAACCCCTGGTTTCGACGGGGTGATCACCGACCTGGGCGGCCCTTCGGCCAACATGTACAGGATGAAAGGCATCCATCAGAAGATCTGCGACAGCTGCCGCCGTCCCAGCTGCATCCACCCGACCGTATGCCCCAACCTCGACACCGACCACACCCCCATGACCCGCATCTACCAGAAGGCGGAGCGGATCCAAGGCATCCGGAAAGTGTTCGTGAGCAGCGGCATCCGCTACGACATGTTCACCGACCGGCCGGAGGCCGAAGCAAAGAAGAACGGCCACCGGGAATATGCCGAACAGCTTATCAGCAGGCATGTGTCCGGAAGACTCAAGGTGGCGCCCGAACATACCTCCGACGGCATCCTGAACATCATGCGGAAGCCCACCTTCGAGCTGTTCAAGAAGTTCAAGAAACAGTTCGACGAGATCAACGCGAAGACAAGCAAGCGGCAGCAGATCATCCCCTATTTCATCTCCAGCCATCCCGGTACGCGGGTGGAGGACATGGCCGACCTGGCCATCCAGACCAAGGACCAGGGTCTGCGGCTGGAGCAGGTGCAGGATTTTACCCCCACGCCCATGACCCTGGCCACGGTAATGTATTACACCGGCATCGACCCCTATTCGGGCAAAAAGGTATACAGGGCCGACACACTTGGCAAGAAAAAATTGCAGCAGAAGTTCTTTTTCTGGTACAAACCCGAGAACCGGAAGATCCTGTCGGATGTGATGAAGAAGGCCCGGCTCTATGAACAGATGAAGCGGCTGTTCGGCTGATCCTGCCTCCCTCGATGCCCACACCCCATGTCATTGAATAACATTGTTTAAAAACTGTGCCCGGGCCGGGCAATTGATTTTGAATGTTCATTTATCTTTGGTCGCATAAAATTGGAGAGATCATGAAATACAAGCGCATTTTGTTAAAGCTCAGCGGCGAATCCCTCATGGGGGGACAGCAATATGGCATCGACTCCCGGCGGCTGGAGGATTACGCTGCGGAGATCGCAGAGGTCGTGGGAAAGGGCGTGCAGGTGGCCATTGTGATCGGCGGCGGGAATATTTTCCGCGGATTGCAGGGTGCCGCCGAGGGGATGGACCGGGTGCAGGGCGACTACATGGGCATGCTGGCCACCGTGATCAACAGCATGGCGCTGCAGGCGGCGCTGGAGAAAGCGGGCGTCGGCACAGCGCTGCTGACCGGGTTCCAGATCGGACCCGTATCGGAACTGATGAGCCGGCGAAGGGCCATCGAATACCTGGAACAGGGCCGCGTGGTCATCATCGGCGGCGGTACCGGGAATCCTTACTTCACCACCGACACTGCCTCGGCCCTTCGCGGGATCGAGGTGCAGGCCGACGTATACCTCAAGGGCACCCGCGTGGATGGCGTTTATTCTGCTGATCCCGAAAAGGATTCCACCGCGGTCAGGTTCGACACAATCACCTTCGACGAGGCCTATGAGAAGCAACTGCGCATCATGGACCTAACAGCTTTCACCATGTGCAAGGAAAATGACCTGCCCATCGTGGTGTTCGACATGAACATCCCAGGCAACCTGGTGAAGGTGGTGGAAGGGGAGGCTGTAGGGACGCTGGTGAGCAACGGCTGACAGGGGGTTCGTTGTTATTTGTAATAAGTTATTCGTTAACTGTTAAGTTGCGCCATTCGCCAGCGAGGAAAGTTAACTCAAGGGCTTGGCAACAAATAACTTATATCAAATAACTTATAACAAACAACAAAACCCTCAGAAACGGAAAGACCCTGTTTTCTCCCAAAAACAGCCGAATCAGAAAAATTATATCTTTGTACGGCAATCAAAAACAACGGTCATGTTAGAAGAATGTCAATTGATATACGACGATGTGAAGGAGAACATGGATAAATCCATCGTGCACCTCGAGCGTGAATTCCAGAATATCCGGGCGGGCAAGGCGAGCCCCGACATGCTCAGCAGCGTGATGGTCGATTTCTACGGGGTGATGACCCCCATCAACC
>CAYLTG010000095.1:0-11908 GCA_964386225.1 uncultured Bacteroidales bacterium
GGCACCGGGATGCGCCGGATCAGGTTCTGGAAATAGATGATCTCCTCCCCGTTGAGGACCACCTGCGGGTCGGGTTCGTCGCCGGTGGTGGTGCTCTTCACGATCCTCACCTCCTCGTCATAGTCGGGGTAATCGAGCCATACGTTGAACATAAAGCGGTCGAGCTGGGCTTCCGGCAACGGATAGGTCCCTTCCTGCTCGATGGGGTTCTGCGTGGCCAGCACGAAGAAAGGTTCTTCCAGCGCATAACGCTGCCCTGCCACTGTCACCGCCTTCTCCTGCATGGCCTCGAGGAGGGCCGACTGGGTCTTGGGCGGGGTCCTGTTGATCTCGTCGGCCAGGATGATGTTGGCGAACACGGGTCCTTTGATGAACTTGAAATGCCTGTTCTCATCGAGGATCTCGGTGCCGACAATGTCTGACGGCATCAGGTCGGGGGTGAACTGGATCCGGTTGTAGCTAAGGCCCAGCACCCGCGAGATGGTATTGACCAGGAGGGTCTTGGCCAGCCCGGGGACACCCACCAGCAGGCCGTGCCCCTTGCTGAAGATGGAGATCAGCACATCCTCCACCACCCGGTCCTGTCCGACGATCACCTTTGCGATCTCTCCTTTGAGCGAATTGTATTTTACAACGAAAGCATCAACTGCTTCAACATCAGATTTATACATAATATGATGGTTTGTGCGGCTCGCGCCGCCAGGTTACCGGACGTTTTCGAAATCCTTGTAGAACTTGCAGTAATGGAAATCCTCGTTCACCCGGATGTATGTGTTTTCAACCTTTTCCAGCATCCATTTGTTCATCTCCTCCTGCTGCTTCCTTTCCAGCGCACGCTCCTGCAGGAAATCATAATCCTGTTTCAGGTTGGCCTGGTGTGGTTCGGTCCTGTCCTTGAGAAAGAGCAGGCGGTAGGCGTCCTTGCCGTCCTGGGTCTGGAACTGAACGGGGTTCGACACCTCCCCCACATCGAGCTTGTCGATCACGAAGAACACCTTCGGGTCCATTTCGTCCGATTCCCACAGGGAGGTGTTGGTCATGGGGTTGATGAGCAGGCCCCCGTTGTTCTTGCTCGGGTCCTCGGAGAACTTCACCACGGCCTCCTCAAAGGTGTAGGTGCCGTCATCGATGAGCCGGGCAATGCTGTCGAGCTCCACCTTGGCCTTGTAAAGGTCAGCGGGCGACACCTTGGGCCGGATGAGGATATGCCGGCAGTTGACATATTCGCCCCGCCGCTCGATGAGCTGCAGGATGTGGAAGCCGGCATCTGTCCGGATGATGTCCGACACTTTGTCCTTTTCCAGGGAAAAAGCCGCCGCCTCGAACTCGGGGAACATCTGTCCGCGCCCGAAAAGACCGAGTTCACCCCCCTGCTTGGCCGAGCCCGGGTCCTCGGAATAAAGGATGGCCAGGGTGGCGAAGTTCTCGCCGTTGATCACCCGGTACCGGATCTCCTGCAACTTGTTCTTCACACGTTCGATCTCTTCGCGGTTCACCGGCGGCATCTTGACGATCTGTGCCAGGGTTAGCTTCGAGTTGATATAAGGAATGCTGTCCTCGGGGATCGACTTGTAATAGTCCCTCACCTCGCTGGGAGTGACCTTTACGTTCACGGTGAGGTCCTGCTGCACCCGCTGCACCATGATGAGCTCCCGGACCTCGTCGCGCAGCTCCTCCTTGAATTCCACCACCGATTTCTGGTAGAACTCCTCGAACTTCTCCTGCGAGCCTACCAGGCTGATGTAATACCGCAGCCGGCGGTCGAGCTCCGCCTCCACCATATCGTCCGTCACCTCCACGCTGTCGAGCTCGGCCTGGTGCATCAGCATCTTCTGGAAGATCATGCTTTCCATCAGCATGCACTTCATGGTCTCCTCGGTATCGACGATCCCGGTCTCGGCCTTGTACTGCTCATACTGGGCATCGAGGTCGGACTGCAGCACGATGTTGCTGCCTACCACGGCGATCACCTGGTCGATCACGGTCCCTTCCGAATCGGCAAGGTCCTGAGCCCGGGCCGGCACGAAGGCCGACTGAAAGAGCAGGGCCAGCAGCAGGGCGACAGCCCCGGTGTGCGGGGCTCTTCTTGCAGGGCCGCAGAGGGTAAGGAATTGCATGGTTATTCGTTTAGTCCGCTTATAAAACATGTTGTGTGGGCTTTTAGTATGGGACCCTCAATATATTTCAAACTCGTTCTTCTCCAGGGCAGCATCGAAGACCTCCTCGCGCATGTTGTTGATGATGGTCAGCCGCCGCTTGTTCAGGATCACCTGGCGGATGTTCTCCTTCTCGAAGCTGAGCGGCGACACGCCGTCCTTGATCCTGAAATCGGAAAAGCTGATGAGGTACACATACGGGTCCTCCCTGATCTCCAGCTTCGTGTTGTTCTGCAGGAATGCCTCCTGGTTGTAGGTATTGATGGGCACGAACTTCAGCACATCCGAGAAAAGGATCCAGGTCTCATCGTTCAGAAAGTAAAGATCCGAATACTTTTCGATATTGCTTTCCAGCGAATCGCGATGCTCGGGCTTTTCCGAATAAAAGAAGTTCCTCACCTTGCGGAGCTGGGGAAGGTCATTGACAAACCTGGCGTAGTAAACCCTGACGATGTTGTTCTTGAGCTGGAAGTTCTCCTGGTTCTCGTTGTAATATTCCTCGATCTGCTGGTCGGTGATCACGGTGTCGAGGTTCTGCCTCACCAGTTCCGACTCATACTTGTAGATGATGAGCGAATTCCTGTACTCCTCCAGCTGCTTTTCGAACTTGATGTCCTCCTCCTGGAGGTTGGCGACGGCCTTTTCAAGGAAGACACGCTGCTTCACCCAGTTGTTGATGTAATTCCTGACGATGCTGATGCTGTCGGTGACGCCCGTGCCGGGTGGCACGATGCCCTCCAGTTCCGATTCGTAGAGGTATTCGTTCCCCACCCGGGCCAGCACGCCGTCGCCGGCACTCCGGGACCCTCCAAGGCAGGAAGCCATCAGGAGGGCTATTGCGGACCAAAGCAGATATCTCAAGACCTGGGTTATTGGGTGATGGATTCAAGCACCTCTTCATGGACCACGACCGGGTACCTGGCACGGAGCTCCTCGATCCACTGCTTTTCAAGCTCTTCCTGGTAACCCGCCGTCACGAGGCCACGGGCTTCGTCGAACGATTTGGGTTCGGGCGACAGCTTCTCATACACCCGCACGAAGACTACTTTGTTGCCTTTCTTCTGGCTGTCGGTGAGGCCTTTTTTCCATTTGATGCCGTCAATGACAGTATTCTCGTTCTCCTGGAATTTCTTGCGTTCGATCCTGACGACCTTGAGGGAGTCGTTGTGGATCTCCCGCTCGATCTCTTCATCGCTCCGGCCCTGGGTGATCAGCGACCGGATGGTCTCCACGTAGGCGGTGTCGTTCACGGTGTAGATTGAGGCGTCGAGGCGCGTGTCCCACATGAAGTCTTTCTGGTGGCTGTCATAGTAATTCCTGAGGCCCACCGTATCCTGGCTGGCGTATGCCCATACCTTTTCATTGGTCAGCTCGAACAGGAGGATGCCGTCACGGTATTCCTTGACGATGGCCCTGAACTCGGGATACTTGCCTTCCAGCTTGCTGTCTTCGTAGGCCCTCACTTGCTCGTCGCTGAATTCCTTGAATTTCTTATTCACGAACTCATTGATCTTTTCGCTTTTCCCGATGTTCTGGTGTGCTGCGATGTAGTGGGCGAACTCCCGCTGCGACACCGACAGGTCCCCGATCATCATCACCGATTTGGTGAAGATGGGATCGTCGCTGTCGCCGGTCTCCTCGGGGACGGTCCACTTGCCCTGGTAGATGGTGGAATCGATCATTTCGTAGATCTCATCAAGCCCCTCCTGGAATTCCCTGTATCCGTATTCCTTCTTGATGTCCTGGATGATCACCTCCTTGCTTTTCTGCGCCCTCCTGTCCTTCTCCATGCGCTTCCGCATGTCGGCCTCCACCTCTTCGAAGGGCTGGATGCCCGATTTGCTTTGCAGCCGGATGATGTGCCAGCCGTAGGAGGTCAACACCGGTTCCGACACCTGGCCGGAATCGCTCATCATGCTGATGGCCTCGATGAACTCGGGTACCATCCTGTTGACGGTGAAGGGAGGCAACAGGCCGCCGCGCGATGCCGACCCCTTGTCGTCGGAGTGTTCCCTGACCAGTTCCTCGAATCGCTCCCCTTGCCGGATGCGGTCGTACAGGTCGCGGGCTTCCTTTTCCTTGGAGGCGGAATCGGCTGCCGAGGCGCTGTCGGGCATCTGAAGGAAGAGGTGTGCCGCCTCGATGTTCCCCTGGGCGGGTATGCGGTCGGTCACCTTGATGATGTGGTAGCCGAAATCAGTCCTGACCGGCATCGACACCTCGCCCACTCCGGTGCTGTAGGCCCCTGTCTCGAAGGGGTAAACCATGTCGAAAACGGAGAAATACCCCAGGTCTCCCTTGTTCCCGGGGACCAGCCGGTTGTTCCTGGGCGACATGCGGTCGCGTGCCGAGGGGTCATCGGAAGTTTCCATGGCCACTTTCCCAAAGGGCTCCCCGCCCATGATCCTGTTGCGGATCTCCATCGCCCGGTCGTAGGCCGCGAGCGTATCGGCGGGCATCGCATTGGGTCCCACCTGCACCAGGATGTGGCTGGCCCGCAGGTCGGTCTTTTTCCTTTCATAGGCTTCCTGAAGGAGTTCATCCATGATCTCCTCGTTGGCAAAATAGGGCTCGGCCAGCTGCTGACGGTAACCCGCCAGTTCGTCGATGAACGCCTGGACGGTATCGAGGCCCTGGCTTTCGGCCTCCTTCACCTTGAGCTTGAAGTTAATGTAGAGCTCGAGGTATTCCTCAACGGACTTCCGGTCCATGGTCTCGCCCTGCGCGTTGTTCTTCTTGTAAACATACATGAACTCGTCCACGGTCACATCTTCCCCGGCAATGGTCACAAGGACGGGATCATCCTGTGCCGTGGCACCCACCATCAAAATGCTGAAAAAACCTGCGATCAGTAAACCTAATTTATTCATTTTCATTGTAATTCTTATTGACAGTTAGATTCAGAGGCGCAAAGATAGTTATTCATTCCTTATTAAGGAAAGACCCGAAAGGTGAAAGTCGGGGAATTTTGGGATTTTTAACAAATCGGCGATCCGTGTTCACGGGGCTGTGGGCGGAGGTCCGTGGCGGGTATGGCGGGTCGCCGCGGACCTGAAACGCTACCGGCTGTAATTTGGGGCCTCCCGGGTGATGGTGATATCATGGGGATGGCTTTCCGTTATGCCTGCCGCTGTGATCTTGATAAACCGGGCCTGCTGCAGTTCGCTGATGTTCTTCGACCCGGTGTAGCCCATTCCGGCGCGGAGTCCGCCCACCATCTGGTGGATCACCTCCGAGAGACCGCCCTTGAAGGGTACCCGGCCCACGATCCCTTCCGGGACCAGTTTCTTGATGTCGTCCTCCACATCCTGGAAGTACCGGTCCTTCGATCCTTTCTGCATGGCCTCGATGGACCCCATGCCCCGGTAGGTCTTGAATTTCCTGCCTTCGAAGATAATCGTCTCGCCCGGCGACTCATCCACGCCGGCGAACAGGGAGCCGGCCATGATGGTATGTGCGCCTGCGGCGATGGCCTTGACAATGTCGCCCGTGTACCGGATTCCGCCGTCGGCGATGACCGGTATGCCGCTGCCCTCGAGTGCCTGCGCCACATTGTAGATGGCAGTCAGCTGGGGGATCCCTACGCCTGCTATGATCCGGGTGGTGCAGATGGAACCGGGGCCGATGCCCACCTTGACGGCGTCCACACCGATGGCGGCCAGGTCCTTTGCGGCCTGTGCCGTGCCGATGTTACCGACCACAAGCGACAGGTTCGGGTATGCTTTCTTCACCTCGCGGGCCATGTCCATCACCCCTTTAGTGTGGCCATGTGCCGTGTCGATGACGACGGCATCCACCTCGGCATCCACAAGTGCGGCCACACGTTTGAGGGTGTCGCGTGCGATACCCACGGCAGCCGCCACCCGGAGCCTGCCACGGCTGTCCTTGCAGGCATTGGGCCGCTCCTTGATCTTGATGATGTCCTTGTAAGTGATCAGCCCGACAAGCTTGAACTCCTTGTCCACCACCGGAAGCTTTTCGATCTTGTTCTCCTGCAGGATGTCGGCGGCTTTCTCGAAGTCGGTGAACTCGGTGGTGGTGATCAGGTTCTCTTTGGTCATCACGTCGTCAATGGGCTTCTCGGGGTTCCGCTCGAAGCGGAGATCGCGGTTGGTGACGATCCCCACCAGGGTATGACGGGCATCCACCACCGGGATGCCCCCGATGCCGTATTCGTTCATGATGTGAAGGGCGTCGCTGACCAGTGCATCCTTGCCGATGGTGATTGGGTCGAGGATCATCCCGTTCTCGGCCCGTTTCACCTTACGTACCTCGTTGGCCTGGTCTTCGATGGTCATGTTCTTGTGTATCACGCCGATACCCCCTTCCTGCGCGATGGCGATGGCCATCGTGTGCTCCGTAACGGTGTCCATGGCCGCGGAAACCACCGGGATGTTGAGCGTGATGTTGCGCGTGAACTTCGTGCTGGTATCCACTTCCCTGGGAAGCACTGCACTGTAAGCGGGAAGCAAAAGGACGTCATCGTAGGTCAAACCTTCGACGATGAATTTATCGGTGTCGTGATGCATGTCGGGGTTTTTAAAAAATTGGCGCAAAGATAGGGTTTTCTGTTTAAAAAAACCCGAAAGGTTTCAACATACCCTACGAGGGTTAGCTAACCCTCGTAGGGTATCAGGGAATGCTATCGGTAACGCTTGATCTCCCCCGACTTCAAACGACGGAGGTAGGACCGCAGGTCGCGGCTCACCTCGGGGGCCAGAATCACCAATCCGACGATGTTTGGGAAGGCCATTGCCAGCACCATCATGTCGGAGAAATTCATCACGGCCATGATGTCGGAGGAGGCGCCGACGACGATGCAAAAAAGGAAGAAAAGCTGGTAGGTGATATCGGTGACCTTGCGGGTGCCGAAGACCTTTTCGCCGAAGCCGCCGAAGAGGTAGTCGAACCCCTTGAGGCCATAGTAGGACCAGGAGATCAGGGTGGAAAAGGCGAACAGGTTCACCGCCACGAGGAGGAGGTAGGGGAACCATGACAGCACCGATCCAAAGGCTGCCGACGTGAGCTGCACCCCCTCCAGTCCTTCGGCGTCGTGAAAGCCGGTGAAAATGATCACCAGGGCGGTCATGGTGCACACCACCACCGTGTCGACGAACGGTTCGAGCAGGGCGACGATGCCCTCGCTCACCGGCTCGTTGGTCTTGGCGGCCGCATGCGCGATGGAGGCACTGCCCACGCCGGCCTCGTTGGAGAATGCCCCGCGCTGAAAGCCATAGATCAGCACGCCGATGAAACCGCCTTTCAAGGCCTCCGGTGAAAAGGCACCCTCGAAGATGAGCCGGAACGCCTCCCCGGTATAATTGATGTTCATGGCGATGATCACCAGGGCAGCACCCACGTACAGCAGGGCCATGAAAGGCACGATCCGGGAGGTGACCCGTGCGATGCTCTTGATGCCGCCGATGATGACGAGGCCGACCAGGAGTGCCATGCCCATGCCGTACCAGGCGCCCTGGTGCTGCATCGCGGGGAAGAACGACTCGAACTGCTTGAATGCCTGGTTGGCCTGCAGCATGTTGCCGCCGCCCACCGACCCGCCGATCACGAGCACGGCGAACAGGAATGCAAGGATGATCCCCAGGTACTTCAGCTTTTTCTTTTTCAGCCCGTACTTCAGGTAGTACATGGCCCCGCCCGACACCTCTCCCTTTTCGTTGATCTTGCGGTACTTCACTCCAAGGGTGCACTCCACGAACTTGGACGACATGCCGAGGAGGCCGGCCAGGATCATCCACACGGTGGCACCCGGCCCCCCGATGGTGATGCCGATGGCAACCCCGGCAATATTGCCGAGGCCCACCGTGGCCGACAGGGCGGTGGTGAGGGCCTGGAAATGGGACACCTCGCCGTGGGTGCCGGGCTTGTCGAACCGTCCCCGGATGAGGTCGATGGAGTGCCGGAATCCCCGCACGTTGATGAAACGCATGAACACGGTAAAAAAGGTGCCGCCGAAGATCAGCCAGACGACAATGAGCTTGAGGGGAGCCTCCACGGGCTGTCCGCGCTGGTCCAGGAGGGGCCTGCCTGCATCGTCATACACCTGCTTGTCGTAAATGCCGGCGGACGAGAAGGGGTCCCAGAAGAGGATCTTCGACAAAAAGTCGACAAAGGGGGTGAAGGTCCTGTCGATCCGCTGGCTGACGGTGAGGTCGGCATCCTCCTCCACCGCCTCGGGCGGAGGCCCCTCAGCCCCGTACAGGGGTGCCGCCCCCGCAACAAGCAGGAACAGCAGGATCCCCGGTATGAATCCTCGCAACCAGTGCATTACCGGCCATTCAGTTTGTCCATCGTGGCGAAATAATGCCTGGTCTCCCGCATGATCACCCCGGAAAGGAGCAGAAGGGCGATCAGGTTGGGGATGGTCATGAAGGTGATGACCATGTCGACGAACGACCACACCAGGCTGCTGCTCCAGATGCATCCGAAGAAGACGAAGAGGCCATAGAGGTAGTAATAGGTCTTGATGTACTTCTCCCCGAACAGGTAGTTGACGGCACGGGAGCCGTAGTACGACCAGCTGATGATGGTGCTGAAGGCAAAGAGGAGCAGGCCGATGGCCACCACGTGGCTGGCCATGTACTCCATCCCGATCCGGCCGAGGCCCAGCTGCATGCCGGTGACGGTCATGGTGTTGTCGTTGGGATCGATGTGCCAGGCGCCGGTGAGGATGATCACCAGGGCTGTCAGGGTGCAGATGATAAGCGTGTCGACCAGCGGCTCCAGGGAGGCCACCAGCCCCTCACGGGCGGGGTACTCCGTTTTGGCGGCGGCATGGGCGATGGGCGCCGACCCCTGGCCGGCCTCGTTGGAGAAGAGCCCGCGCCTCACGCCCCACAGCAGCGTGAGCATGAAGGTGGAACCGACGAAACCGCCGGTGGCGGCAGTACCGGTGAAGGCGCTCTTGACGATCATGAACAGGGCCCCGGGTACGTTCTCATACATGATGAGGATGACCACCAGCGCACTGATGAAATAAAGAATGGCCATCAGGGGGACCAGCCGGGACGTCACATCGGCAATGCGCTTGATGCCCCCGACGATCACCAGCAGCACGAGGCCCGTAATGATGAAGGCGGTGATGTACTTCGACTTGAAGGTGAACCCCAGGAGGGTGACCAGTTCCGGGAGGTTGTAGGAGGTGTGGAACACCTGGGTCATGGAGTTGGACTGGGCCATGTTGCCTGTGCCCAGGGAGCACACCACGGTGGCCAAGGCGAAGAGGATGGCCAGCACCTTGGCAAAGGTCGGTGCATTGTAGATCTCCGTGATCCCCTTCCGCATGTAATACATGGGGCCTCCGGAGACCGTGCCGTCCGAGTTGAAGCTCCGGTACTTGTGGGACAGGGTGCACTCCGAATACTTGAGGATCATGCCAAGGAAACCGGTGACCCACATCCAGAAGATGGCACCGGGGCCGCCCAGGTAGATGGCCAGCGAAACCCCCACGATGTTGCCCGTGCCGACGGTGGCCGACAAAGCCGTGGTGAGGGCCTTGAAATGATTGACGTCGCCGGCGTCCCCCTTATTGTCGTACTTGCCCGCCACGATCCGGATGGAGTGGAACAGCTTCGTGACATTGAGGAATTTGAGCCGGATGATGAAATACACCCCGGTGGGGATCAGCATAAGCAGGACGGCATACACGCCGATGTAATTGTTGTACCAGTCGATGGCATTTCCCAGCACTTCTAATATACCCATAAGCTCGATTTACCTGTTTGCAAAGAAGCGGCTAATATAGAAATTTATCGGCAAGCGGAAACTGCCATCCTTGAAATGCCTGCAATTTTAATCGTTGGCGCGGTCAGCCGTCGTGCCGGTATTTGATCACATCGACCCGTTCCCGTGTGATGAGCCCTTCCCTGACCACCTCGTCGAGGAACGGGATGAACGCCTCGATCTTCCCGGGCTCGTCGACGATCTCGATGACCACCGGCAGGTCCTCGGAGAGGCGCAGCACCTTTGCCGCATGGATGCGGCTTTCGGCGCCGAACCCCATGATGCCGCGGGTTACGGTGGCGCCGGCCATGCGGAGCTCCCTGGCCTTCATCACGATCACTTCATAGAGGGGCCTGCCGTGCCAGGTGTCCGACTCCCCGATGAAAACGCGCAACAGACTTCCGTCCTGAGGTAATTTCATAGTTCAGTGGCTTAAAGTTGTCAGCAATCCCTTGGATAAAAAATAGCCGGCGAAGACAAAGACCAGGGCCAGCAGATTGTTCAGAAGGATGTTCAGGGCGGCCATCCCCATGTCCCCTTCGCGGACCAGGTTCAAGGTTTCGAGGGCGTAGGTGGAAAATGTGGTGTAGCCGCCCAGGAAACCGACAAAGATGAACATCCTCGCCTGCGGCGATATGTCCCTGAGCTCAAAGAGCCCCCAGGCCAGTCCGATGACAAAAGAGCCCGAGGCATTGACAAGCAGGGTCCCCCAGGGGAATATGCCTTTTGCGACCGTATGCACGAATCCCGAAACCAGGTACCTGGATAACGAACCCAGGGCCCCTCCTGCCAGCAAATAAATAATTTTCAACATGGGCCGATTTTTTTTGAGCGGGTACAATAATTCAACTTTCAATCAGTTTTAATGGCTGTTTTCAAAGGATGACAAAAAGTTTTCTATTTTCGCCGCTCCAAAATACGAAATTGGAGGAATTGCCGCCAAGCAATATAATTTCATAAATATCGTTAATTTTGCACGATTTTTCATCGTAAACTATTTAACTATTTCATGAAGAGACTATTAATCATTTTATCTGGGGTTGTTGTAAGTTTCAGTTCAACTTTCGCACAGAACACCGACGAGTGGAACGGCCAGCAGGCCACTCAAAACACCATCACCACCGCAGTCCCGTTCCTGAACATTGGTCCCGATGCACGCTCCGGCGGCATGGGTGAACTTGGTGCCGCCACCCAACCCGACGCCATCTCGCAACACTGGAATCCTGCCAAGTTCCCGTTCATCGACAAGAAAATGGGGTTTGCCGTTTCCTACAGCCCGTGGCTGCGGCAGTTGGTCAACGACATCAACCTGGCCTACCTGTCGGGTTATACCAAGATCGACGACCGCTCTGCCGTGAGTGCCTCGCTGAAGTTCTTCTCGCTGGGTGACATCACCTTTACCGAGCAGGACGGCTCCGTGATCGGCAACTTCCGGCCCAGTGAGTTCTCGGTGGATGCCGGCTATTCGAGGAAATTCTCCAACAAGTTCTCAGGTGCCGTTTCCGGCAGGTTCATTTACTCCAACCTCACGCAGGGCCAGACGGTACAGGGTCAGTCGACCAAACCCGGCACCTCCGTGGCCGCCGACATTGCGGTGTTCTATACCAACGAGTTGATCGTGAACTGGCTGGAAGGATCGCAGTTCAGCTTCGGCGCCGCCATCACCAACATCGGCTCCAAGATGTCCTATTCCAACGACGACTCCGACCGGGATTTCATCCCCACCAACCTGAGATTCGGACCTTCGTGGCTCATGGAGATCGACGAGTACAACTCCATCCGGCTTTCGCTTGACATCAACAAGCTGCTGGTGCCCACCCCGCCGATCTATGCGACCGACTCCCTCGGCAACCCGCTCATCGACGCCTCCAACAACTTCATCATCGAAAAAGGCAGGGACCCCAACGTTTCGCCCTTCACCGGCATGATCCAGTCGTTCTATGATGCACCGGGCGGATTCAGCGAGGAGATGAAGGAATTCATCTGGGTGGTCGGAGCGGAATACTGGTACG
>CAYLTG010000096.1:0-2234 GCA_964386225.1 uncultured Bacteroidales bacterium
GGTCTTCTCCCTGTCGAAGTTGCAGACCCAGCAGGTGCCGAGCCCCCGGTGGGCGGCGGCCAGTGTCATGTGGTCGGCGGCGATGGCCAGGTCGATGTCGGCATGGTCCTTGCCGTCGGCCCGCCGCCACGACTGCCGATGGTCGGCCAGCAGGATGATCACCACCGGGGCCTTTCTGAACCATTCGCGGTGGTAAAGTCCATGCACGCCGGCAAGGTTCTTTTCGTCGCGGATCACGAGGAATACCCAGGGCTGGTAATTCACCGCCGACGGTGCCACCCGGCCGGCTTCAAGGATGTACTGCAGGTCCTCGTCCGAAACCGTGTCGGACTTGTAATTCCTTGCGGAATAGCGTCTTTTTGCCAGTTCAAGAAAATCCATGAGGTATGTGGTTTTAACAGTTATTCATCCATTGGTCCGATCCCCCGTCAGCCTGACTACCGGATGCGGGTCTCTGCTTCTGCCGCTTCCGGCCCTTCCGCTCATTCGTGCGACACATCGATCAGGGTCTGGCGGTAGGCATTGAACACATTGGCCCGGCTGACGAAGCCGACATACACGTCCCGGTCGAGCACCACCAGGTTGTAGTTTCCGGTCTGGTTGAATTTCTCCATGACCGTTTCCATGGAGTCTTCGAGGTACACCTTCTCCTTTTCCAGGGGCTGCAGGATGTACTTTGCGACGGGCGTATGGTACTTCTCCTTTTCGAACATGTCCTCCCGCACGTCGTCGAGGATCACCAGGCCCCTGAATTTCAGGTCCTCATCCACAACGGGAAAGAGGTTCCGCTTCGACCGTGCGATGACCTTTGTCAGGTCGCCGAGTGTGGCTTCGGGCGGTATGGTCATGATGTCCTTGTCGATCACATCCTTGATGTTGAGCAGGGTGAGCACCGCCTGGTCCTTGTGGTGGGTGAGCAGTTCGCCTCTTTCGGCCAGCTTTTTCGTGAAGATGGAATGGGGGTCGAAAGTCTTAATGGTGATGAAGGAGATGGTGGTGGTAAGCATCAGGGGCACCATCAGTTCATACCCGTTGGTCATCTCTGCGATGAGGAAGATGGCCGTAAGCGGCGCGTGCAGCACGGCCCCCAGCACGCCGGCCATTCCCACGAGGGTGAAGTTGGCCTCCGAAAGCGATTTGGTGAGTCCGCTCTCGTTCAGGAGGCGGGCGAAGGCGAAGCCTGTCAGTCCTCCGGTGACGGCGCTGGGCGCGAATATCCCGCCGATGCCGCCGCTTTCGATGGTGAGGGTGGTGGCGATCACCTTCGTAAGGATCAGGAATACCAGCACCCCGAGGAACACCCAGACGCTGTCGCGCAGGGAGTAGAAGAGGCTGTTGTCAAGCAGGTTGATCGACTGCCCGGAGATGATCATCCGGATGGCGTCGTACCCTTCACCGTAGAGCGGGGGGAATAGGAACACCAGCATCCCCAGGATAGTCACCCCGAAGAGGCCGCGCCACCAGATGTTGCTGAACTTTTCCATGAGGTTGGTGACAGTTTCGGTAGCCCTGTTGAAGTAGAGCGATACCAGCCCTGTGAGGATCCCGAAAATGAGGAAATAGGGAACATCCCCTATGACGAACGGCTCGTTGACCTCGAAATGGACGAGGATCTTCTCGGCCAGCAGCAGTTTGGTGGTGATGGCGCCGACGGCGGAGGCCATGAGCAGGGGTATGATGGAGGAGATGGTGAGGTCGAGCATGAGCACCTCCAGGCTGAAGATGACGGCCGCGATGGGGGTGGTGAAGATGGACGCCATGGCCCCGGCGGCACCGCAGCCGATGAGCAGGATGGTGGTTTTATAGTCGAGCCGCAAAAGCTGCCCCAGCGACGAGCCGATGGTGGACCCGGCCGAGATGATGGGGGCCTCGAGCCCGATGGAACCGCCGAAGCCGGCGGTAAGGGAGCTCCCGAACAGGGAGGAGAAGACCTTGTGCTGCTTCATCCGGCCGCCCAGCCGGGAGATCACATAGAGGATGCGGGGGATGCCGTGCCTCGTTTCGTCCTTGATGATGTACCGGATGAAGAGGACCGTCAGGAAGATGCCGATGGCGGGATAGATGACGTAACGGTAGTTTTGCTGCTTGATGTGGAAGTCGGCGGTGAGGAACCCCTCGATGTAGAACACCGAATATTTCAGGAGGTAGGCGGCGATGCCAGACAGGAAGCCGATCAGGGCGCTGATCACGATCACGAAGTAGCGGTCCTGGATATGCCTGCTGCGCCAGATGAG
>CAYLTG010000096.1:2334-11671 GCA_964386225.1 uncultured Bacteroidales bacterium
CCCCGTTGTGGTGAATTCGAACCGTTGGGGTCCGCCGCCAAATTTCCGGAGCCCTTCGATCACCTCGTTGCGGGTGTTGTTGGGACAGTAGAAGAGCATGAAGCCCCCGCCGCCGGCGCCCGAGATCTTGCCCCCCGAGGCGCCGCGCTCGATGGCCGCCTGGTAGATCCTGTCGATCATCTTGTTTGTGATGCCCTTCGCCATCTTCTTTTTGTTCTGCCAACCGAAGTCCAGGATCTCGCCGATCTGGTCGAGGTCTCCCTTGAGGATGGCCTCTTTCATACGGATGGCCTGTTCCTTGAGGTTGGTGGTCGCTTCGATGGACGATTCGTCGTTGGCCATGACGTTCCGGCTCTGGGCCTCGATGATCCGGGATGACAGGCGGCTGGTCTTCGTGTTGTAGAGGACCAGGTTGTAAGCCAGTTCGTTGAGGTAGACCGGTTTGATCCGCAGGGGATTGACGATCACCTTGTCCTCCTTGGAGAACTCCATGAAGTTCACTCCCCCGAATGTGGCCGCATACTGGTCCTGCTTCCCGCCGGCCATGTTCAGGTCGACGCGTTCGATCTCATAGGCCAGGTGTGCCAGGTCATACTCCCCGAGGGGCAGCTTGAGCCATTCCGCGAACGCGCCCAGGATGGCCACCACCAAAGTGGAGGAGGTGCCCAGCCCCGATCCCGGCGGGGCGTCGACGGAGGTGGTGAGCTCGAAGGAAAGGGGCTTGTGTGTGAACTCCTTTACGATCCTGTTATAGATCCCCCTGGCCAGGAGGAAATCATTGTCCACCTCCAGCAACCGGGTGCTGTCGATCACCTGTTTCTTGTTGGTGTCGAGGGAATGCAGCGTGATCTTCCTGTCCTTCGTGGGCTGTATGGTGGCATAGGCATACATGTTGATGGTGGCATTGAGGATGGCTCCCCCGTAAATATCGGAATAGGGGGATACGTCGCTGCCGCCTCCGGCAAGCCCAAGCCTTAACGGTGCTTTGCTTCTGACGATCATTTCTTTGGATTCAGGGTCTTCCCCGCGCTGTTAAAATTAATAATATTATTTGTCATTCCCGCACCACTTCATCGATGGCGTCGATCATGGTGCCCCATCCGAACCTTTTCTTTTCTTCCCTGACATTGGCCGTAAATGGTTCTTCCAGGTTTTCCGAGAAGTAGCGGTAGATGGCATCGGCGATCTTGCCGGGATCGGGGTCGACCACGAACCCCACCGTGTTGTCGGCGATGGTCTCCGACAGCCCGCCTACATTGGTGGTGACCATGGGCCTGTCGAAATGGTAGGCGATCTGGGTGATGCCGCTCTGGGTGGCATCCTTGTAGGGCTGCACGACCAGGCTGGCGGCACAGAAATAATTGACGACCTCCGTGTTGGGAACGAAGTTGTTCCGCAGGACCACCCGGTCGCCGATCCCCCCTTTTGCGATCAGGTCATGATAGGGTTTGGGGTCGGCATAGAACTCGCCCACCACCAGGAGCCGGATGGGCATCGACTCGAACCGCTCGTCGGCGAATGCTTTCAGGAGCAGGTCGAGGCCCTTGTACTCGCGGATGAAGCCGAAAAAAAGGATGTAGCGGAAGTTGCCGGGGAGGCCCAGCCGCGCGAGGGCTTCCTCCCGCGTGATGGCAGCGCCGAAGTTGTCATAAAGGGGGTGTACCGTAAGCTTCCTGGGCTTTTTGAGATCGAACCGGTTGAGGTCCTCCAGCACGGACCTCGACATGGTGACGAAATAGCCGACGCTGTTCACAAAATACTTCACCAGGACCCTGTCGAGCGGTTTTTGTTCATGCGGGATGATGTTGTCGGTGATGGCCACCACCCTTTTCGTGCCTTTCCTGACGATCCGGCAAATGGTGCCCAGGCAGGGTGCCATGAACGGGATCCAGAACCGCACCACCACCAGGTCGGGTTTTTGTTTGCGGATCTCCCTGCCGGTCGTCCACCATGTGAAAGGGTTGACGGAGTTGATCCTGACGCGGATGTCCAGGTCCGCAGGCGGCGGTTCCTTGGAATATTGCGTGGTCCCCGGGAAAAAGACGGAAGGATATTGCAGGCTGAAGTTGTAGATGATCACCTGGTTCCCCTGGTCCTGGTATGCTTTTGCCAGCCGCTCGTTGAAGGTGGAGATGCCGCCGCCCCGCAGCGGCCAGGCCGACCCGATGATGATGACTTTACGTTTTTGCTCCATCCCCTCGTTCCCGTTGCATGCGTTCAGTTCCCGATCTCTTTTTCCACCTGGTATTTGTTCCTGTCGGTGGAGCTGCGGCTGATCATTTCGGCCAGGAAGCCGGTGACGAAAAGCTGCGAGCCGATGACCATGGCCAGGAGCCCGAGGTAAAAGAGGGGCCGTTCGGTCATCTTAAAGATCCCGAAGGCGTACTTTTCGATGGTCAGGTAAATGCCGATGGCGAAACCCACGATGAACAGCAGGGTGCCCAGCGTTCCGAACAGGTGCATCGGGCGCTTGCCGAACTTGGAGATGAAGGTGATGGAGAGCAGGTCGAGATAGCCCTTGACAAGCCTTTCCATCCCGAACTTGGTGATGCCGTATTTCCTGGGCCTGTGTTCCACCACTTTTTCACCGATCTTCTTGAACCCGGCCCATTTGGCGATGACCGGGATGTAGCGGTGCATCTCGCCATACACCTCGATGTTCCTCACCAGATCCTGGCGGTACGCCTTGAGCCCGCAGTTGAAGTCGTGCAGTTTGATGCCCGACAGGGCGCGGGTGGTCCGGTTGAAAAGCTTCGAAGGCAGGGTTTTTCCCAGGGGGTCCCTGCGCACCTTTTTCCATCCCGACACCAGGTCGTACTTCTCCTCCCTGATCATCCGGTACAATTCAGGGATCTCGTCGGGGCTGTCCTGCAGGTCGGCGTCCATGGTGATCACCACGTCGCCGCGTGAAGCCCGGAAGCCCTGGTTCAGGGCGGCCGATTTGCCGTAGTTCCTTCGGAATTTGATGCCTCGGAAATTGCCATTCCCCTGGATCAGGTCTTCGATGACCTCCCAGGAGCGGTCACCGCTGCCGTCATCCACAAAGATCACTTCATAGCTTAGCCGGGCATCCGTGCACACCCGCGTGATCCACTGAGCGAGCTCAGGGAGCGACTCTTCTTCGTTGTATAAGGGGACGATGATCGACAGGTCCATGGGCAATCTTATTGGGCAGGCGCGTTCTCAGGGCCTGGCCGCTTGATGAAGATCGAGGCGATCAGGGAGAATACCAGGGAGAAAAATACGTAGCTCAGGACCGCCATCAGGGTCATCCACCAGGGCTTCAACATATTCTCCGTGAATTTCATGGCCATATCATATTCCTCGTCCGACATGTTGGGCCGTTCACTCAGCATCCGCTCCTCTGCCTGCTGAAGCAGCATGGCCTTGTATTCCTCCCCCATCAGGGTCATGAAGACATACGTGAAAATGCCAACGATGATGGCCGCGAACAGGCCGGCAAGGAATCCGGCAGTGAAACTCTGACCATAGGTGATGAATCCACCCAGCCTTTTGTCGCGGTAATGGAGGGAGGCCAGGATCACCCCTCCGAGGATGATCGCATAGGAAACGTAGGCCGTCCAGGTACTTCCGTAAAGATCAAGGACATAAACGGCCAGGGACACAATGATCAGCAGTACGCTGATGTAGATGCCATACATGAACGAATGTTTGGCTGCGGGATAATTGCTGTTTTCCATGATGATAGAATTTTGGGCTGCTCAATTCATGCAAAGATAAAATTAATGGAGAATAATTGCCCGTTTATTTGCATGGCATACCGGATTGTCTTAATTTTGCAGCGGGTAAGTCTTATACGACCAGCTCCTGCTGAAACCCCCCAGGACCGGAAGGTAGCAAGGGTAGGCGGTTGTAGCGGTGCGATATAAGTAGCTTACCCATTTTTTTTTGACACTTTCCTGCATCTTGCCGGGGAGTCCGTTTCGCAGTCAGCTTATTTTCCTATTTTTACACGATATAAGGTCGTGTCAACCCCCTGAACATGCGTCTCTTTTTATCGCTCCTTCTGACGGTCACCCTTTTATTGACAGGCCGGGTATGCCTGCCCCTGGAGAATTTTTCCTTTTTCATCCAGTACTCAGTCAACGACGGGCTGGCAAGTTCCAGGATCTTCGACGTGATGCAGGATTCCAGGGGGTATATCTGGTTTGCCACGGAAAACGGGGTTTCGCGGTTCAACGGTTACGAATTCCGCAACTTCACCACTGCGGATGGACTGCCTGCCAATTCCACGATCCGCGTGCTGGAAGACCCGCAGGGCAGGGTCTGGTTCATGTCGTACCAGGGGCCGTTAAGCTATTTCGCGGAGGGTCGTATCCTGCCTTTCCCCGGGAACCCGCTCCTGAAAGAGCGGGACGCCTCATTTATTTCGAACATTTATTTCGAGGATGATACCAGCATGCTGCTGATCCATTTCAATGGAGGCATGCTGAAGGTCAGCAGGGACTCCCTCGTAACCCCGGTCCCGAACCCGGAGACCCCGGTCGACAGCATCTATATCTTACTGGAAAAGAGAGTACGCGGGACCTTTACGGCCTTTTTCAATGCGTTCCCGGGTGCCCCCGATGCACCCAGAAAGTCGGGGAGGATAAACGACAGCACCTGGACCTTCAAGAGGCCCCGGGGCCAGACCGACAATCATCTGAATTGCCTGGACCTGGGCGATCAGCGCCTCCTTTCTTTTGGCAGGAACCTGTTCCGCGTCGAAGGGGAACGTTTGATACTGGTCCGGGAATTCGAGGATGAGATCACCCGGCTCGAGAAGGATCGCCGCGGACGCATCTGGATCTCAGTGAAGTTCAACGGCGTATACATGTTCGCACAGGGTTTGGGCTCAGGTCCCGATTACCATTACTTCAAGGGGAAGACCGTATCGGGGATCCTGCACGACAGGGAAGGCAACTATTGGTTCACCACCAGTGAAAGGGGGGTCTATTTCGTGCCGTCGCTTGACCTGAGCATGCTGACCGGCCCGGAAATGGATGCACGCGACCATGGGGTCGTGGCACTGGAGGTCTTCGGGGATGAACTGTTCTTTTCGACCGACCGGAAAATGACATACCATGGCAATATCTCCGGCAACCGCATCAGCCACGTCCGGCCCCTTCATCCCAATGTCCTTCCCATCAATCATGTCAATGCCATCCTTTGCACAGCCGGGGATTCGGTCTATATTTCAGCGGATTTCAATCCGCTTTTGCCCGATTCCATCATCCCGTTCACCTCGGGGAGGTTCACCGTTTTTCCGGTTGAGTACGGGTATAGCCTGCACAGGACCCTCTCCGGTGATATCCTCCTGGGGCATTTCAACGGGGTTCAGCAATTGCGCGGGGACAGGATCCTCAGAAATGTCTCCTACCACAACAAGGGATTCAGGGTTTTTGATGCCATCCAGACACCGGATTCCACCATTTTCCTGGGTACGATCAGCGGACTTCTGGAACTCCGCGGGAACGAACCCGGGCCCCTTGTCCCGGACGACCCGGTGCTTGGCAGCAGGATCAGCAAGCTTGTCCACATCAATGACCGGCTCTGGGTCGGTACCTTTGACTTCGGGATCGCCATCCTGGCGGGGGACACGGTCCGCTACCTCAACACGGGAACAGGGTTGAGCAGCAACCGTATCAAGGCCATCTACCCGCAGAACGACAGCATCACCTGGGTCGGGACCAACATGGGCCTGAACAGGGTCACGATCACCGGGTCGGACCCGATCCGGTACCAGGTCCTCAAACTTGACATCTGGGACGGCCTCCCGTCGAACGAGATCAACGAGGTCAAGGCACATGAAGGATTTCTGTGGGTGGCTACCGACAAGGGGATCGTGTTCTTCGACCCCGGCCTGGTGATCGATGAACATGATCATCCCACTTTGGTGCTGGACCGGGTCGTGCTGGACCCTGACGAGGAATTGCCCGCATCCCGGCCCGCCAGGCTGAAGTACAACCAGAACACCATTACCCTCGAATTTCATGGCATCACGTTCAGGAATCCCAGGGAGACCGTCTACCGCTATACGCTTGAAGGGTTGTCTGACGAATGGAACGAGACGAAGAACACCTCTGTGCGGTTCCATGACCTGGACCCCGGCAGTTATACCTTTCATATCCGGGCCATCGGGACGACAGGGCATGCCAGTGAAACGGTGAGCTACCGTTTCGTTATCGGAAAGCACTTCACCCAGACCACCGGCTTCCTGGTACTGGTAATCCTTTCCGGGGCGCTCGCCGTTTTCTTCGTGGCCCGTTACCTTATCCTGACCCAGAAACGACGCCTCGAACTGCAGCGAAAGATATTCCTGGCCGAGCAGAAGGCCATGCTGGCCCAGATGAACCCCCACTTCATTTTCAACTCACTCAATTCCATTCAGAACTTCATCCTTGAGAACGATCATGTGACGGCGAACCAGTACCTCGTCACTTTTTCCTCTTTGATCCGGAAAGTGCTGGACGCCTCACAGAAGAACTTCATCTCCCTGAAGGAAGAACTGGATATTGTCAAGCTATACCTGGAACTCGAGAAATTCCGCTTCCAGGGCCGTTTCGACTATACCTTGAATGTTGGCAAACGCATCAATCCCGATCAGGTGAGCATTCCCTCCATGATCCTGCAGCCATTTCTTGAAAATGCCATCTGGCATGGTCTGATGCCAAAGAAAGGAGGTGGCGGGCTTGTGGAACTGGATGTGATGCGAAAGGACGAGGGTCACCTCACCGTCACCATTGCCGACAACGGGATCGGTCGCGAGCGCTCCGGGGAGATCAACAGGCGGAGGAAGCAGCACAATCCCACCGGCATGCGGAATGTGGAGGAACGGATCAGGTTGCTCAATGAATTGAATAACAGCAACTTGGCTGTACACGTCGTCGATCTGTACGACAAAGAAGGAAAGGGATGCGGCACCCGGGTCGAAATAGAGCTTGAAGACTGATCTCGAGTTGATAAATTTTCTACCTTTGAAAATACAAATCCACTGAAGAACGGTCCCAGGCAATGAACACCCAATGAGATGAACAGAGATGGAAGCAACACCTATACGGACCGTTATTGTTGAAGATGAGCCACAGAGCCGGGCAACCCTTACCACGATGCTGGTGCGCTGCTGCCCCCACATCAAGGTGGATGGGACGGCCACGGACGTAAAAAGTGCCATAGGACTCATCAATACCCTCAAACCCCAACTTATCTTCCTTGACATCGCCCTGCCTGACGGGGATGGCTTTAATGTACTCGAGGGCATCGATCATCGGAATTACAAGGTGATCTTCGTCACCGCCTATGACCGGTATGCCATCCGGGCCTTCGAGTTTGCCGCCCTCCATTACCTGTTGAAACCGGTAAGCGTGCCCGACCTCCAGGAAGCTGTCAGCCGCTTCAGCGACCCTCCGTCAGGATCGTGGGAAAAGTACCAGCAACACATTCAAACGCTTCGGTCGAACCTGAACAATCGACAGCAGAAGATCATGCTTCCCACGTCCCAGGGCTATGAACTGGTCGAAATGGACCAGATCACACACCTGGAAGCCAGCCACAATTATACGCAATGTCATTTTTCCAGTGGCGGCAGTCTCCTTGTTTCAAAGCCCTTGATTAATTTCGAGGACATCCTCAGAGACTTTCACTTCGTGAGGATACACAACCAGTACATCGTCAACCTGCTGTATGTCAAACGCTATTTCCGCGGCAGCGGCGGAAGCGTCAAACTCACCGGTGACGTCGAACTCAATGTCTCAAAAAGCAGGAAAACCGAATTCCTCGACCGCCTTTCGGGATTTGCCCGGCACCTCTGATTTTCAACCAGACATTCATTTATGCCAGTTATACAGAAGTAGAGGCAGGATATACACTTGTACTTTGAGGTTTCAAGGATAGTTCCTATTATTGTACTACGGATCGGCTCAGGCAAGATCCCGAAAAGAAATAGCTCCAACAAGGAGGAAAGAGAGGAGATTACCTGATAACCAACAGGAAAAGAAGGAAGGAGGCTTCTTTCAGGTTATTTGAACAGAATCCCTTTTCAGACCCAAAGCCAGGAACACCATCGACCTTAACTTTTTAACCCGGACTACTGCCTCTGTCCGGGTTATTCTTTTCATGGCCCGCCCTCAGGAAAGCACAACTTTTTTTTTGCATACTTAACGAACACATATTCAGGAAGTAATGGTTGTTCATTCACATAATACTGAAAAAATATTAGTACTATGTATTGCATAGTACTGTTTTTTCTATTATATTTGCCGCATGAACATCGAAAAAACAAAGGCTCAGATGCGGAAAGGGGTGCTGGAGTATTGTATCCTCATCATCATCTCCGAAAAGGAGGTCTATGCCTCTGACATCATTGACCAGTTGAAGCAGGCCAGGCTCATCGTGGTGGAAGGCACCCTTTACCCCTTGCTGACCCGGCTCAAGAACGAGAACCTGTTGAGCTACCGCTGGGAGGAGTCCAGGTCGGGCCCCCCCCGGAAGTACTACGCCATCACCGAAGAGGGGCTGGAGTTCCTTCGCGGGCTTGACAGCGGGTGGGGCGACCTTGTGGATTCGGTGAACAAACTGCGCGGCAACAATCAGAATAAGAATCAATAAATCAATCGGACTATGAAAAAGACTCTCACGGTAAACATTGGCGGAATGGTGTTTCACATCGATGAAGACGCCTATCACGTGCTCAATAATTACCTGCAAAGCATACGCAAGCATTTCTCCCGTTCGGAGGGCGGTGAGGAGATCGTTTCCGACATTGAGGCGCGGATCGCCGAGATGCTGGGGGACCGAATCGGCGACCAGCGACAGGTGATCACCATCGACGACATCGAGGCGGTAATCGACGTGATCGGACAGCCCAGCGAGTTCGGCGATGAATTCACCGAATCCTCCGGCAAGGATCAATCCTCATTCACCGGAAAATCCCCCAAGCGTCTCTACCGCGATCCCGAGAATTCCATCCTTGGCGGCGTCTGCGGTGGGCTGGGGGCCTACTTCCATACCGATCCGGTGTGGTTCCGGCTGGCGTTCGTCCTGTTCACGATCATCGGGATCGGGACCCCGCTCCTGATCTACGTGGTCCTTTGGATTGTGGTTCCAGAGGCAAAGACCGTCGCCGAGCGGCTTGAGATGCGGGGTGAACGGGTGGATATCTCGAATATCGAGAAGTCGATCCGCGAGGAGATCAGCAACCTGAAGAACAAGCTCAACGACTTCACACGCGGCGCCCGTCAGACCTATAAAAAAAAAAGCGAGGCTCATAGGCCCGATCTTGAAGGGGTAGGCCGTGCCCTGGGCCGTGTGGCCGAACTTTTTGTCAAGGTCGTCCTGG
>CAYLTG010000097.1:0-11671 GCA_964386225.1 uncultured Bacteroidales bacterium
TGAAGAGGTTGTTGGCGCGGTTGTCGGGGAGGGGGCGGATGGCGGGGGGGCGGGAGAGGTTGGGCTGGATGTCGTCGTTGAAGATCCTGGATGATTCCCCGATATCGGTAAAGGCCACGAGGTTCCTGTTCTGGGTGACGGCTGCCCCGATGTTGGTGACCCACACTTCGATCTTGGTGATGTTGATGGGGGTGTTGACAATGGGCAGCCTCGACAGGGCGTTCTCGTAATTCTCTCGGAAGTAGTGGGAGATGAAGAAGTGTTTGTTCTCCTCGTAGTCGTGCGCCGTCAGGAGGAAGTCGTTGGTCTGTGCCCCGCCCTGCACCGTGATGGTGGAGGTCTCGCTTTCCTGTTCCGAAAATATGGCGGTGACAGTGGTCTTGCCGAAGCGCATCTTCGATTTGACGCCGAAGAGGCTCTGGCTGCCTGTGATCAGCGTGCTGTTGAGGGGGAGGCTCACGTCGCCGGCCTCCAGCAATTGAAGGATCTCATCCTCGTCCCCCTCGTACCTCAGGTTGAGTTTGTTCTCGAACTCGAAGGTGGCCTCGGTGTTGTAGTTGGTCCTGAACTCGATCTTGTCGCCGATCTTGGCGATGACGTTCATCTGGATCTTTTCCTGGAAGTCGAAGTTGACCTGCCTCCGCTGGCGTACGTCCAGTGTTGGATTGTCGCGTGAATTGCCCAGCACCTGGAAGATCAGTTCCACCGACCCCGACGGCCGGATGTCGATGGTGTGCCCGCCGAAGATCTGGTCAAAGGCCTTGCCTCCGACGAACACCGAGGGGATGATGCCGCTCCTGCCGCCGCCTCCGGATGATTTGGCCCGCTCGCGCCAGTATTCGTTGACGGAGTTCTGCAATTCGTAGTCGCGGTACTCATCCAGCGACATGTAGGTGGGATCGCGGTAATCCAGCTCCCCCATCTTGTGTTTCAGGATGTACTGCCCGGTCACGGGGTCATATTCCACTTCCGACTGCAGGTTTTCTGGCGGTTTCAGGAACAGGGGATTGGTGTTCTCGTTGCCGGTGTAGGGATAGGTCTCCTCTTCGAAGGGATAGGGGGTCTTTTTGAACCGGGAGGTGTCACCGGACAGGGTTGAATCGGGGGGGAAGAGGAATTTGTCAACGTTGTGGTGGTTGTCGGCGACAGGCAAGCCAGCGCCATAATTCCCAAGCGCTGAAAATCCACTAAACACCAAAACAACAATCAACAAATAGCTGTATCTTGCTAACCGCTTCAAATAAAAAGTCTTTTCTGATCTCATGATAACGATGAGAACAACCCGTCAGGAACCCCGACGGAATGTCCCCAGCGTATAATTGCCCAATTCTACAAGATCTTCAATGCTTTCTTGATCAATTCCTCTATTGAAAGCTCTGACCCGTGTTCTTTCATGACCCTGTCCAGCGCTTTCTCTGCATTGGCCCTGGCGAATCCTAAAACCGTTAACCCTGATAACGCTTCATCCCTGCTCGTATTGTATGATGCTCCCACAAATTCGGTGGTGATCCTGCCCTTCCGGAGCTTGTCCTTCAGGTCGATGATGATCCGCTGTGCCGATTTGGCGCCGATGCCCTTCACAGACTGGAGGGCTGCCACGTCGTTGCCGGCGATGGCTTCCACCAGCCGGTCGGGAGGCAGGGATGAGAGGATGAGGATGGCGGTGTTGTATCCCACTCCCGAGACGCCGATCAGTTGCCGGAACAACTCCCGTTCCGCGGCATCGGCGAACCCGTAGAGCATGAACCCCACCGGCGTGGTGGCTTCGTTCCGGATGGCCAGGTGCGTGAACAGGCGGCATTGTTTCAGGTTCTTGACCTTCGAGTAGGTGTTTACCGAGATGTTCACCAGGTATCCCAGACCGCCGCAGTCGATCACCACGTACGCCGGGTTCATTTCTTCTATCTTGCCTTCGATATATGAATACATTTTGTTCGGATTCAGTATTTTGTGTTCCCAGGAAAGCAGCTTTCCAATGTGGTCGCTAAAATAGAAATTTCTAATGACAGCTGCCTTCCGCACCCGATTATTTGTAAACAATATGAATTAAAAAAAACCGTGTCAAATTCCGTCCATGTCATGCAAGTATTCGTAGATTTGTTTCGTTGTTATTTCGTTCACAATAAAGCAAAAAACCGATGGATAATTTATTCAGAAAAGACGCATTCATATACCATTCACAAGGCAGGCCCGGAAAGCTTGAGGTGGTGCCCACGAAGCCCTATTCCACGCAGCGCGACCTGTCGCTCGCCTATACCCCGGGGGTGGCGGACCCCTGCCTGGCAATTGCCGCGAACAGGGATGACGTGTACAAGTACACCGCCAAGGGCAACCTGGTGGCGGTGATCTCCAACGGCACCGCAGTGCTCGGGCTGGGCGACATCGGGCCCGAGGCCGGCAAGCCGGTGATGGAAGGGAAGGGGTTGCTTTTCAAGGTCTTTGCCGACATCGACGTATTCGACATCGAAGTGAACGAGAAGAACATCGACAAGTTCGTCGAAACGGTCGTGGCCATCGCCCCCACCTTCGGCGGCATCAACCTGGAGGATATCAAGGCCCCGGAGTGTTTCGAGATCGAGGACCGGATCAAGAAGGCGGTGGACATCCCGGTGATGCACGACGACCAGCACGGGACGGCCATCATCACCTCCGCGGGGCTGCTGAACGCCCTGGAGATAAACAACAAGAAGATCGATGAGATCAGGATCGTGGTCAACGGCGCCGGCGCTTCGGCCGTCTCCTGCACACGGTTGTACATCAAGCTGGGTGTAAGGCCCGAGAATATCGTCATGCTCGACAGCCGCGGCGTCCTTCACAAGGGCCGCACCGACCTCAACGAGACCAAAAAGCAGTTCATGACCGACCGGCCCGTCCGCACCCTGGAGGAGGCCATCGAGGGCGCCGACATGTTCCTGGGATTGTCCGTGGCCGGTGCCCTGAAAAAGGACTGGCTCAAGAAGATGGCGCCCAACCCCATCGTCTTTGCCCTGGCCAATCCGGTCCCCGAGATCCTCCCCGAAGAGGCCCTGTCGGTACGCGACGACCTGATCATGGCCACAGGACGGTCGGATTATCCCAACCAGATCAACAATGTCCTGGGCTTCCCCTTCATTTTCAGGGGTGCGCTCGACGTGCGGGCGACCGTGATCAACGACGAGATGAAACTGGCTGCTTCGCGGGCCCTGGCCGACCTGGCCAAGCTGCCTGTGCCGGAGGAGGTGAACATCGCCTTCCATGCCACCAACCTGAAATTCGGCAGGGATTACATCATCCCCAAGCCCACCGACCCGCGCCTCATCAACCACGTGGCCCCGGCCGTGGCCAGGGCAGCCATGGAAAGCGGCGTGGCACGCCAGCCCATCACCGACTGGAACAAGTATACCGAAGACCTCATCAAGCGGCTGGGCATCAGCAACCCGCTGATCCGGCAGATCAAGATGTCGGCCAAGCGGAACCCGAAGAAAGTGGTGTTCGCCGAGGCCGAGAACTACAAGATGCTGAAGGCCGCAGAGATCGTCTGGAACGAGAAGCTGGCCATCCCCATCCTGCTGGGCGACGAGGAGTATATCCAGGATATCATCAAGACCAACGAGCTGGAGCTCGACGGGGTGGAGATCATCAATCCCAAGAGCAAAGAGGTGAAGGAGATGCGGCACATGTTCGCCGAGATGTACTGGAAAAAGCGGCAGCGCAAGGGGGTCACCATGACCTCGGCCCAGGATGTGATGCTGCACCGGAACTATTTCAGCCCCATGCTGGTGGAGAGCGGCTATGCCGATGCCATGATCTCGGGCATGACACGCCATTACCCTGACACCCTGAAGCCGGCCATCGAGATCCTGGGCAAGAAGGAGGGGGCCAACATCGTTTCGGGGATGTACATCATCAATACCAAGGAAGGGCCTTACTTCCTGGCCGATTGCACCGTCAACAAGAACCCGACGGTGGAGCAGATGGTGGAGATCACCCTTCAGACCGCCTATGCGGTGGAGCAGTTCAAGATCAAGCCGCGCATCGCCTTTGTGTCCTATTCCAACTTCGGTTCCAACGACGGGGCCATCCCCCAGAAGCAAAGGGAAGCTGTACGGATCCTTCACCGGGATTACCCCGACCTGATCGTGGACGGGGAGATGCAGGTCAACGTGGCCCTGAACGAGGAGATCATCACGGAGGTGTTCCCCTTCAGCAAACTCGCGGGAGGCAGGGCCAATACCCTCATATTCCCCTACCTGACGGCAGGCAACATCGCCTACAAGCTGCTGCAGTCCATGGCCAAGTTCGAAGTGATCGGGCCCATTATCAACGGGATGAACAAGTCAGTGCATGTGCTGCAGATCGGTTCCAGCGTCACCGAGATCGTGAACATGGTCATGATCGCCGTGATGGATGCCCAGGTGGCCGAAAAACGGCTCAAAGGGAAAGATTAGGCTGTGATAAATATCATAAGCTGAATGAGGGCCGGGGATGCATGTACCAACCTTAAGCTGCTCGGCATAAGGAAGTAACAAGACATACCCCCACGGGACGGGCTTTCCGGGATCGATTCGGCGGAATTTTTTAATCGAACGGCCGTTGCCATACCATATATTTTAATATCTTTAGGGATTCAAAGTTGAGATGATCTTTGATTTAATTTGCCGGGAAAGATGCTCTTTGAGGATACCTACAGGACCATAGCGGGGAGATCGGAAGGGGGATACCGTGACCGGGGAAGCAAGTTCATTGCCATTGCGCTCCCGGTAAGCAGCGAGGAGGAGGTGAAGGGGTGCCTTGCCGACATCAGGGGCGAGTATCACGATGCCAGGCATCACTGTTATGCCTATGTGCTCGGCGCCGATAAGTCGGGCTCCCGGTTCAACGATGACGGAGAGCCTTCCGGTACGGCAGGAAGGCCGATCCTGGGGCAAATCAATTCAAATGATCTGACCAATGTGCTGGTTGTTGTTGTCAGGTATTTCGGGGGCACCAAACTGGGTGTCCGTGGTTTGATCAACGCGTATAAGTCCTCTGCGTCAGAAGCACTTGCGGCTTCGGAAATTATCGAAAAAACAGTAGATGAGATCTACACGGTCAGGTTCAGGTACCCGGCCATGAACCAGGTCATGCAAATCATGAAGGAGCCCGAGGTAAAAGTGATGTCGACCGATTTCAGCCTGCAATGCCAGCTGGAGTTCACGGTGAGGAAGAGCCTCTCGGAGCATGTTTGTGACAAGCTGTCGAAGATCGATTCGGTAGAGGTCAGGTTCCTAAGGATGGTCTAAACTAGATATATAAAATTTTTAGATTTGACAACATATACACATAAATTTCTAGAAAATCAAGAGCGGTTTCGTTTTTTTTTGAAATATTTTTCATGGAATTTTGTTCACGATTTCCTACTACGGGTCTGAATCGCCGAACAAGCATAAGTCGTTGATCTACAAATTTTTAACAAGAGAGGAAGTATTAAATTGCTTTAATACAATTAGTTGCGGATGAAAAAAAATTGTAAAGCAGTCTGGGATAATTGTCTGAAGGTCATAAAGGACAATATTAGCCATCAGAGTTTCAAGACCTGGTTTGAGCCCATCAAACCCGTGAAGTTGGAAGACAATGTACTGACAATCATGGTTCCCAGTCAGTTTTTTTACGAGTGGCTTGAGGAGCATTACATAACCCTGCTGAAGAAGACGATCAAGAAGGAATTGGGATCGGAAGGCCGGTTGGAGTACAGCATCATCATGGAGAACAGTTACTCCAGCAATACGCCCCCCACCACGGTCAAATTCCCCACATCCCACAAGAAAGCCACTTCCAATCCGCTGGTTTCCATGCCAATCGACCTCAACAAGGGGTCATCCAAGGACATTCCCAACCCGTTCATCATTCCGGGCCTGAAAAAGATCAAGGTGAATTCCCAGCTGAACGAGAACTATTCGTTCGAGAACTTCATCGAGGGCGATTGCAACAGGCTGGCACGGTCGGCCGGTTTCGCCGTGGCCAGCAACCCGGGCAAAACGGCGTTCAATCCCCTGCTCATCTACAGCAATGTAGGCCTGGGAAAGACCCACCTGGCCCATGCCATCGGGCTTGAGGTCAAGATCAATTTCCCGGAGAAGACGGTCCTGTATGTCACTTCCGAGCAGTTCACCAACCAGTACATCGATGCGGTAAAGAACAACAGCCAGAACGATTTTGTCCATTTCTACCAGATGATCGACGTCCTGATCATCGACGACATCCAGTTCCTGGTCAAGAAGGAGAAGACCCAGGAGGTCTATTTCCATATCTTCAATCACCTTCACCAGAACAACAAACAGCTGATCATCACCTCCGACAAGCCGCCTGTGGAGATGGAAGGGATGAACGCCCGGCTGCTTTCCAGGTTCAAGTGGGGGCTCTCGGCCGACCTGCAGGTTCCCGACCTCGAGACCCGGATCGCCATCATCGAGCGCAAGCTTTACAAGGATGGCGTGGAGATGCCCAAGGATGTGATCGAATACCTTGCCTACAGCATCACCTCCAATGTGAGGGAACTGGAGGGTGCGCTCATCTCCATCCTGGCCCAGTCCTCGCTCAACAAAAAGGCCATCAACCTGGAACTGGCCAAGAAGATGATCGACAAGTTCGTGAAGAACACTTCGAGGGAGATCTCCATCGACTATATTCAGAAAGTGGTCAGCGATTATTTCGGGCTGCCGCTGGAAGCCATTCACTCAAAAACAAGGAAGCGGGAGATCGTGCAGGCCCGTCAGCTGGCCATGTATTTTTCGAAGAAGCTGACCAAGGCATCCCTGGCCACCATCGGACTGCATTGCGGGAACAAGGACCACGCCACGGTGCTGCATGCCTGCCGGACGGTGAACAACCTCATTGAGACCGACAAGCAGTTCCGGAACTACGTGGAGGAGATCGACAAGAAGATCACCCTCTGATTCCGGCGGCGTTGTTTTTATTTTTCGATTTTTTTTTGTATCTTTAAGGGGAGGAAAATTGCCATCCCCGGTCTTTTGATCCAAAGTGCATAAAATCATTTTGTTATGAAGGTCCTGTTCCTGTGCCACGCAAATATGTGCCGTTCCCCCCTCGCAGAGGGGCTCCTGAGGCACATCCTGAAATTGAATAACATCGAAGCCGAGGTCGATTCTGCCGGTTTTGAGGCATACCATATCAACGAGTCGCCCGACGACCGCGCCGTTTCCAAAGCCCGGGAACGCGGGATCGACATCTCGAAGAGGCGGGTGCGCCTGTTCACGCGGGAGGATTTCGACCTGTTCGACAAGATCTATGTGATGGATACCCTGGCCTACCGGAACGCCCTTTATTTCGCCCGGGACGAAAATGACCGGATGAAGGTGGATTACCTGATGAACGTGATCAATCCGGGCAGGAATGAATCCATTCCCGATCCCTTCTTCCGCAGCACCACCGTCACCGATGAGACATTCGACCTGTTGCACAAGGCCTGCAGCCGCATCGCGGAAGACATGACGAACCTTCAGTTGAACTAATCGCATCCGGATTCCTTTTGAGCCCGATCCCCGACAAGCACGACCTCCTGGCAGCCGCGGAGCGCATCCGCCCTCATGTGCATCGCACGCCGGTCCACACGTCCCGGTTGATCAGTCAGATGATCGGCGGGGAGCTTTTCTTCAAGTGCGAGAATTTCCAGAAGGCGGGGGCCTTCAAATCAAGGGGCGCCACCAATGCCCTTTTTTCCCTCGCCGAGGAGGAGCTCGTTCACGGGGTATGCACCCATTCCTCTGGAAACCATGCCGCTGCCCTTTCCCGTGCGGCCGCCCTCCGGGGTGTCCATGCCCACATCATCATGCCCGAGAATTCCTCCCGCGTCAAAGTGGAGGCCGTGAGGCAGTATGGCGGGGAGATCCATTTCTGCCGGCCCACCCTGGAGGCCAGGGAATCCACGCTCGCCGAGGTCAGGGACAGGACGGGGGCCGTGGAGCTTCACCCGTACAACGATTACAGGATCATTGCAGGGCAGGCGACGGCAGCGATGGAGCTGCTCGAAGAAATTCCCGGCCTGGACCAGGTGATGGCGCCGGTGGGTGGCGGCGGGCTTCTGAGCGGCACCGCCCTGGCCGCACGTTATTTTTCGCCCCTCACCCGCGTGGTGGCAGCCGAGCCAAAAGGGGCCGACGACGCATACCGGTCGTTCATCGCCGGCCGCCTGATCCCCTCTGAAAACCCAGTCACCATTGCCGACGGCCTGCTTACGTCGCTCGGGTCGCTTACCTTCCCCCTCATCATGGAGCATGTGGACAGCATCCTCACCGTCACCGAGGAGGGGATCGTGCGGGCCATGAAGCTGGTGTGGGAGCGCATGAAGATCATCATCGAGCCCTCCTCCGCCGTCCCCCTTGCCGCCGTGCTGGAGAACCCCAAGCTTTTCAGGGGCGGCCGGACGGGCATCATCCTGAGCGGGGGCAACATCGACCTGAGCAAATTACCCTGGTAACCCTTTGGATCATGCACAACGGCACCCTCTACCTTATCCCCTCGCTTCTGGCAGAAACCAACGACGGCAGCCATTTCCCGTCGTACAACCTGCAGGTGATCCGGTCATTGGACGCCTTTGTGGCCGAGAATGTGCGCACGGCCAGGCGGTTCCTGAGAAAGGTGGGCTACCAGCAGGATTTTGACCGGGTGATCTTTTATGAACTGAACAAGCATACCGATTCGACCCAGCTGAACTCCTTTCTGGCACCGTTGAAAGAGGGACGGGACATGGGCCTCCTCTCGGAGGCCGGCATTCCCTGCATCGCCGATCCCGGCTCTTCTGTCGTTGCGCTGGCCCAGGAGGCAGGCATCCGGGTGGTCCCGCTGTCGGGCCCTTCGTCCATATTCCTGGCCCTGATGGCTTCGGGCTTCAACGGGCAGCACTTTGTCTTTCACGGCTATCTCCCCATCGGCAGGAAAGAACGCGACCAGAAACTGGCCGAGCTCGAAAGGGAGGCCATCACCTTGCGCAGGACGCAGATATTCATGGAGACACCCTACCGCAACAATGCCCTCCTGGAGTCGATCCTTCATGTTTGCCGCGACAGCACACAGCTGTGCATCGCTTCGATGATCACGCACGAGGCGCTGGAGTCCATCAGGACGAAAACGGTGGGGGAATGGAAGAAAAACAGGCCCGACCTCCATAAACAACCGACCGTTTTCCTTGTTTATTGACCAGTGGCGCACGCCCGGATAAAAAAACAGGTGGCACTGTCCTCGGACAATGCCACCTTGCATCGCTGTTCTGTGTGTTTGTCACACCCAGATAAAACATCAATTTGTTGATCGATATTGTTTGACAATTAAATTTTTTTACAACATGATCGCTGTAATATCACCTGCCAAGACACTTGATTTCACAACGCAGGACATCACTGCGCACCATACCCAGCCGGTTTTCCAGGAGGAGGCCCGCGAGCTGGTGGGTGTGCTGAAGGGGTACGGTCCGAAGAAACTGGCGAGCCTCATGTCCATCAACCCGAAACTGGCCCAGCAGAACTTCGAGCGTTACCAGGAATGGAACCTGCCTTTCACGCCGGCCAATGCGAAACAAGCCCTCCTCAGTTTCCGGGGTGATGTGTTCCTGGGCATCAACGCCCAGGAGATGACTGCCGGAGACCTGGACTTTGCCCAGGGGTTCCTGCGGATCCTTTCCGGCCTTTACGGGGTGCTGAGGCCCCTCGACCTGATGCAGCCCTACCGCCTGGAGATGGGTACATCGCTGAAGATCAGGCGCCACCGGCACCTTTACGACTTCTGGGGTGACAAGATCGCCGGCGAAGTTTTGGGTGACCTCGAGGGACAGGCGGAGCCGGTGCTCGTGAACCTCGCATCGAAGGAGTATTTCAGTGCCCTGGAGCCCCACCTGGGCGGCACCCGAGTGGTGACGCCGGTATTCAAGGAATTCAAGGACGGCAAATACCGGTTCATCCATGTGTTCGGGAAGCGTGCCCGGGGGTTGATGGTGCGGTTCATTGTCGACAGGCGGATCGACACAGTGGAAAAGATCAAGCTTTTTGATTACGAAGGATATTTCTACAACGACCGGATGTCGGAAGGGGACGAGTGGGTGTTTACGCGGGGGTAGTTTGTGGATTTTCGATTGTGGATTGGTGATTGAGGAGGTGGTGGCAGTTGGCAGTTGGCAGTAGGCAGTAGGCAGGGGCAGTGGCAGGAGGCATAACGCTGAGCTCGTCGAAGCGTGCAGGTGGCTGGCTGAACAATTAACAAATAGAATTTAACAATCAACCCGTTATTACTGGCGTGATCCCGTTCAGGGAGGTCGTCAACCCCGATCCCACCATCCTGGCGGATGGTGTTTTTATTTCCCGTGGCCAGGTCCGAAAACAAGTTTTCGTTTCTGTCCCCGGAAAATAAAAAGCCCCGCTGATGCGGGGCGGATCGGGGTTGCGGAGAGAGAGGGATTCGAACCCCCGGAGGTGTTACCCTCAACGGTTTTCAAGACCGCCGCAATCGACCACTCTGCCATCTCTCCGCTGCAAAAATACACTTTTTTTAAATTCTTGCCTGAAAATGGCCCTAAAATGCATGCTTTAGCTTTTGGATCCCGGGAGGGATTGGTTTGTCGTATTCATGGTTCTTGAACTGCCTTTTGTTGATATCATTTCACTATATTTTGGAGAGGATGAAAGGTTTGCCTATTTTTGACACCTTAATTTATTATTAAGAGTTTCTAAAGGAAGTATGAAGTTCAACAGGAGGTATGTTCTTTTGATCTTGTTGGTCGGGGCGGTGGTCACACTGTTTCTGCCCATCCAGGTGAATTATTCCTTCAAGTCGACGGCCAGGATCTACCCCCTGAAGGAATGGTTCCTGAAACGGGGACAGGAGGACAGTTACATTACCGAGATGAGGAGTTACGAAACCAATGCCCTCAGCCATCTCAAGAGCTTCAAGTTCGAGCGCGGCGACATTTCCGAAGTGCTGATCGGGGATACCCTGGTCAGCGGCACCATGGTGAAGGCGGGCGATACCATTGCCTATATACACTCTTTCTATATCGCAAACGAGATCGTCCGGTTGGAGAACCTTAAGAGTGTGGCGGAGGAGAACCTGGCCTCCAGCCTGGTCGGTGCGAAGCCGGCCACCATTGACGAAGCCCGGCAGCAGTATAATTTTGCGAAGCAGCAGCTTGAACTGGAGAAGAAAAACTATGAAAGAAACCTGAAGCTTGTCCGGGACAGCATCATCTCCCAGGCGGAATTCGACCTGGTTGAAAACAATTACCAGCTGGCCGCCATTAATGTGGAAATTGCAAATAACAAGCTGATGGACGCCAATACAGGCGTGAAGGAGGAGGACGTGAACGTGATCCGTCAACAGATCGATTCGTACAATCGGGAACTGGAGGTGCTCCGGGAGCTTCGCGGACACTATTATGTGGTCTCACCCATCGATGGGGTCGTGAATTCCAACCAGGTGCTGGACGGGATCTTCTCCATCAGCGATACGACACGGTACATCCTCAAGATCCCGGTTAAGGTCAACAACGTACAGTACCTTGACAGGATCAGCGGGATCAGATTCTCCATCCCGGGTTATACTGAAAAGATAAATGCGTCGTTCATTGATCTGGATGACAATGTAAGCATTTTACCCGACCAGCAGATCGTGATGGCCAAGGCCCTGATCCCGGGCGGGCAGTTCAAGA
>CAYLTG010000098.1:0-11576 GCA_964386225.1 uncultured Bacteroidales bacterium
TATTCTTCACAATTATTCGGATTTTGCCGTCAGCACCATCGACAGTTTCATCCACCGGATCATCAGGAGCTTTGCCTTCGACCTGAACGTGCCGGTCAATTTTGAAGTGGAAATGGATACGGAAGAGGTGCTGAAGCAGGCGGTCGACATCATGATCAGCCGGGTGGGATCGGATCCCGTCCTCACCCGTTTCCTGACCGAATTCGTACAGTTGAGGGCCGAGGAGGACAAGAACTGGAATATCGAGGAAGACCTGATGAAGGTGGCCCGCCTCCTCAAAAGGGAAAGCAGTGCCGCCTACCTGGAAAGGAATGCAGGACTTGGCATCGGTGAATACATGAAGGTCCATGCTGCCATATCCAAATTCCTGGCAGCGCATGAAGAAAAGATCAGTAACCTGGCGGGGGAGGCCTTATCAAGGGTCAGGGCCGCAGGTGTTCCCTCCCGGGCTTTTTACCAGGGCGACCGGGGGATTTACAATTATCTCAGGAAGTTGTCCCGCAAGGAGCTTGACGCCATCAAACCCAACACCTATGTTCTGAACACCCTGGAGCAGGACAAATGGACCTCCGGAAATGCCACGCATGACGAGGAGCATGCCATCAGGGCGCTGGCACCCGGACTTACCTCGGCCTGCCGCGCAATCCTGAAGGAAGATGAAGCCAGGGGCGACGATTACATCCTGTTCAGGGAGATACAGAAGACCATTTACCCCCTTGCTTTCCTCGGTACGGTCAACCAGGTCCTGGAAGAGTTCAAGGCAGAGAACAACATCCTTCTGATCTCCGAGTTCAACCAGCTGATCGCGGGGATCGTCCTGGACCAACCGGTACCTTTCATCTATGAACGTGTCGGGGAGAAGTACCGCCATTTCCTGCTCGATGAATTCCAGGACACTTCCGTGTTGCAGTGGCAGAACCTGTTACCCCTGCTCGAAAACAGCCTGGCCCAGGGGTATGGGAACCTGGTCGTCGGGGATGCCAAACAGGCAATCTACCGCTGGAGGAACGGCGAGGTGGAACAGTTTGTGAGCCTGCCGGAGATATATGGCCGAAAGGAAGGACATGTCCACCTGGAACGGGAATTGATGCTTCGCCAGCATTATGCCGGTCGGTCCCTTGATCATAACTACAGGTCGAAGCCCGGCATCGTCAATTTCAATAACGGCTTCTTCCGCTGGATGGCGGAGCGCCTGCCCGAAAAGGAATCGCTCATTTACGAAGGCGTGACCCAGGAAATTGCCTCACGTGACGAGGGAGGATTTGTCCAACTGGAGTTCTTCCCTCCCGGGAAGGAGGATGCCAGCTTCGACGAATACAATTGCACACGTGTATTGGACCTGATCAACGATGTCATTGGCCGGGGATTCGGGTATCATGACATTGCCATTCTCTGCCGGACCAACAGGGCTGCAGCGGCAATTGCCAAGCACCTGCTCACCTCCGGGGTACAGGTCGTTTCGACTGAATCGATGCTGCTGCAGAGCTCCCCGAAGGTCAGGCTCCTTGCCGCACTCATGACCTTGCTTGTGGAGCCCCTCGACCAGCCGGCTGCGATGGAGGTGGTGAATTTGTTGCATAGGCTGGAAAAGGTCTCCGGATCGCTCCATTCCCTCGCTGTTCAGGCCCTGGCAGCACGGCCAGGCGGGGGAGCGGCTGTGTTCGATTTTCTCCGGGAGGCGGGTTTTCTGCTGGACAGGAGGTCCCTGCTGGCATTGCCCCCCTATGAGCTGTGCGAGACCCTGGCCCGGATCCTCGGATTGGAGGGTGAGCCCGACCCCTTTCTGCAATTTTTCCTTGACCTGGTCCTGGAAAAGGAGGACGAAAGCAGCTCCGGCCTGCGCAAGTTCCTTGAATACTGGAACAGGAAAAAGGAGGGCCTATCCATCGTCGTCCCCGGTGGACTGGATGCAGTCAGTGTCATGACCATTCACAAGGCCAAGGGGCTTGAATTCCCCGTGGTGATCTATCCATTTGTGAATGATGCCCTTATCGGCCTCAAGGACCCATTGTGGATGGAGCTGGACAGTCCTGTCGCGCCCGGGCTGGGAAGTGTGCTGGTCAATTCCAACAAGGCGGTCAGGGAGACCCGCTACGGGAAACTGCTCGACCGGGAATTAGAGAGGATTCAGCTCGACATGGCAAACCTGCTGTATGTCGCTTTTACAAGGCCCACCGATGAGCTCTATGTCATCGCGAACCATCCCGAAAATCAAAGCAAGTCCCAGTTCTCGGTCCCGGCGCTCCTTTTTGAATACGTGGGAACCGTGGAAACCCGGCAGTCAGGGCCCTATATATACCAGCTGGGAGCTATGGGGGACGCAACCCGTCACCCGGGCAGGCCGGGCAATTCATATTCGCTGGAGACCTTCCATTCGGGCGATTGGCGGAGCCGTGCCCTCATCAGTTACCAGGCACCGTCAAACTGGGAGGTGGATGAACCCGTGGGAGGTCAGGAATGGGGAAACCTGATCCATCGCATCCTTTCGGAGATCGGGGTGGCAGATGACTTGATCCCGGTGCTGGACGATTACCAGCACCGCGGCATCCTGGCTGCACAGGAACGACATGTGATGCAGGCGCTGATCCGGGAGTTTCTCGACCGACCGGATGTACGGGCGTATTTCCGGCCGGGGGTCCGCCTGCGCAACGAGGCTGAGATCATTGCGCCCGGTGGGGATGTGTTCCGTCCCGACCGTATCGTGGAGGTGGCGAACGGCCTATCCGTCATTGATTTCAAGACCGGAGCACCCTCGGAGAGTCACCGTGGACAGGTACGGCACTATGTGGACCTGCTGAAGGGTATGACCAGCAAACCTGTACATGGCGTGGTCCTGTACCTCGACCATCACGAACCCATCCATGTGGATTGACAGTCCCGCAGGCAGCACGGTCAGCCTTCACCGAAAATACTGGTGATGAAGGACATGAGGATATCAACGTCGAGCAGCACCGTAAAGATCATCCCGAAAAGGGCCCCGAAAAAATGGGCATTGTGCCCGATGTTATCAGATCCTCTTTTGGCCATGTAAAAGGAATAACCCAGGTACAGAAGCCCGAAGAGCGGCGCCGGGATGCCGATCGGGATGAAGAACAGGAATATCTTGCCCTCGGGGTAGAGAATGATGCTTGCGAAGACCACTGCCGCCACCGCTCCGCTGGCCCCCACGGCATTGTACCAGCTGTCCTTCCTGTGGGCGCCGAAATCGTAAAGGGTACTGAACCCAATGCCTCCCAAATATAGAAGGAGATAGAATAGGATGGCCCGGTTCCCGAAATAATGGCTGTAAAATGCCTCTACGATCTCGCCGAACGAGAATAGCACGAACATGTTAATGAACAGGTGCATGTAATCGGCGTGCACGAGCCCATAGGTCAGCACGCGGTGCCATTCCCTGCGCTCGGAAACCAGGTATGCGTTGAACTTCAGCTTATCGAAGAGGTCCCGGCGGTTGAAGGCCAGGATGGAAATGACCACCGTGATGCCGATGATGACGTAGGTCATTTATTCGCCGGTGGTTATTTCACCAGAAGTATAATCGAGCTCGGACCCGAACATGCTGTGTGGTATGAGGTACACCGCCAGCAGAACGACAGCCGCGAACACGGCCCACCAGTTGTTCCGGGAACTATTCCTGATCCTGATGTATGCGATGATCCAGGCCACGAAGGCGACAAGGGTCTTGTTGTCGGTCAGGTCCTTCCCAAAGGGCCAGCCTGTCCAGAATGCATCGAAGGCGTATTTTTGGACCACCGGTCCCAGGATCATGCCTCCCAGCATGAAGAGGAGCAGGGTAAGGCCGGTGAGTGTCCTGACCCGTTCTCCTTTACGGAGGGCCTCAATGCCTGTCCTGGTGGAGAAAAGCATCGCCAGGAACATCAGGATGATATGAGGGATCAGGACATAGGCGGGTACAGGGCCCTTGAACCGGATCACCACAGGCTCTTCGTTGAGCACGTAGCTTTTTTCGCCAGCGTACAGTGTGACCGTATACTCGAGTTTTCCGGCGGCAGGCTCGGGTGGGAGGTAGGCCACCAGATTCCCGTCCTCGGCGTTGAAATTCACCGTGGTCAGGGCCTCGTCGACCTTGAATCGCTTGTAGGCGACCTGGCCGCGGAGCCCGTCCGGGATGTCCTTGATCACCACCTCGGCCGGACTGTCGCTTTCCCAGGAACGGACCAGTTTGTATCGGACCTGGGTCCCGTTGATCTCTTCAGATCCCCTCACCGGATAGGTGGGGCCGGTGAGACGCTGATATACTGCAAGGCTCAGGGTGAAAAGGAGGGCGACCACCCACCAAATGAACGAGGAAGTTCCTTTTTTCATAGATCGTCAGTTGATTTCAAGTTCTTTTTAGATGCGTTTCTTCGGGCCCAAAAATACAAATTAACCCATTCGGTCAGAAAATAAGTGGCTGAAGCGACAGGAAGGATGCAATTTCCTCAATGCAAGCGAGGTGTCACCAGCGAGGGTCGCCCCTGACAGGCTACCGGCTGGCGGGGATTGAGCCCAGATCGTCGGGGTTGGCTTCCGGGGCCTCGTGTTTGGGCAGGGCGTCATAGACCACCTGCTGGATCTTCGTCCGGGTATTGTTCCGGATCAGTTTGGTGTTGCCCGCCGAGGGGTTGATGCGGTTTGAAAGAAAGATGTAGATCAGGCCATGTTCCGGGTCGGCCCAGGCATAGGTGCCCGTGAAGCCGGTGTGGCCGTAGCTTCTGGGGGATGCACCCTCACACGTCGGGCCTCTCTCCCAGTCGAGCGGGTCGGGTTTGTCAAATCCGATGCCCCGCCTGTTCTCGTTGAGCGGGAACTGCTGCCGGGTGAATTCGTCGACAGTGGCTGGTTGCAGGTATTGCCGCCCGCCATAGGTGCCTCCGTTGAGGAGCATCTGCATCAGGATGGCCAAATCGCCCGCCGTGGAAAAAAGTCCGGCATGTCCTGAAACACCTCCAAGCATGGCAGCCCCGGGATCGTGCACGTACCCGTGTACAAGCTGATGGCGGAAGTACTTGTCATCCTCGGTGGGCACTATCTGGCTGTGCCGGAATTCCTTGAGGGGGCGGTAGCAGGTATGCTGCATGCCCAGGGGGATGAAGAATTCATCTGCTACAAAGCTGTCGAGGGGCTTGTTGGTGAGGTTCTCGATGGCTTCCTTGAGAAGATAGAACCCAAGGTCGCTGTACTTGTAGTCGTTTCGCTTCCTCAGCCCCGAATGGACGATGGAATCGTACAGTACCCAGGAATAAGCGCCGCTGATGTATAGGTTGTCGGCTACCTTGACGGTATGTTTCTCATCCAGGACTGTGCTGTAGTATTTGCTGTCGGGCCTGCCGTTGCGGAGGGTGTTCAGGTAAAAGGGGATCCAGGCTTTCAGCCGGGCCTGGTGTGCCATCATCTCGCGGATGATGATGTTCTCCTTGTTGGTCCCTTTCAGGTAGGGAAGGTACCACGACAGGCGCTGGTCGACATCGAGCATACCCTGGTCGGACAGCCGCATCACCCCCACGGTGGTGGCTGCTATCTTGGTGAGGCTGGCCACGTCATAGAGGTCATCGTCCTTCACGAAATCCCCTTTCTTGTAGGTATGGTATCCGAAGGACCTCCGGTATATGACCATGCCGTCTTTGGCTACGAGTATCTGGCATCCAGGGGTTTCCTTGTTTCTGATGCTTTGCAGGGCCAGGCTGTCGATGAGCCGGAGGTCACGCCGTTGGATGCCGGCTTCCTCGGGTATGGTGTATTTGAGTCGGCCGAGGCTGCTTACCACGGCGCCGGTGCCTCTCGTGAAATCGCTCGTGGTCACCGGCAGCCGGCCCCTGGCAGGAATGCTTCCCATGATGACCTGGGCCGCCACTTCGTTGGAAATGCGGTTGTCCTGATGTGCCAGTACAAGGGCCTGGAATTTGTCGGGATCCTTGACCAGGTCGAGGCTGTAGGGGCTGGCAAAAAGCACAAGCGCCACCCTGGTGGAGTCGGCCAGCCTGTGCAGAAGGGCAAGGTTGTCGTCACTGATGCCGAAGTTACGTCCGGGAAAGATGCTGGTATTGTGGATGCCGGCGATCACCAGGTCGAAGGCCGACAGTTTCCGGATCAGTGCTTCCGCCTGCTTCTCCGACAGGGTTTTGAGGGCATTGAAATGTTCGACCGCGGTGAAGTTCGACAGCATGGCCTGGAAGGGCGTGAGCTCGCCGGTGCCGAGGCCCAGGGAGGCAAGTTGGAGGGTGTCGAAGCTCCTGAGCGGGATGATGCCGTCCTGGTTTGTGAGTACCACCATGGATTCTTCATACATGGCCCTTGCCAGGAGCTCGTTGGAGGGGCCGTTGACGGCTTCGTAGAGGGAGTCGGTGGCAACGGGGGCGCAGTCGGCCAGCCCGGCCTCATACTTCCATGAGAGAACCTTCCTGCACCGGTCACGCACCTCTTCCTGCAGGATCTCCCCCTGCTCGATGGCCTTCCGGATCGCCCCGATGGCCACCTCCACGTCCTGAGGGAGAAGAAGAATGTCATTGCCTGCCTGGAATGCTTTCACCTCGATCTCGCCGGGCGCATGGCCGCCGGTGACGCCTTTCATGTCGAGCGCGTCGGTGATGACCAGGCCGGTGAAACCGAGTTCATCCTGCAGCAGGTCTTTGATCACCCGCGGGGAGAGGGTGGTCGGGGTATTGCCGCCGCTGTCGAGGGCAGGTACGTAAAGGTGGGCCACCATGACACCCATCAGCCCGGACCGGATAAGCGACCTGAACGGGCTCAGCTCGACGGAATCGAGCCGCTCTCTGCTGTGCCGTATCACGGGCAGGGTGTAGTGGGAGTCCGAGTCCGTATCGCCGTGGCCGGGAAAGTGCTTGGCCGTGGCGATGATGCCGTTGTCCTGCATGCCCCGCATATAGGCCCGGGCCTTGTCGGCGACAAGCTTTCTGTCCTCGCCGAACGACCTGCTGTTGATCACCGGATTGCGGGGGTTGTTGTTGATGTCGACCACCGGTGCGAAATTAATATGAACCCCGATCCTCTTCAGCTGCCCGGCAACCTCAGCACCCATCCGGTAAAGCAAGGTGTCGTGGGAGGTGGCCCCGAGTGTCATCTGGTACGGAAAGGAGAAGGTGCTGTCGAGACGCATGCCAAGTCCCCACTCGGCGTCCAGCGCGATCAAAAGGGGCGTCCGGGCCTTTTCCTGGTAACGGTTCGTGAGCCGTGCCTGCATCACCGGCCCTCCCTGGAAGAAACAAAACCCGCCGATGTTATGATCCTCGACAAGCCGGTCCATGGTCCGGTAATACTCCTCATCCCGGTTGGAGTAGGTCCTCACCATCAGCAACTGGGCGATCTGGTCCTCCAAAGACAGCGTCGACATGACGGAATCCACCCAGACCTGCCGGGAGGCAGGGGCGGGGGACGATGCCGGGATGCTGTCCTGCGCCCGGGATGAAAGGCCGGACAAGAGGAGCAAAGAAGCGAAAACCAATGAGAAGCGGGATACCATGATACTGCCGAAAATTCTATCAAACCTGCTAAATTAAGACAAGTGTACGTGACCCGTATCACTTATCGCATATTTTTCTAACATATCCGTGTTTAAAGATTTTTATACTATAATTGTCAGCGGCTTTGAATTCAGTTACTTTTGAAGTCGTATGGCAGCGCAGCCTATACTTAGCCTGCCTGGGTGAACGTTTTAAATTCAGTTTATGTTTCGATCTTCTGATATTAAAGTTCCAATTCCAGGGATGTCCCTGGCGATCCTTGTTGCCCTCTTCATCTCGATGGGTGTCCGGGCCCAGAATGAGCCTGTTCCCCAGGAGAAACCCAAACCCCTTACCCGCATCCTGTTTGTGCTCGATGCCTCTCAGAGCATGTACGGGCGATGGCAGAGCGATATGAAGATAAACATCGCCAGGGATTTGCTGACGAACCTGCTGGACAGCCTGGAGTCGGTGACGGATGTGGAGCTTGCGCTGCGCGTTTACGGGCACCAGTACCGATTTCCGCCCCAGGTGTGCAACGACACCAAACTGATCGTCCCGTTCGGGGGGGAGGACAACATCCGCGATATCAAACACAAACTGCGGACCCTGACCCCCAAGGGAACAACTCCCATTGCCTTTGCGCTTGAGCAGGCCGGATCGGACTTTCCTCCCTGCGACAATTGCCGGAACATCATTGTGCTGATCACCGACGGCCTTGAGGAATGTGATGGCGACCCCTGCGCCGTCTCCCTGGCACTCCAGAAGAAGGGGGTCGTATTGAAGCCCTTCATCATCGGTATCGGGAAGAACTTCCAGGAGGCGTTCGATTGCGTGGGGACCTATTTCGATGCCTCCAACGAGGCCGATTTCAGCAAGGCGCTCAATGTGGTGATCTCACAGGCCCTGAACTCCACCACGGCGCAGGTGAACCTCCTCGACGAATACGACAAGCCCACGGAGACGAACGTATCCATGACCTTCTACGATGACTTCTCCGGCCTTATCAAGTATAACTTCGTGCATACCCTCAACAACAAAGGTGTGCCCGATACGCTGGTGATAGACCCCCTGCTCACCTACAACATCGTGGTGCACACCATTCCGCCGAAAATGGTTGAAAGGGTTACGCTCACGGCAGGGAAGCACACCACCATCGCCCTCAAATGTCCGCAGGGTAAGCTTGACCTGAACCTGGAGGGCAGGGACAGGACCGTGAAGGACCTGAAATGCATCATCCGGCAGAACGGCAGCATGGAAACCCTTAACGTGCAGCAGTTCGGGCAAACAGAAACCTACATCACCGGGTTCTACGACCTGGAAGTGCTGACCCTGCCCCGCATGTACATCGAGGATGTGGAGATCAAGCAAAGCCACACCACCACCATTGAGATCCCGCTTCCCGGCATTGCCGTGATCGACAAGAAGGCTGCGGGTTACGGGGGGATCTACCTGGAAAAGGACAACAAGCTTGAATTCGTATACAATTTCAAGGACAGCAGTCTCGACCGGGAGACCATCGTCCTCCAGCCCGGCAACTACCGCGCGATCTTTCGCGCCAAATACTCCAACAAATCGGCGTATACGGTGGAAAGCCGGTTTACTGTGGTCTCTGGTAAGTCTGTGAACGTCAAGTTGTACTGATCACCCGGCCCCGGTCATTTAGTTTATAATGTTCCATGTCAGGTAGAAGAGTGTAAAGCCAGTGAGAAAGGTGATGCCGAGCCAGGCAAATATCCTGAGCCCCTTCCGCGGCCTGTATTCATCCGGCACATGCCGGTCGGTGACCACCCTGTAGTTCAGAATGGCCAGCAATGGAGCTGTGATGAACGATAGGGTGGTGGCAATATCCACCATGGTCCGCATGGTGCTGCTTAGGAGCCCCATCAGCAGCAGGGAGCCAGCAACCATGGCGATCAGCCAAAACCAGGTCTCCCTCCCCTCGTTGCCGTGCTTTTTCATGTGGTCGGGGAACAAGGTCCGGGCAAGCGTGACCATGACACGCGGGTAGGCATCCAGGCAGGTCATGGTGGTCGAGAACATGGTGGTGATGGCGGCGATGGCAATGAAAGCATAGGACCATTGCCCGATGCTGGCGGTGTACATCCTGATGAGCTGATCGGCAAAGACAGTGCCGCTGGGCGAGAGGGATTCGCCCGAGCCATGGACCACCAGGGCGCCCAGGGTAAGAAAACAGATGGCCAGCAGCGCAGTGCCGATATACCCGATCCGGAAGTCCAGCAATACATCCCTCATCCGGGGTTTGCTTTTCATTTGTTCATATTTGGCGTTCGTCCACAGGGATTGCCAGATGGTCAGGTCGATGGGTGCCGGCATCCAGCCGATGAAGGCGATGAGGAAGAAGATGCTGGCCCTGTCGGACCAGTCAAAGGCGGCAGAATGTCCGCCGGGCGCCCCGAAGCCTTTTCCGACGGCGGCTGCAACGGCCACTATGGTGGAAATGGCCAGGATCACGACGATGAACTTGATGACCCTGTCCAGCACCCAGTACCTCCCCACCACCAGGATGACCATTGTGACCACCAGGATGATGCCGCTGATCCAGACCGGGCTCAGCGATGTTCCGAATACATTCCCGATGAGCCCCGCGGTGACGATGGTCACGGCGGCCTGGATGGTGAACATCGTGCCCAGGGTGAGGAGGGTGAACAGGATCACGGCCCAAAGCCCCACCTGGCGGTACCCGTCGATCAGGTTTTTTCCAGTGGCTGCAGCATACCGCGGGCCGAACTCAAAAAATGGGTATTTGATCACATTGGCCATGATCAGGACCCAGAGGAGCCCGAAGCCGAAATCGGCACCCGCCCGTGTCGACTGCACCAGGTGGGAGACACCCACCGCGGCCCCGGCATAGAGGAGGCCAGGCCCGAGGATCCGCAACAAGGATTGAATCTGCAATGCTTCAGAGAATTTCCTGGAATCAAATGTAAACAATCTGTGATAAACGGCATAAAAAAACAGGACCCGTAAGTCCTGTTCTTTGCTGTGTATCCATGAAGCCGGCTACTTGCCTTCCTTCTCTTTTCTTTCCAGCTCCAGTTTCTTGAGGACCTCTTCCTGGACGGATTTGGTAAGCGGTGCGTATTTGTGGAACTCCATGGAGTAGTTGGCCCGTCCGCTGGTGATGTTCCTGAGGCTTGTGGCGTAACCGAACATCTCCATCAGCGGCACGAAGCCGTTCAGCTTCTGTGCCCCTTTCCTGAAGCGCCTCATGGATTCGATCTTTCCGCGCCTTTTGTTGAGGTCGCCCACTACGTTGCCGATGTAATCGTCCGGGGTGTTGATCTCGATCTTCATCATGGGTTCCAGCAGGACGGGATCGCCCTTCATGAAGCCATTCTTGAAACAGATGGCGGCACAGGTCTGGAATGCCATGTCCGACGAGTCCACAGGGTGGAATCCCCCGTCGTGAAGCACGACCTTGACGTCCACCACCGGGAACCCTGCCAGCGGGCCCTTGAGCATGGACTTCTTCACCCCTTTGTTGACCGACTGGATGAACTCTGCCGGGATGGCACCCCCTTTGATCACGTCAACGAATTCATAGTCATTGCCTTCGTTCGGTTCAAGGCGCATGAGCGTATGGGCATACTGTCCCTTGCCACCCGTCTGCTTGGAATGTTTGTATTCCGATTCCACCTCGTTGGTGATGGTCTCCCTGAAGGCCACGGACGGTTCCCCGACGACCACTTCCACGCCGAATTCTTCCTTGATGCGGTCCATGATGATCTCCAGGTGAAGTTCGCCCATTCCCGAAACGATGGTCTCGTCGGTCTCATCGTCGAACCTGACATTGAAGGAGGGGTCCTCGTTGGCCAGTTTGCTCAAAGCCTCCCCGAGCTTGCTCTGCTCTTTTCTTGTTTTGGGGTTGATCTTCATTTCGATCACCGTGGGCGGAATGTGGATGGACTCCAGGAATAGCGGGTGAGCCGTATCACAAAGGGTATCGCCTGTCTTGGTCAGCTTCATCCCGATCAGAGCCACGATGTCGCCGGGACCGGCTTCCGTGACCTCTTCCCGGTCCTTGGCGTGGATCTTCATGATCCGGCCGATGCGTTCCATCTTGCCTTTGGTGCTGTTCATGATCTGCATGCC
>CAYLTG010000099.1:0-11411 GCA_964386225.1 uncultured Bacteroidales bacterium
GATGCCACGGATATCGTAGCCGGCACCATCAAAACGGCGGAGATCCATTTCACCTCCGATCCGGCTGTCGGCATGGTTACCGTGCCCGTTCAGATGACCGTTGGCAATCTTGACTTCGGTTATGTGGAAGGGAATGTCATGCTTGACGGTGCAGCTCCCTACAACAATGGCGAGATCACCGAGGTCCTGGTCGAGGTCGGCCCTTATTGGGGCTACCCCGATGAGAACGGGGACTACTCGATCCAGACCTATCCCGGCACCTATGATGTCACCGCCACACTTTATGGTTATGAACAGCAGGTCGTGACCGGTATCGTTGTCGATGAAGGAGTGACGGTAACGGGTATCAACTTTACCATGCCCTGTATCAAAGGGAAATTGTATGGAACCGTTACTGATGAGGATGGCGGTGCTCCGATCGAGAATGCTGTCATCACCGTGCTGGGCACCGACTTTGAAGCGGTGACCGGGGCGGATGGCACCTACGAGTTCTTCATCGAGGAAGGCACCTACGATGTGCAGGCCGACCATCCGACCTATGCGGTCATGATCGCCGAAGACGTCGTGATCAATGTGGAGGAGGATACCGAGCAGAACTTCGTCATGACCTACCAGTGCATCTTCTGCGATGCCAGCGGTGGTAACGACGAGTATATCGATGGCGTCGAATTTGGTACGATCAGCAACCTCGGTACCGGTTACCAGTCCGGGTATGCCAACTACACCAACCTGTCCACCGTGGTCATTCCTGGAATGGTCTACGAACTGACCATCTATACGGGCAACATGTACACTGCCGATGATTATGGCGTTTGGATCGACTGGAACATGGATTGCACCTTCGATCCCTCGACCGAGAACGTCGTGTGCGCCATCGATGCGGGAGCTGATGTCAATGTCTTCGATGTCACCATCCCGGCCAATGCCCAGCCCGGCCTGGCCACCATGCGCGTCCGCCTGAAATACAGCGGATCGGACTGCGGGGATCCTTGCGGCACTACCTCATGGGGTGAGGTGGAGGATTATTCCATCATCATCACCGAAGGGACCTACGGCAACCTCGAGGGTACAGTCACCGAGCAGGGCGGAGGTCCGGTCGAAGGGGCTGAGATCAACGTGGCCAACATGTATTTTGCCACCACTGGCTCCGACGGGACCTATGAGATCATGGATGTCCTGACAGGGACCTGGGATGTAACCTGTACAAAAGAAGGATACAACCCGGAAAGCGATGAAGTGACGATCGTGGAAGGACAGACCGCCACCCTCGACTTTGAACTTACCGCTCCCGGATTCAGCGTTGAACCCACTGCCCTCTCCATCACCCTGGATCCCAATGCCACGGCCACGGAGATCCTGACCATCAGCAACCCAGGAACGGGTACGGTCAACTGGAACGCCTCCCTCAATGTTTCGGGTGAAGGTGGCGATGACCTGTTCGACGTGATCATGGATGTCCCGGTCTTTGGAACCGGGGAAGCCGGGATCGAAACCGACGGCACATCCATTTACACGACGTTGTGGGCCGGAACCGGACAATTCCAGAAATACGCCATGGATGGCACATGGATCGAGACGGTTGATGTTTCGGGTGCTGCCGCTGTTCGCGACATGGCTTATGACGGCACCCACTTCTACGGCGGTGCCGCGTCCACCACCGTCTTTGAGATGGACCTGGCCAATGCCACACTGGTGGGCAGTTTCACCGCGCCCGTCGCCTGCCGGGCCATCGCCTATAACGAGAACGACGATGCATTCTATGCCAACAACTGGTCGGACAACATCACCAAGTTCAGTAAGTCGGGTGCCAACCTGGGCAACTTCCCGGTAGGTCCCGTGGGAGCCAGCTATTATGGCTTCGCATACGACAACTACAGCGGTGGTGAATACCTGTGGGGTTATGCCCAGACCGGTGCCACCACCAATGAGCTGATCCAGATCGAACTTCCCTCCGGCGTTGAGACCGGTCTCACCTTCGATGTTGGAAGTGTTGTCAATGTCGGTACTACCGGTATTGCCGGCGGTCTTGGCATCGATGATCATATCCAGTCAGGATTGTGGTGCTTCCTGGGTACATCCCAGGGCGTCAGCATCTGGGCACTTGAGCTTACCGAAGCACAGAACTGGATATCCATCGCCCCGACCTCCGGTACCCTGAACCCGGGCGGAACGGAAGAAATGGATGTGATGTTCGATGCCACCGGGCTTCTGCCAGGGTTCTACTACGCCGATATCGAATTCTCGACCAACCCCAACGTGGGTGCTCCCGTCGTCAATGTCGAACTGGAAGTGGCAGGCCTCATCCCGGCCATCAACCTTGTGGCCATGTATAACTGTACAGATGTCGAGCTGAGCTGGGAGATGCCGGCCGGCGGCGATCCTGACAGCTGGAACGTCTACCGCGACGGCGAACTCATTGGCAGTGCCGACGACATGTTCCATACCGACGAGATGGTGGATCCGGAAGTGGAATATTCTTACACCGTGACCGCTGTGTACGGCAGTGACGAGTCCTTCCCGACCCCGCCGGTCCTCATGATGGTCCCGGTACCGGATGACCTCGAGCCTGTCGATCCCGATGCCTCCCACCTGGGTGGTGGTAACATCCTTATCACCTGGGAAGCTCCCGAGGCCTGCCTCGCCCCGGATGAATACAACATCTACCGCGATGGCAACATGGTGGGATCGACCACGGAACTGGAATATACCGACCAGGGACTCAGTGTCGGCTTCTATGAGTACTATGTCGTTGCCGTTTACTACTTCGGTGAATCCGGGAACTCAGCACCCGCCTACGTGCTCGTCGGCATCGGCGAGGCATCGGCCTCCGAGTTCCAGATCTTCCCGAACCCGGCCACCGACATGGTCAATGTGAAATCCGACTACCACGTGGTCACCATCGAGGTCCTGAACAATGCAGGGCAGCTGGTGTACAGCAAGGATGTCGAATCGAACAACTTCCAGGTCAACGTGTCCTCCTATGAGCGGGGTATCTATTACTTCCGCATGAAGACCGACGACCAGGTCATCCTCAGGAAGGTCACACTGAAATAGGAAAGGTCATTGATGGCCCGGCCATCGAGGATCGATTGAATGAAAATGGGACCGGCCACCGTGCCGGTCCCATTTTTTATGGGGTTGGCCGTCAACAACATTTTGTATATTTACGCGGTCTGAAAATCTGTTTTTCCTTATGAAGTCCTTACAGCTCCTCTTTTTAACCCTTGCGATCACCTCCCTGCATATTCCCGGAGTCCATGCGCAGGACCGTCCCCTCAACACGGCAAGCCCCTTGAAATCTGAATTCAGCGAGACCAGTAAATGGGATCCTGCCGACGGCACCTTGTGTGTCCCTGAATATTCGACCGGGTGCAACATGGGTGACGGATTCACCGATTTTGCCGTAGCTGAGATCGAGAATTACGGCTCGGGTTGTCAGGACCTCAACGGGACGGGATGGAGCCAGTACCTGGGGCTGGGGCCCGCGGTGCTGCTCCCCGGAGTCACTTACGACTTCATCATGCAAACCGGGTATAACGACCAGGAGGTGACCATCTGGGTCGATTTCAATGATGACTATGACCTTACATCCGATGAGATCATCCTCCTGGATTTTGATATGGCCACCGCCGGCCAGTTCTATACCGTGCCTGTGGAGATCCCCTCGGATGCGACACCCGGTCTCCACTACATGCGTGCCAGGACCAACTGGCTGGGATCGAGCAGCGACCCCTGCCAGGAATACACCTATGGCGAGGCGGAGGATTACTATGTATTGATCGGTACCGCAGAGGCGGGAGCGCTGGAAGGGTTCGTCACCGAGTATGGCAGCGGCGAGCCTGTCGAGAATGCTTCCATCATGCTGGAGGGGATGATCGACTATTCCACGACCACGGGCCCGGACGGCTACTACCTGCTGGATTACGTGTATGTTGGGGATTATGAACTGACCTGCGCCAAACCGGGATACAACCCGCAGGAGACCATGGTCACCATCGAAGATGAGATCACGCTCACCCAGAACTTCTCACTTACCCATCCCACCATCAATGTGGAGCCGCTGGTCATCTCCAAGACCCTTGCGGTGGGTGGTTCGGCCGAGGAAACAGTGACGGTGTCGAACGACGGGAACGGCCCGCTGAACTGGGCCGCCTCCATCCAGCTGGCAGGTGAAAAGGACAAAGGGTTCCTCGACCTGCAGTTCCAGTACCCCGCCGCCCAGGGCGGGGGCGAAGCGGGCATTGAAAGTGATGGCTTTCATATCTATACCACGAAATGGAACGGCGGGGAGATCCTGCAATACGGTCCGGACGGTACCTTCCTGGGAGCGTTCTCCATCGATGGGGTGTCCGGGCTCCGCGATCTGGCCTACGATGGAACCCATTTCTATGGCAGTGCCGCCATCCCCGTGGTGTGGGAGATGGATTTCGCCACCCATGAGCTCGTGAGTACCTTCACGGCGCCCACCAGCGTAAGGGCCATCGCCTACGACGACAATGAGGACGTGTTCTATGCCAACAACTACAGTACCGACGTCTACAAGTTCGATAAGGCTGGCAATGCCCTGGGCAGCTTCCAGACCGGGCCGCTGGGCGAGAATTATTACGGGTTCGCCTACGATGCGGCCACACCTGGCGGACCCTTCCTTTGGGGATATGCCCAGTCCGGGGGATCCATGAATACGATCGTCCAGATCCAACTGCCCGCCGGGATGGAAACGGGGTTCACCCTGGACGTGGAATCCAAACTGTCAGGCCCTGTTTTCAACACTGCCGGGGGATTGTACACCCATCCCAACCTGGTCTTCGGCAAATGGACCCTCGGGGGGCTCGTCCAGAACGAGTGGATCTGGGGCCTTGAACTGGCCGATGCCCAGACCTGGCTCATGGTCTCACCCAATGCCGGGACCCTGGAAGCAGGGAATGAGGAAACACTCATTTTAAGCTTCGACGCCGGTGACCTGGAGCCGGGTGAGTATATGGCCGAGGTCCTGTTCACTTCCTGGCCCGAGGTGGGTAACCCCGTCATCGAGGTCAACCTCCTGGTCAGCGAGTCCGCCTGGTTCCCCTGTGAACTGGACCATGCCGTGAACTGCACCGATGCGGAGCTGACCTGGGAGGTATGCCCCCCCGGAAGCCCCGATGCCGACAGCTTCTACATATACCGTGACGAAGCGCTGCTGGGCGTTGCCTATGATATGACCTATACCGATCATCTCCTGTGGCCGGAAATGCCATACCTTTACACCGTAACGGCATTCTTCGGAGGGTTTGAATCAAGCCCTTCCGCCGACCTGTCCGTGATGGTGCCTATGCCTGCCGGGCTGGAACCGGCGAACCTGTCTGCCTACATCACCGGCAGCACCCTCGAGCTGACCTGCGATCCCCCTCCGGGCTGCCTCACTCCTGACTCATACAACCTTTACCGCGACGGTCAACTGATCGCCAATAGCCCGCAGGGGCAGTTCAGCACCGCCTGGGGGAATTATGAGTTTTACGTGACGGCCATATATTATTTCGGGGAATCGGGCCCCTCCAACACAGTGGTCATTACGGGGATCGGGGATCCCGGCACCGCGTCGACCAGGATCTTCCCCAACCCCGTCCGGGATAAGCTCCACCTGGAATCCCCGTCCCCCATCACCCGGGTCCGCATCCTGGATGGTTCGGGCATTGCAAGGATGGAGACGATGTCAGCCGGGCGTCGGCTTGTGGTGGACCTCGGGGACCTCCCCGGCGGAATCTACCTTCTGGAGGTACGGACCGGGAACGAAACGTTGATCAGGAAGATCGTCAAACATTGACCATCCCGTGAGCTTGCACGTTCCGGACTGAACACACAGCCGGAAATTTCCTAATTTTGCCCTTTTGCAAGGGCGCCATCATGATATCAGTCAACAACCTGTCCATACATTTCACCGGCACTGACCTGTTCAGCAGCGTGTCCTTCCAGGTCAATCCCAGGGACCGTGTGGGCCTGGTGGGCAAGAACGGATCGGGTAAGACCACCCTGCTGAATATCATTGCCGGGTTGCTGACACCCCAGCAGGGAGAGGTCGTGGTCCCTTCCGGTGCGCGCACCGGTTACCTCCGCCAGGAAATGGAGACCAACAGCCGGCGCACCGTTTTTGCGGAGGCCATCACAGCCTTCGACGAGACCCTGGAGCTCGAGCGGAGGATACACCGCCTGAACGAGGCGATCGCCAGCAGGACCGACTATGAATCCCGCGAGTACAGCCGCCTGATCCATGAGCTCACGGAAGCCAACGACCGGTACCAGATCATCGGCGGCCATTCTGTGCAGGGGGAGACGGAGAAAGTGCTCCTCGGACTCGGCTTCGCCCGCAGCGATTTTGACAGGCCGGTGTCCGAATTCAGCAGCGGATGGCAGATGAGGGTCGAACTGGCCAAGATCCTCCTCAGCATGCCCGACATCATCCTGCTCGACGAGCCGACCAACCACCTGGACATCGAATCCATCCAGTGGCTGGAGGAGTTCCTGGTGAACTATCATGGTTCGGTGGTGCTGGTATCCCACGACCGGGCGTTCCTCGACAATGTGACCGAACGCACCGTGGAGATCGAGCTGGGAAAGATCTATGACTACAAGGCCAGCTACAGCGGATATGTAAAGATGCGCGAAGAGCGCCTGGCGAAGCAGATCGCCGAGTATAACAACCAGCAGAGCCAGATCCGCCAGATCGAACGGTTCATCGAACGGTTCCGATACAAGAATACCAAGGCCAGGCAGGTGCAGTCCAGGATCAAGATGCTGGATAAGATGGACGAGATCGAGATCGAGGATTTTGACAGGTCGGCCATCAACTTCCGCTTTCCCCCTGCCCCGCGGGCGGGGAAGGTGGTCCTGGAAGGTACGCACCTCTCCAAAAGTTACGGGAACCATCACGTGCTGACCGACATCCACTTTGCCATCATCAATGGCGACCGGGTCGCCTTTGTGGGCAGGAACGGTGAAGGGAAGACCACCCTTTCACGGATCATAGTCGGTGAACTGGAACATGCCGGCACCCTGAAGTACGGGCACAATGTGCAGATCGGGTATTTCGCACAGAACCAGGGGGATTATCTCGACCCCGAGAAGACCGTGTTCGAGACCATCGACGACGTCGCCGTGGGGGACATGCGCAAACAGGTACGCAACCTCCTGGGATCATTCCTCTTCAGCGGCGACACCATCGACAAGAAGGTGAAGGTGCTGTCGGGAGGTGAAAAATCGAGGCTTTCCATGGCCCGGCTCCTGCTGACGCCTGCCAACCTGCTGGTGCTCGACGAGCCCACCAACCACCTCGACATGCAGTCGAAGGACATCCTCAAGAATGCCCTGCTGCAGTACGATGGCACCCTCATCGTGGTCTCCCACGACAGGGACTTCCTGCAGGGGCTCACCGACAAGGTCTTCGAGTTCAGGAACAGAAAAGTGCGGGAGCACCTTGGCGATATCTATGATTTCCTTGAATACCGAAAGCTGAAACACCTGAAAGAGCTTGAAGCGGCTAGATTGGAACAGGAGCTTCAAAAGGAGGAGGTTTCGGCGAACAAGCTACAATATGAGAGGAAAAAGCAGCTCGAAAGGGACATCCGCAAGCTGAATACCCTGATCCACAAGACAGAAGAGCGGATCGCCGGGTTGGAGAAGCAGATCGAAGAGACCAACCGGAAACTTATCGAACCCGATGGGGAGACGGATTTCGACAAGCTGTCACGGGACCTGGACCGGTTCAACAGGGAGCTGGAAAAAGAAATGGGGAACTGGGAAGAGCAGCACAGTCAGCTGGAGATGCTGAGACAGGAAGGCGGTGCATGATCCTGCAGGCCGGACGGCTGTCAGTGGTCCCGCACCTTCAGCTGACCGGCAAACCGCCGCAGTTCCGATTTCCGGGTATCATCCACCGGCACCCGGCCGAGTGATGCCATCCCTGCGCGGTAGTGGCGCTCGATCTGTTCTTCGGCCAGGGATCGGATGTGCAGCTTTTCATAGATCGACCTGACGGCCGCGACCTTTTCCACGGCTTCGAAATGCTTTCCGGAGAACCACATGAGAAGCTCTTTCCGCTCAGATTCGTCGGCCATTTCAAGGGCCTTGAGGTAGAGGAAGGTCTTCTTGTTGCTGACAATGTCGCCGCCGCTGGCTTTCCCGAACTTGTCCCCGTCGCCGAAAACGTCCAGCAGGTCGTCTTTCAATTGAAAGGCAATGCCGATGTTCTCCCCGAAACGGTATAATTCCCCCGCCACATTTCCGGCGGCACCACCGATGACCGCACCGATCTTCAGGCTGGCAGCAAGGAGCACGGCGGTCTTGAGGCGGATCATCTCCAGGTAGTCGGCGATGCTCACATCCTCTGCGGTCTCGAAATCCATGTCGTACTGCTGGCCCTCGCACACTTCGATGGCCGTCTTGTTGAACACGGCGAAGACCTCCGAACGCAGATGCTCCGGTGCTTTCATCACATATTCATAGGCCAGGGCCATCATCGTGTCGCCCGACAGGATGGCGGCATTGGGGTTCCAGCGGACATGCACGGTTTCCTTACCCCGGCGGATGGGGGCGTTGTCCATGATGTCGTCGTGCAGGAGGGTGAAATTGTGGAATACCTCGATGCCGATGGCGGGTGCCAGGGCGTCATCCACCCTTCCGTTTACCAGGTCGCAGGCCAGCAGGCAAAGCGCCGGCCGGAGCCGCTTGCCGCCAAGCCCCAGGGTATAGGCGATCGGCTCATAGAGCGCCGCCGGCTCCCTGCGGAGGTCCAGCTCCCGGATGCCCCGGACTATCAGTGCCTGCAGTGTTTCAAGAGTGTTCATGACCGGCCCGCTAGTCGTTCCTGATGATGGTTTTGAGGTATTGCCCGTACCCGCTTTTGAGCAATGGCTCGGCCAGCCTGCTGAGCTGCTCCTTGTCGATGAAGCCGTTCCTGTAGGCCACCTCCTCGATGCAGCCGATCTTCAGACCCTGCCGCTTTTCGATGACCGACACGAACATGGAGGCCTCCAACAGCGAATCGAAGGTCCCGGTGTCGAGCCAGGCCGTACCGCGGCCCAGGACGCCCACGTTGAGCTTGTTCCTTTCGAGGTAATACCTGTTCACGTCGGTGATCTCGTACTCTCCCCGGGCGCTGGGCTTGAGGTTCCTGGCCACCTCCACCACGCTGTTGTCGTAGAAGTAGAGGCCCGGGACCGCATAGTTCGACTTGGGCTGCTTCGGCTTCTCCTCGATGGAGATGGCCACCTGGTTCCTGTCGAACTCCACCACCCCGTAGCGCTCCGGGTCGCTGACATGATAGGCGAACACGTAGCCCCCGTCAGGATCGCTGCAGTCCTTCAACAGCTTCTCCAATCCCCGCCCGTAAAAGATATTGTCGCCCAAAATAAGCGAGACCTTGTCCCTGCCGATGAATTCCTCGCCAAGCACGAAGGCCTGTGCCAGCCCGTTGGGTATCTCCTGGACCTTATACTGGAAGTTGCATCCCAGGTTCTTGCCGTCGCCCAGCAACTTCTCGAAATTGGGAAGGTCGTGGGGGGTGGAGATCACCAGGATGTCGCGGATGCCCGCCATCATGAGCACCGAGAGCGGGTAGTAGATCATGGGCTTGTCGTAGATAGGCATGATCTGCTTGCTGATGCCCAGGGTGATGGGGTGAAGTCGGGTGCCGGCTCCCCCGGCGAGAATGATTCCTTTCATAGTATTGTCGTGTTGGTGATACGTCACGACGCATCACGGTTCAACTTTATCTTATGCCGACCCCCGCGTATCGATCTGCTCGATCTCCAGCTCGTCCAGCTCGATGTCCTCCTCTTCATCAAAGATCTCCAGGAGGGGCTCCTTGAAGGTCCTGGTAGTGATCCACTTGTCGAGGGTCAGGATCAGCGAGGGCAGGATGAAAAGGTTGGAGAACAGGGCCACGGCCAGGGTGAAGGCGATGAGGTAACCCAGCGATTCGGTGCCGCCGAAGGAACTGAGCACGAAAATGATGAATCCGAAGAACAGCACCACCGATGAATAGATCATGCTGAACCCGGTCTCCTCCAGGGCCGCGATCACCGACTCCCTGATCTTCCACTCGTTGAGGATGAGCTGCAGGCGGTACCTCGAAAGGAAATGGATCGCATTGTCCACGGAGATCCCCAGTGCGATGCTGAAGATGAGTACCGTCGACGGTTTGATGGGGATGCCGATGTAACCCATCATGGCGGCGGTCATGATCAGCGGGATGATGTTGGGGATGAGGGATATGATGATCATCCGGATGGAGGTGAACAACATGGCCATCAGGATGGTGATGATCAGAAGCGCCAGGATCAGGCTCGTGAACAGGTTCTTGACAAGGTACTGGTACCCCTTGAGGAACACCACGCTGGTTCCTGTGATCTTCACCTCGAAATCCTCCGCCGGGAAGATGCTGTCGATGCGGGGCCTGAGCTCGTCCTTGATCCGCTGGATGTCGTAGGTGCCAATGTTGGCCATCTGAGTGGAGATCCGTGTATACTGCATGGAGGTGTCGACGAACTGGTTGAGGATGGTCCGCTGCCCCGTCGGGTTGCTGGGCATGTACCGGAGGATGAAGTTCTTTTCGTTGTTGTTCGGGATGCTGTACATCTTCTCGCTGCCGTTGTAGAAGGCCTGCTTCGCGAATTTGAGCACTTCGGCGATGGAGAGGGTCTTCGACAATTCAGGGTATTCGGCGATCACCTGCTCGAACTCGTCGATCTTCCGGATGGTCGACATCCGCTGCACCCCCTTGCGTTTCCTGGTATCGATGCTGAATTCCAGCGGCATGACCCCCTTGAAATGGGTTTCGATGAAGGTGAGGTCCTTGAACAGGTCGTCCTTTTTCGGGATGTCATCCACGATCTTGCCGGTGGTCTGCAGCCTGACAACCCCGAAGACGGCGATGACCAGCAATACCAGCGTGGCATAATAAATGGGGTTTCGCCGGGTCAGTACGATGTTGACCACGCGCGGGATGATCCGGGCCACAAGGCTCTTCTCGAGGTGTTGGGTATGCCTGGATTTGGGCGGCGGCAGGTAGCTGAAGAAAATGGGGATCAGGAACAGCGACAGGACATAGGCCACCAGGATGTTGATGGAGGCGATCACCCCGAACTGTACCAGCAGCCTGTTGCCCGTTACGATGAATGCGGCAAAGCCGGCGGCGGTGGTGGCATTGGTGAGCAGGTTCGCATTCCCGATGCGCTGTACCACGCGCGAAAGCGATTTGATCTTGTTGCCGTGCGAGCGGTATTCATTGTAGTATTTGTTCAGCAGGAAGATGCAGTTCTCCACGACGATGACGATGAGCAGGGGAGGGAACACGGCGGTGAGCATGGTCACCTTGTAGTCGAGCAGCGACATGGTGCCGAACACCCACACCAGTGACACCAGCACGATGAGCATGG
>CAYLTG010000100.1:0-11065 GCA_964386225.1 uncultured Bacteroidales bacterium
GGCAATATAGCTCCGAGGGCAAGGAGTCGAATCTTTGTGCTCATACGTTAGAATTTTAGGTTATTGAAGAAGATTTATTTAGTGCAAATATAAGCAATTAGTATCAAATTTCCAATTTTAACATTTCCATAACATTTTTCAAGGGCATGAATAATCACATTTACAGTAGCTTTGTAGCTCATGAATGTGCGGGCTTGTAGGCCTGTTTTTTTGACGGACAGCCGTCCTGACCAATACCTTGATATTATGAGTGATTTATTGAAGCATGCCATGACTTTGGCCCTGATTCATTTATTTTATATCTCAGGGATCGGACAAACCTTACAACTGACCTTCAGCGGAATCGACGATGGAACCTACAGACAACTGGACAGCATCCTGGTTCAGAACCGTACCCAGGGCGGTGATACTGCCCTTTACTGGCCCGATACGGTCCTGATTCTGGGTGGAACAGTTGGATTGAACGAACTCAGTGCGGAAAGCAACTTCCGTGTGTTCCAAAATTTCCCAAATCCGGTAAGCGACATGACCTCCATCCCGGTCTTTGTTCCGGAGCGGGACTTGGTGAGGATATCGATAACCGACGAAGCAGGACGGGTATTGCTGAAATACGAACGGATTGTTGACAAAGGGATGCACCAATTCAGCTTTTCACCCTCAGGGGGGAAGCTATTTGTATTTAACGCGCGATGGAGGGATCAGCACAGCAGCATCAAGATATTGGGCAAGGGATCTCATGCCAGCCACAAGACATGGCTGAAATATGTCGGCCAGCAATCTGGCATTCCATCCTACAAAGTTGCCCCGTACCTCCCGGACTTTCTGTATGAGCCCGGTGATTTATTGCTGGCAGTGGGATATTCCGATGGACTGCAGTCCGGGATCCTCGACAGCCCCGAAAGTGCCAGCGGGCTTACGTTCCAGTTTGCCACCAACATTCCCTGTCCCTCGGCTCCGACCATCGACTATCAAGGGCAGGTCTACACCACCGTCCAGATAAGAAGCCAATGCTGGATGAAGGAGAACCTGAATGTGGGCAATATGATACCGCTTGGTCAGAATATGGAAGACAATGGAGCATTTGAAAAATATTGCTACGACGACGATCCTGACAATTGCGATGATTTCGGTGGTTTCTACCAGTGGGATGAGGTGATGCAGTACACCACGGAAGAAGGGGGCCAGGGAATCTGCCCGCCGGGTTGGCACGTTCCTACCGACGAGGAATGGAAGGTCCTGGAAGGCGTCATGGACAGCCAGTTCGGGATCGGCGATCCGGAATGGGACCTGGTCCTGAACCGCGGTTATGATGCGGGCTACAACATGAAAGCCACGACCAGCTGGACCGGCACAGGCAACGGTTCCGACCTGCTGGGATTCGCCGCGCTGGCAGGAGGTCACATCGACTATACCAACGTCTTTTCCGGTTTTGGTGAATATTGCGACTGGTGGACATCCACTGAGAAGAGCAATAGCAATGCCTATCGGAGGGGGCTTTATACACTCTACGACCTTTCATTCAGGGCCTTTCTCGGTCCCAAGACCCAGGGTTTCAATGTGCGTTGCGTGAAGGATTGATCTAGAAGGCAAGAGGGGGTGACCGGATTGTTTTTTCTGTCAGGCTTTGCTGAATTTAGAAAAAGGATTATTGGCGTGAACCGCAGTAGCTCCTGGCAATCCCTTCGGGCTGCTGGTCTTTTTTCATATAACCCTTTCGCTCAAACAAGTTTGGCTCGGGGCTATATGAAAAAAGCCCGGCCACCGCGTGGCCCGGGCTTTTCTTTCCTCGTGATCCCGGCGCGACTCGAACGCGCGACCCACAGCTTAGAAGGCTGTTGCTCTATCCAACTGAGCTACGGGACCAGCAATAATAGTGATTGAGGATTGAGGATTAGTGATTGAAGATCGACGAGAAATAATCGCCCACCGGTCACATCAATAACCCGCCACCTGGTTTTCAGAACGTTTCGGATGCTGGGATGAACCGCGGCAGCCGTCGGTGCAAAATTAATCAATATTTGTATAATCTGTTTTGCCGATCTGGGCGACAGCCTAAAAAACGAGGGAATTTCCCAACCCTGGACGCGTTTTCCCGTACAAACGCATAGATTACCCGGGAGGGCCGGTAACACGGCCCCATGGCTATGCATCAACGGACCGGTAAAATATGGAAAGCACTCCTGCTCGCAGCCGCACTGCTGCTTGTCGCCCCCGCCATCGGCCAGGGCGACGCGGGTGAGGATTTTATCCGCAAGCTGGAGCAGGCCGATGGTGTCGAAAAGGCCAGGCTTTACAATGAACTTGCCCAAAAGCTGCTGACCAGCGACCCTGGCCGCTCCATCGATTATGCGGGGAAAGCCATGGAGATCGCGGTCGAGGCCGGCGATCTCCCCCTCCAGGCCGACGCCTGTCATCACATCGCCAACGGGTACCGGCTGCAGGGCGACAACCTGCATGCCCTCGATTATTACCTGAAGGCGCTCAAGACCTATGCCGACATCGGCGACAAGGAGCAGGTGTCTGTCTGTTCCAACAAATGCGGACTGATCTACCGCCTCATGGGCGATTACTCCACCGCACTGGATTACCACATGCGTGCACTCCGCACCAACAAGGAACTGGGCAATACGGCAGGGATGGCCCAGGCCATGGTCGACATCGGGATCGATTACAAAAGCCTCGGCAAGCCTGACATCGCCCTGGACTATTATAACGATGCCCTGGAGACCACCGCCCCGTCCGACGATATCAACATCCGCGTGGGGGCGCTCATTGCCAAGGGGAACATCCTCTGGGAAAAGGGAGAGAACGACAAGGCCCTGCAACATTTCCAGGAGGCCCTCAACCTCATGGAGAGCAAGGAATACGACGGGGACGACCCGGCCGACATCTACGACAACATCGGAAACGTATACCGCCACAAGAAACAATTCGCCAGGGCCCTGGAATACTATGGTAACTCCCTGGAGGTGAGTGAAAGCATCGGCGACCGGAACCAGATCGCGGTCACCTACCGCAATATGGGACTCACCTACCAGGCCGCCGGCAACTATGCGATGGCCCTCGATTACTTCGAGCGAAGCCGGAAGATCGCGGAGGAGACCCGCCTGCTCGCCGTGCTCAAGGAGGACCTGGAACAATTGTCAGAGACCTACTCCAGCATCGGGAATTACAAACGATCGCTGGAATATTATAAGGAGTACACCACCCTCAAGGAATCGTTGTACAACAAGGCAACCCACGACAAGATCAGCATCATGCAGCTGGGCCACACCCTGAAGGATGAGGCCCAGAAACAGACCATCCGGGAGGTCGACCTGAACATGAAGGTGCTGAAGGAACGAAACATCCGGAACATCATCATCTTCCTGTCCATCCTTTCCATGGGGCTCGCGTTCATCCTGTGGTTCCGGTACAAGCTCAAACTGAAGACCAACCGGGAGCTCATGGAACTCAATACCGAGCTGGAGCACCGGGTGGGGGAGCGCACCCTGCGCCTCCACGAGGAGAATGAGCGCCGGAAGATCGCCCAGGAGCAGGCCGAGATCGCCAACGAGACCAAGAACCGGTTCCTGGCCAACATCAGCCATGAGGTGCGTACCCCGATCAATGCCATCATCGGCTTCTGCGACCTGACAGAGAAAACGGAGGTGACACAGGAACAGCAGGAGAACCTGCAGCGCATCAAGGATTCTTCGGAACACCTGCTGGCGCTCATCAAGGATGTGATGGACTATTCGCAGATCGAGAACGGCAAGACGGCGCTCAAGCTGACGTCGTTCCATTTGCGTGACACGCTCAATTCCGTGGTGAATGCGTTCTACCTGGATGCCACGAGCAAGCAGCTCGACATGTCCGTCCACGTCGATGACCGGGTGCCCGACCGGCTGAAGGCCGACAAGGATGCCCTGCGGCAGGTGCTGTTCAACCTGGTGGGCAACGCGGTGAAGTTCACCGAGAAGGGGACGGTGGTCGTCAGTGTCACCAACGAAACGGAAGGCGACCAGGCCGGAGAGGTGAAACTGAAATTTTCCGTGAAGGATTCCGGGATCGGGATCTCCAAATTAAAACAGAAGCTCATCTTCATGGATTTCACCCAGGAGCATGATTCCTCCACCAGGAAGTATGGCGGCGCCGGCCTCGGGCTCACCATCAGCAAGCACTTCGTCGAGCTCATGGAGGGCGAGATCTGGGTGGAAAGCGAAAAGGGCCAGGGCAGCGAATTCTTCTTCACCGTTACTGTGCAGGTCGACCCGGCTGTGCCGGAGGATCAGCGCGGACAGAACGAAGAGCCCCCCAAGAAGCTCCACATCCTGGTGGCAGAGGACAACTTGCTCAATGCCCAGGTGATCGTGGCGTTCCTCAACCGGCTCGGGCATTCGTCCAGGGTGGCGGCCAATGGCGTGGAAGCGTTGAGCGTGCTTGCCGGCGAGGATTTTGATGCCGTGCTCATGGACATCGAGATGCCGGAGATGGATGGCCTGGATGCCACCCGCGCCATCCGGGAGGGCAAGCACAATGTCCGCAACCCGCGCATCCCCGTCGTGGCCCTCACGGCCCATGCGCTGCAGGATTACGAGGAGAAAAGCTACGATGCCGGCATGGACAACTACCTCACCAAGCCGGTCGACATCAACCAGCTTTCGGTCGTGCTCCAGTCGGTCACCTCGAAGAACTGAGCCATCCTTTCAGTGTCTCCAGCACCAGTTCCCGCTGCGCTTCCGGCAGGTTGCCGATCCGGGTCATATGGCTTCCCCCGGGTTTCATGATTCGTATCAGGTTGTTGCCATACGTGAGGTCGACGGCCGTGGCCGACCAGGGGTCGTCCTCCCCGTAAATGAAGATCATGTTGGTCGCTTCGTGCCGGATGAACTGATCGACGGCACGCATGGGACCGGGGTCATAGGCCACCTCCAGGTCGTCCGGCGCGGTAAACCCGAAGGTGGGATTGCGATCGAAACTGACCCATTCGGTGAAAGGGCCGATGTCATATCCGTAGAACCCTATCTCGGCCAGGGCCTGGTAAAAAAAGGCCTGGTTGGCCCGGATCCCTTCGTCCGAGATCCACTCGATGCCGGCCACACGGTGCAGGTGGATCACCATCGCATCGGGTCCGGATTCTGCTGTTGGGATCTCCTCCGCCCCCACATTCCCCCATTGCCAGAAGGCAAATGAATATTCCAGGACGGTTAGCTCGAACCCCTTCTCGAGGCCCATGCGGTAACTCAGGTTCCTGCTCCTGGCCATGTCCTCGAACACGGGCAGGTAGGTCTTCTTGTTCCGCAGCATCTCCCGCTGGTAGTCCAGCACCCTTTCCCGGGTTGTTTCGTCGCCCACCTGCTCCAGGAAGCGATAGACGCGCCTGTCCTCCACCGCGAAGTTCAGGGGGCAGACATACCCCACCGTGGCGGTGACGTCCTCCGGGTGGAAGTACCGGTGGTACATGGCCGTCTGCCCTCCCTTGCTGATGCCGGTGCTCACCCAGTGGCCGCCGTAGATCTCCTTCAGCACGGTTACGATGCGGTGATGGTCGGCGGCGGCGTGGGCCACGGTAAGATGCCGCCAGTTGACCGTGTCGGGCACCGATTCCCCGAAATAGCGGTGCTCCACGCACACCTGGTTGGCATCGAGCAGGCCGGTAAGCTCGTTGATGTACCGCGGGTGACCGGCATAGGAGGCCGCATACCCCTCGGTGATCAGCACCGTGGGGGCATCGTACGCCCGGTGACCGAGGAATACCCGTTGCACGAATGTGCCGCTGCCGGGATCGCCGGGATCGACGAGCTGGATGAAGTCCAACTCATATTTCTCAATGAAGAAGGTGTCTGTTTGCAGTTCCCTGAAAGTGAATCCATTCCCGTGAGAAAGATCGGCGAGCCGTGCCGACAGGTCCTGTGCCTGTGCCATGGCGATGGCGCTGGCGGCAAGGAATAGCATCAGAATGGATCGTGCGGTGCGTATCATGTTGCAGTTGCTTGGTTGGTCAACGGAAGATGAACCCTTTCCTGAGCGGGTCCCCGGGATCAAAGAAAAACTCGTTCCTGCCGGTATACCGGGCCGATCCCCTCACCTCGGGGATGACGGCGTCATGAGGTCCGAAGCGGGTGGTCCCCGTGATGGCCACGGTCATGGTGGTGCCGAGTATGCTTTCGATGGTGTGTGCCCTGCCCGGCTCCATCTCGCCGCGGGCATGGTGAAGGGCCGCCCTGGCGCTGACGCCTGAGCCGGTGGGTGAACGGTCCACCTCGCCGTCGGCGAAGATGCACACATTCCGGCTGTGGTGACCCGGCAGCGTGGCAGGGCCCGTGAAGATGGTCCCGTAAAGGAAGCCCAGGTCCTTCTCGTAAGGATGGGCGATCTCGTACTTTTTCATCACGGCCAGTTTGATCCTCCTGCCCAGGTCGATCAGCCGCTGGTGATCCCGCGGGTCGAGGGCAAGGCCGAGAGGCTCTGCCTCACAGATGGCATAGAAGGCGCCGCCGAAGGCCACATCGAACCGCACCCGCCCGGCTCCGGCCACGTCGACCTCACCGTCCTGAAGCAGTACGAATGATGGGACGTTCACGAAGACAGACTCCCCCACGGCCCCACCCGACCAGTTCCCCGAGGCGAGGATCCTGCCCGGAGGGGCATCGATGCGGAGCCACGGGTCTTCCGTGTCTTTTAGGACCATTTTCGATTCGAGGGCCAGCTTCGCCAGCGCGAGGATGGCATGCCCGCACATGGTGCTGTACCCTTCGTTGTGCATGAAGAAAACCCCGAAATCGCCATCGGGCGTCACCGGCTCGGTGATCACCGCGCCATACATGTCGGCGTGCCCCCGGGGTTCGAACATGAGGCCCGTGCGCAGGTGGTCATGATGCTCCCTGAAATAATTCCGCTTTTCCAGGATGGTGTTGCCTTCGATCGCGGGGAGCCCGTCGATGATCACCCGGAGGGGCTCGCCACCGGTGTGCATGTCGATGGTGCGGATGCGCTGCCAGCCGGCCGGTGGCCGCCAGTGCGACAGGATATGTGCGTGTGCCGCCTTCATGTGCCTAAAATGCTGTATCCAGTCCGATCCCCCGCTCCCTGGCCCTGTCATACAAGGTGGCGGCAGTGACCAGGTCGAACAGGGCCATGCCCACCGATTTGAAGAAGGTGGTCTGCGTGTCATCGATCCCGGCCTTCCCCAGGATCAGCTTGCCCAGGGTGACGACCTGCCCCTCGCCGACGTATCCTTTCTGCAGCGGGTAGGCCACATCGCCGGATTCCCGGATGGCCAGGGGGGTGTCGATGAAGATGCTGCCAACAGCGCGGTAGAGGGCATCGGGGAACTCGCGCATCTCAGGCCTGAACGACCCGATGCCGATGAAATGCCGTCCCCTGACCAGCCCCTCGTCATCGGGAATGACGGGCGTGGGCGATGAGGTGGCTGCGATCACGGCCTGGGAGGCGCCCACCAGCTTGCGGATGTCCTTGTACTCCGCCACCTGGATATCCGGTAGGCCCTTCCTGAGCCGGCCGATGAAATCTCCCACCGAGCTCGCGAAGGGGTCGTACACGCCGATCTTCCGGATGTTCCTCACGGTACAGGCCATGAGGGCCTGGTGGTAACCCTGCTCCCCCGCGCCGACGATGGCGAGGGTTTCGGTCTCCTTCGGGCTGGTGTAGGCCAGCCCCAGGGCCCCGACGGCGCCCGTGCGCAGCGCCGTGATGCGGGCTCCGTTCATGAGTGCCAGCGGTTCTCCGGTCTGGCTGTCCTGCAGGACCACCAGGCCCTGGACCACCGGTTTGCCTTTCTGCCGGTTGCCGGGGTAGACGGAGACCAGCTTCGTGGCCATATGCCGTTCGTCCAGGGCGGGCATCAGGAGGTGGGTGTTCCCCTGGTACTCCAGGTGTATCCGGTCGGGCATGAAAAAACCGCCCTCCTCCTGCAGGAGCATGGCCCTCTCGGCGCATTCGAGGAGGTCCCTGAAGTCGATGGCGCCGGTGATGTCAACGTCTGATAGGATGAGCATGCTTCAATATGGATGTGAGATTGGAACGATCGTTAAATTATAGTAAAAAATCATCCTGCCCTTGCAGCCTCCACGTCGGCGATGGTCTTCGGGAGCGGCTTGCCCAGCAGCCGGGCACCGTCGGCGGTGATGAGGAAGTCTTCCTCGTTGCGGCAGCCGCCGAAATGGCGGAAGCGCTCCACCTGCTCCCAGTTGATGAACTGGCTGAACCTGCCTTCCTTGCGCCAGAGGTCGATGAGGTCGGGGATGAAATAGACGCCGGGTTCGATGGTGAGGACGAACCCGGGCTCCAGGGTGCGTCCCAGGCGCAGGGACTTAAGTCCGAACTGCGTGCTTTTCGGCTCGCCGTCGTAGCCCACATACTGCTCTCCCAGGTCTTCCATGTCATGGACATCCAGTCCCATCATGTGGCCGGTGCCGCAGGGGAAGAACAGGGCATGGGCGCCTGCCGCGACGGCCTCGTCCGCATCCCCTTTCATGAACCCCAGTGCCTTCATGCCTTCCGCGATGGTCCTGCAGGCGGTGAGGTGCACCTCCCTGTTGGTGACGCCGGGCCGCAACAGGGCGATGGCGGCCTCGTGGGCGGCCAGGGCCACCTGGTAGATGTCTCTCTGCTCCGGCGTGAACTTCCGGTCGACCGGGAAGGTGCTCGACATGTCGCCGGCATAGTGCATGGCGGTCTCGGCCCCGGCGTCGAGCAGGAACAGGTCGCCGCTTTTCAGGGTGTGGCCGTGGTAGTGGTTGTGGAGGGTCTCCCCGTGGATGGTGGCGATGATGGGGAATGAGATGTCACCCCCCGAGGCCAGGGCCACCTGGTGGACGGCGGCGGCGATCTCGCTCTCCTTCATGCCCGGCCGTGCCATCCGCATGGCCGCCAGATGCATGTCGACCGTCACGTCCACCGCCCTTTCGATCTCCCGGACCTCCTCCTCGCTCTTGTAGTTGCGCTGGCTGATCACCGCCTTCACCAGCGGAAGGGAGGACCCCGCCTCGATCGCGCCCACCGCGATGCCCAGCCAGCTGTGGATCTTGATCCTGTTCTCCGGGCGGTAGGGCGGAAGGTAATGGACCTTGCGGCCCGAAGCGGATGCTGAAGCCAGGTAGGGCTCCAGGGCATCCAGGGGAAAGGTCTCCGCGACGCCGCATTGCGCCGCCCTCTCCCGGATGGTGGGTTGCACGCCCATCCAAACGACATCCTCCACGGTGTAGTCGTTCCCGAACAGCAACTCCCGGTCGTTGTCCGCATCGATGATCCCCACAAGGCCGGGATGGTCGATGCCGAAGAAATAGAGAAAGGAGCTGTCCTGCCTGAACCGGTAAGGATTGTCGGCATAGTTCATCGGGCTCTCGGAGTTCCCGGGAAAAAGAAGCAGGCCGGAGCCCATGTCGCGTTTCAGGCGGGCACGCCGTTCGATGTAGGTCTTTTTGTCAAACATGATTTCATTGTTTTGGTTTCGAAATTATTTCATCGATCTCCTTTTTCTTTTCCGGCCGGGCAAAGGCCACCGCCATGACGGCCCCCGCGATCACCAGCATGGCGGCGACCACGCGTGGCATGGTGAGCACATCCGGCTCGATCCAGCTGACCTCCATGTACCCCAGGATGGCCATCAGGATGAAGGTCAGGATGGGGTTCATGGTGATGATCACGCTTACCTTGTTGGCCTCGAGGTATTTGAATGCGATCGCCAGGCTCCCGTAGGCAATGAGGGTATTCAATCCCAGGTAGATGAGCAACAGCCAGTTCCCCGGGGTGAGGGTCAGGAATTGCTCCGGCTTGATGAAGGGCAGGAAGACCAGGATGGGCAGCCCGAACAGGAATAGGTTGAGCTGCTGTGCCGGGTATTTCCTGACGAGGATCTTCTGCAGGGTGGCGTACGTGACCCAGGCCATGGCCGCCACCAGGATCCAGAGGATCCCCATGTTGAAGAGCTCCTCGTGCTCGACCATGACGCCGATGCTCTGGTAATAGAACGTGACCAGCCCGGCGCCGGCGATCAGGAATCCCATCGCCTGGCGCTTGCTGATCTTTTCCCGGAAAAAGACCAGGCCGACCATGCCCAGCATGATGGGACCCACCTGGATGATGATCTGTGCCGTGGAGGGACTGGTGAGCTTGAGCCCGTAAAGAAAGGCGACATAGTTGATCCCCAGCCCCAGCGAGGCGATGATGATATAGAGGGGAGGGTTCCTCAGTATCTTGAGGTAGTGGGGCTTGGTGATGGAGAAGATCACCAGGAGCACGGTGAACGCCGTGAGAAAACGGAACCATACGATGGTGAGGGGGTCCATGATGCCCGAAGCGACCTTCAGGGCGATGGCCAGGAAGCCCCAGAAAAAGGCGGTGATGCATGCGAACAGCAACCCTTTGATCCGTTGGTCTTTCACTTTTTACAGGTTTATCAGGTGAGTACCATAAGCCTTTCCGGGTTTCACCGGCTTTCGATCAGCACATGCACCACGTCCCTGTCCCCCACATCCAGTCCTTCCTCGATGGGGACCCGCTGCCGACCGAAAGGATCACAAAGGTAGACAATCTTTTTTCCGCCTTGCCGGTCGAACTGGAGGACCTCGTTCCCGGGGCCGGGATTGTAGAGCGACACCAGCAGGCATCCGTCCTCGAGTGGTCTGATGCCTTCGATGATGACCCGGTGGGGCCTGATGGTCCTGAATCCCGCCTCAGGTACAGGCATGAACCTGTCGGTGATCACGGGCAGCAGGGGCTGGTGCCGTTCGATCCCGCGCCGTTCCGCCTCGACGGGGTCGAAGGCGTCGTGAGGATAGAGGCTGTAGCGGAAGGCGGCCTTTCCTGGCTGGCTGGCCAGGTAGTTGGTTTCCCAGTAGTTGTTCATCACATAGGAGACCAGGGTCTGTGTGGGCGGCAGCGAATCCACCCAGCCATACTCGATGGGGTCGCAGGTGATGCCTCCGACCTCGAACAGGGGTGCATCAAGCGTGACGAGGGTGATGCCGGCTTCCGGGCCTGATACGTCGGCCCAGCGGTTGGCTGTGACGAAATTCCTGTTGGCCCCGGGCATCTGCTCCTTTTCCACCTCGTAGTATCC
>CAYLTG010000101.1:0-10988 GCA_964386225.1 uncultured Bacteroidales bacterium
GTGGAGGCCATGCAGGCCGCCGTCATGGTGGCGGCGATCATCCCGGCCGTGACCGTGGCCGCTACTGCGGGCAGTCATTGACGTCCCATGCCCTGAAGAGTATCCTGCCATAATCATCCGCTTCAAAAAGGATGGCAAGCCTGTCATCACCCAGCATGCAGCTGCTTGAGTAGGCTGCAGCACCTTCGTGGATGAGTTCTTTCCTGCTCCAGCTTTTCGTTTCATCGTCACTCTGCCACAGGGTGAGGTTCACCCGTTCGTTCCAGTCATTGGGTGCGATGAACCAAACCTTATGGTCATCGCGGGTCATGGCGGCATGCACGATGGGTGTCAGGAGTGCGGGCTCATGGCGGAAAGGATGTGCGAAGGACTTTCCGCCATCGTGGCTCACCGTAAAAGCGCGGTGTGCGACTGTATCCTCCATGGAATGGTTCCGCGTGTTGAAATAGAGATCACCGTTCTTCAGCTCCGCCACGGCGGTCTCGTTGGGGTTCACCGACCCTTCCCCTTCGCTGTCGACCGCACCGATGGACCAGGTCATGCCGTGATCGTCCGAATAGATCACATGGGCACCGAGGAATTCATTTCCGGCTCCCCCGGAAAGGCTGTGATTGGCCGGCACGATGATCCTGCCCGCATGTGCTGCGTTGTATTTCATCACGATGGCCCCGCCGGGCCCCAGGGCATACCACCTCCAGTTCTTCTTCTTCACCTTTCGTGTGATCTCCTTTTCCGGCGACCATGTCAGCCCCCGGTCAAGGCTTTTCTTCATGTAAACCCCCATGTAGCCCTCTGAGGTGCCGTTCCGGATCATGTATTCGGTGTCGGTGCCCACGGTGCGGCGGGTGTAGAGGAGGAGCAGGGTCTCTGTTTCCTCGATCCAGACAGGCGTGGGGTTCTGGGCCGATCCGCCGGAGGCCTTCACCACCTCGGTGAGCGGCGACCAGCTATGGCCGCCGTCGGCGCTGCGTTTCAGTACGATGCTGATCTCGCCATGGTCTGCCACACTTTGCCGGCGGCCTTCCACAAAGGCGAACAACAGGCCATCCCCTGCGGCCAGGGCGGGAATGCGGAAATGGCTGTACCCTTCCTCGCCCGAAATGAATACCGCGGAGGATGTCATCTCCGCGTGGCCGAAGCAATGAAGCAGCGCGCCGGGGAACCGCCTGCCCCAGGCTGCCTCATCGTGGCTGGCGGAAGGTTCCACCACGACAACGAAATCAGTGCCCCGCCTGTAGCCTTTTCGCTCCAGAAGGTCGGCCATCTCCTTCATGCCGGGTTGGAGCAGGGTGTCGACGCCGATCCCGCCGACATCCATGTACAGGAAGATGTTCTCCCTCCTTTCTCCGGTGGCCGCCACCGTCCCCACATAGTCGTATTTCAGGACCTTCAGCGCCGGCGACATGCAGATCCCCTTCGAGAACACGTCCGGGTGCTCCCATACCAGCATGAAGGCGATGGCCCCGCCGGCAGAGGCTCCGCAGGTGAGTGTGTGTTCGGGTCCGGGAAGGGTCCGGTACATGGAGTCGATGAAAGGCTTCAGCTCGCCCACGATGAAATCCATGTAGATCTGTGCCGTATCGCCGGGCAGGTACTCGACCGACCGGTCGGGTGTGTTGCAGATGGCCACTGCGATCACCGGCGGGATCTCCCCCGCTCGGGAGAGGCTGTCGATGGCCTCGTCCACGCCCCATTCCGTGCCGAAGGCGCTGGTGGCTTCGTCGAAGATGTTCTGGCCGTCATGCAGGTAAATGACCGGGTACCGGCGGGTTGTGTCCGACGCATAACCCGGAGGTATCCAGACAACGACATCCCTGTCCAGCAGCCCTTTCCCCTTGAAACCAGGATACGTGTGCGATGTCCCGGTAATGGTGTTCTGCCTTCTTTTCTCCAGTGGCCTGTCGGTCCATGCGAGGACAGTGTCATGCAGCACGGTGTCGGAGGAGATGCACACCCTGTAATTCCCGAGCGGCTTTAGCGAGGCATCGGCACCTTCCCATTCCCACCTCCCCAGCGTGTATTTGTATTCGATCGTGTCAGGGCCGCCGAGGGTGACCGTTGTGCTCCAGGTGTGGTCGCCGGTTTGCTCCATAACAACCTTTCCCGGATCCCAGAACCCGAGTTGCTGCAGGTTGCCCGTGATGCAGACCTTGCTGCTGTGTTGCAGGGAGGGCGAGGTCATCCGGAAGGTGCAGCGAATGGTCTGTTGTGAATGGGCCGGGCCGGTCAGGATGGCCGTCAGCAGGCAAAAAAGCGGGATCAGTGAATACCTGTTCTTCATGGTGGAATGAAATGATGCACACGTGCGGTTTCTTTGTGTAAAAATAACCAATCAAATTGGATCTTGTACTGGTTTGATGCCAGGACCTGAGTTCAAGGGAGAGAAGAGGATAATCAACAGCTCAATGAGCGCCTTCATCCATTTCGATCTTCCGGATGGCTTCCCGTGCGTAGAAGCGGGTTTCGAAGTCCTCGTCGTCCGTCACCGCCATGAGCGCCTCGAGGGCTTCGGGCCGGGGGTGCTGAAGCATGAGGTGGACCGCACTTCTCCTGATCTGGAATTCTTCACTGGAGAGTGCTTTCAGGACGATCGGCAGGCATGTGTCCGGGTCGAGGGCATACAGGCATTTCATGGCCGTGTTCTGGTGGTACCAGGGTGGCTTTGATGTGCCCTCGATGAGGAGTGGAATGGCCTCCTCCGCCTGGAGGGCAGCGAGTGACCCGTAGAGGCTGTGACGGAAGCCGTCGTAGGCGGGGTCCTGAAGGGCTGCGATCAGCACCGGGGTGGCCTCCCTGATCCTGAGTGTTCCCAGCGTCTGGATGGCGGCATTGCGCACCCGGCCATTCTCGTCGCTGACCAAAGCGATCAGCTTGCTTCCGGCTTCCCTGGCGTCCAGGTGTCCCAGGGCATAGGCCGCAAACTCCCTCACCTCGGCCGTGGGATGATCAAGAAGACGTAAAAGAACAGGTATGCCATCCTGCCCGAAAGCCTCGATCCTTTCGATATGGCCGTCATAATCCCGCCTTCCCTGGCCAGGCCGGTCGATCTCTGCCAGGACCGAATCGAGGGATAGGTCACCATGTGATGTGTTGTCCGCAACTGCTTCCCAACGTCCCCCGAAATCGACCCAGGTTGTGGATGCCAGGACCAGGACAAGGGTCAGGGTACCTGTCAGTTTCAGGATGTCCGAATTGTTCTCCGGTGATCGCTTCCCGATGATCCATCTTGCCGGCATGCGCAGGAGATTTCTTAAAAAACGGGGAAGGGGCAGGAGGAAGGGTGTCCCGGCCCGGTATCCTTCGTAGGCATTGCCGTACTTCTCCTTCATCTTCAATTCTTCCAGCAGGCACATGGCGATGATCACCATGGTCATCAGCAGCCAGGGCAGGCTCGACTCCACCCCCCAGCTTTTCTTCATGTTGTTCTGGTACATGGAGAAGAGCATGAACCCGTAGCTCCAGAGGATCCAGCCCAGGTACTGGGGGTGGCGGGAGATCCGGTAGATGCTCCGGATGGCCACACCTGTCCCTCCGAAACGGGCATTGAACCATTCCATTACACCCCACACGAACAGGAAGGCGCCGCTGGCCATGAACAGCCAGGCAATGAAACCATGTGCGTACCATCCGAACAGGCCGAAGAACCACATCAGGATCCAATAGGGTATGTAGACCATATTGCCGAGCGACAATACATTCCAGGAGATGTCCATGAAGGGCAGCCAGCCGGCACGGAGGACGCCCAGGCCCGAAAGGAAGAACATGCTCAGGGCGAACTGGCCGAAAACCGGAAGAAAGAGCGTGAAGGCCCCGGCCCATGCCCAACCCGACTTTTTGGTGACAAAGCCTGTGACGATGAATGCGACAATGACCAGCAGGCTGATGTATCCGATCCACCGCAGGTAATAGGCATCGATCCACAGATCGGTCAGGTACCGGGACGTTTCGTCCGCACCCTGGTCCATGCCAGGGAAGCCCACACGGCTGTGGAGCAGGTTGTCGAGCCACACGGGCAGTTCAACGAAGGCGAACATGAGGGCAGTGGAAAAGACAACAGCGAGCAAAAGGAAGGAAGCTTGCCTGATAAATTGTTTATTCACGACGAAAGGTTTCCGTAAATATATTCATTTCAGCTGCATTCTTCGGCAACCTTTCCATGGATGGCCCGCCTCAGTTTGCAGATGAACTTCGGGAAGCAAGAAATAGATGTAAATTTGTGTACGAATCCTGACATATTTTGAAAATGTCCCATCAATCACCTTTTTACAGCAAGCATTTCCTGTTCTTTTTTGCTGGAATGCTGTTCATCCTTTCCTGCAAGCAGGAACCGGACCTTCAGCACTGCAGGGCAGAGATCCTCGACCTGCACCGACAAGCCATCCAGGCCCACCTGGAGAAGGACGCCGGTTTTTTTACCCGCGACCTGGCGGAGGGCTATTTCTCGGTTGGCAACGGGGTGATCCGCTATCCTTCGAACAAAGAGATAAACCGGCAATTCTCCAGCTACCTCAATAACACGGAGTTTACGGATTACCGTGACCTGGAGGATCCCGTCATCGGCTTCTCCGACGATGGTTCTCTGGCCTGGAGCATCGTGCGGGTGCACGTGGCAGGTAAACGGAAAATGGTGGATGATTCGGTCCGCCAGTTCGATACCACCTGGGCCTGGATCACTCTCTATAAGCGGGAGCGTGACCGCTGGCTCAGGATGGGGGAGGTGTCGTCGCACGACTGAAAGGCTCACTGCCTGATCAGCGGATGTACGGTTGTCTCACCTCCGCTGCGTACTTTCAGTACCAATGGCCCTTTGGGAAGATTGCCGGTCCCGGGCAATTCGAAAAGCGGCTCGCCGGGGAGATGCTGGATGATCAGCTGCCCCTGCAAATTATACACACCGATGTATTCGATGGGTTCTGCGCACTGGATCCTGAGGGTTCCGCTGAAGGGATTGGGGTAGATCATGACCTTCTGGTCATAGTGATCCGTCCCCGTGTATTCTGTGACCGTGATGTAATTCTCCTTGTAGGCCGTATCGACCGACAATCCATCCGTGACGACCAGGGTTACGCTATAGATGCCGGTTTCAGCATAGAGCCATGTCGGGGCTGCATCCCCCTGCACATCGATCACGCCGTCGCTGTCAAAATCCCACGACCAGCCGGTGATCTCCGTATTCACACCCTGCGAGAGGCTTGTGAATAGCGCTTCGAAAGGGGCTGTGCCAAATGTGGTGTCCGCCGTGAACTCTGCGAACAGCTGGGCCACACCGGGTCCTTCATAGGCCCTCATCTCCGTGCCGCCGGCACAGACCACCAGCGTGCCGTCGTCGGCCAGGGTGGGCCCCTCGATCACCACGGAGTTGAAATCTTCCACCCAGCGGGTGGTGAGGTCGGCATTGAATGAATAAAGCTTCTCATTCCCATATTCCCCGTTGGTGACATAGAGGATGCCGTCCGTCCCGATGGCCATCTTCGGTCCGGAAGGATAGCCGGTGACGATCTGCTCGCTGGTGTAAAGGATGTTGCCGTTCATGGGGTCCAGGCCCACCACCTCGCCCGAGGTGCTGTACGTGTAGACCGTCCCGTCAGGTCCCACTCCCGACGACGCCCAGATGGCATAACCATAGGGGATCTCCCAGTTCTTGATCAGTTCGCTGCCGGTGTCGGTGTACGAAACGAAGAAGTCGGTGACGGGGTTGTTCTGTGTCCTTGGCGTGTATACCGTGCCGTCCGGTCCCACGAACAATCCTGTTTGCTGGACCAGCCCCGCCGATACTGCATCCGAACTGTAAAGGTACTGCCCGGACTCAAGTTTGAAAACGCTCACCTTCGGCCCGTAGGGCGAGGCCTCCCAGCAATAACAGCGGTCGCCGTATACTGCCACGTTGGCGCCGTCGCTGCTGGGGGTCGACCGGGTGGTGGTCCACAGCACGTCGCCAGTGACATGGTCCACCCGCATGAGGTCAAAGAAATTCCCGATGATGACGTCGCCATTGGGGGCGAACGACACATCCTCGCTGAAGGAGGTGGTCATCATGGCTTCGCTCTGCCACAGCAGGTCGCCGGTCTGGATATCCAGCGCATAGAGCGGGGAGGGCATCCACGGGCCGTCGGCCCGGGTGCAGTACACCTTGCCGTCGCGGGCCCCCTTCACCTGGCTGAACTGCTCGTTGTCGGGGTCAATAACGGGTAGTTCGGCCGTCCACAGGGTGTCGCCCGTGTGCAGGTCGTGGGCCACGATCTTGGCGCCATGCAGGGCATTGTTGTAATTGAACCGGCGGCTGGCCACCACGATGTCGCCGTCGATGCAGGTCTGGTAACCCCTCAGGGCGGTGAGCGACCCGCTCCAGAGAAGCTCGGGCGACTCCGGCCCGTAGGCTGTGGAAAGGCAATTCCGGGCCGGGTTGCCGCCCGTGCCCACGTTCCAGTTGACCGGCAGCTGTGCGAGGGCACCGGAGGCCAGTACCAGGGACAAAAAGACCAGGTGCTTTTTCATAAAGGGGGAATTTGATACCCCCAAATGTAGGGAAAATAAGGCGATGGCAGCCCATGAAAGCTTTGAAAAATTGTACGCCGCTGCAGGGTCATGCCCGGCCGCGGGCCGCTAGTTCGTTTGCGGATCCGAGGGGCCTGTCGCCACAATTTCCCGGCGGGCCGCCGTTTGCGTGAGGCCCAGATCGATGGATTGACGGAGTTCATCAAAACCCACGAACCTGGATGCGTTATGCGCCGGCAACAGCAACCTGAAGGTGGTCCCCTTCTTTTCGCTGTTCTTGACGAGGATTACCCCGTCGAGTATCCTGACAAGCCCGACTGCCGCCAACAGCCTTGCCTTGAGCTTTTCCTGCGGGTCGCCCCAGAGGTTCACCTGGCCGAAAACAGGATCTTTGACGAGCTTCTTGAATTGGTCGCCCAGGATGGTATCCGGAGCCACCAGCTTGATCTCCAGCATGTCTTTCCAGGTATTCTCCTGCAATCTGTCAATGTCCATGCGCAGCTCCCTGCCGCTTCCTTCCGGATGCTCCAGGACTGCCAGCAGATGACCGAGGATCCTTGTCACGACCTGCGGGTCAAAGTCGAGGTTGAACTGGTTGATGGCCGTTGCATGCTCGACCTTTGCTCCACCGGGTACCCTGCTGAATTCCCCGGCGATGAAACGGCTGTATTTGATGAAGTCGGATTGAACTTTCCTGATCCGGACCGACCTGCTTTCCACTTCCGACAATTCCTTCAGCAATTCAAGATGTTTCATGACCTCCCCGGCCTCTTTCCGGACGGCCCCGATTCCTTTGCCTTTGCTCCCGTTCCTGGAGGTATCCTCCTGGTCGATGGCTTGCAGGATGCGGCTGATCTGTGCGCCCAGGTGATCGGTCAGGCCTGTGATCGTGCGGGTTTTTGCCCGAAGGATGGCATTTGTTTCCTCGGCAAGCGATTCTTCGTGGTCGGCCGCTTTTTTATGCAAGCGCAGGAGCGTATTCACCAGGAGGCCGATGCTGACGGACAGGAGGATCGAGTTCAGGGTGAAGAAGAGGATGTTGAGCCCGGGCTGGAGGGGCGCTCCGCCTGGCAACAGGTTTGGGAAAAGGCCGGCCGCCGCCGCCACCATGACCACAAACAGGGCCAGCAGCCAGTTGGTCCACTCCTGCCGTACAAGGACAAGGGAAGCAATGACCAGCACCGGACCTGCCATGACGATCCCGCCCGACGATGTGATCCCGCCCAGGCGGAGAATGAAGTAGCCCGTGAGGAGCATGGAGGCTACCAACCCGGCAAAGATGATCCCATCTTTGTGCTCACGACTAGAAAAGCCGTAAGCGAGCATGGCGAGAAGCCCCGTTGCAAAAAGGATGGTGCCGTATTCCCGGATGCCCGGCGCATGCACGATCCAGGCCAGGGCCGTGGCCATGAGCACATAAGATTGTAAACCGAAAATGGCCTTCTTGGAAAGCATCCCGTTGTTCTTCATGCCGGGATGGAAAAGGAACCTGTCTGACAGGAGGGCGAACTTATCTCTTGCTGATGTAACCATAAATTGTTTTTGATCAATGAGGACCAGGTCCGGATAGGGTATACGGAAGTATCCTGTTTCCGTTGCCGGGTCGAGTTTATTCTTCTGAAGGCAAAATTAAGTTTTGGCGTGACATGAACAAATTTTTTTGCGACCTGAGGCCGTATTGACCTTTTTTCGGTGTCGGTTGTTCAACTTGTTTTATCTTCGTTTCCGGTAATCAGAACGATCCTGCAATCATGTTCAGCTATTTTTCAATTCAAATGCCCTACGGTCAGAGCTTTTCCGGTCTCCGGGCCCTGCTGATGCTGCATCTCCTTTTGATGCTGCCGCTGCTTGCATCTGCCCAGCGCCAGATCAGCGGCACGGTATCGATCGAGGAAGACAGGCAGCCCCTGCCCGGGGCAGCCATCTACATTCCGGAATTGGGGAAAGGGACGGTCACCGACGGTTCGGGTTCCTACCTGCTTGATGGGCTTCCTGCCGGGACCTTCTCCATCGAATTCTCCTACCTCGGGTTCCAGACGCAGGTCGTCAGGGTCGACCTGCGCCAGGCCAGCTCTCTGCAGGATGTGGTGCTGAAAGCCACGGTCATACAGACCCAGGAGGTGGTGGTTTCGTCGAGCAGCTATACCACCCAGCACGAGAATGCCGTGAAGATTGAGACCCTCGGTGCAGGCCAGGTGCTTGCGTCGGGACAGCCCGACTTCATCGGTGCCATCACCCAGATCGCCGGTGTCGACATGATCAGCAGGGGCAACAGCATCAGCAAGCCGGTGATCCGCGGGCTCTCCAATGCCAATGTGGTGGTGCTCAACAACGGCATCAAACTGGAGAATTACCAGTTCTCGGAGGATCATCCCTTCGTGATGGACGAATTCGGCGTCGGGCAGGTGGAAGTGATCAAAGGGCCCGCATCCCTGCTCTACGGATCCGACGCCGTGGGCGGCATCATCAATGTGATCCCCCTGAAACCCGCTCCGATAGGGCACATTGACGGACAGTTCTCGACCCGCTATTTCACAAATACCCTCGGCGTTGCATCCGGGCTGGGTGTGCGCGGAACCGGTCAGCACTTCAACTGGGGCATCCAGGGCGGCATGAAGTCGCATGCCGATTATACCGACGGTGACGGCAACATCATTTATAACAGCCGCTTCAGTTCACGGAGCCTGAAGCTGAACGGGGGTGTCAACAGGTCGTTCGGCTCTTTTCAGTTGTATTATGACTATACGGGCATGGAACCCGGGATGACGACCCCCGGCGCCCTGGAGCTGGTGACCGACCGGGGGCGCGAAAGAAAATTCTGGTACCAGGACCTGGATAACCACATCCTGCAGGCACGGAAAAAGTTGTTTGTCAACCGGTGGAAGATCGGAACAAACCTGTCGTGGCAGCAGAACCAGCGTCGCCTGAACACGGACGAGATGCACGAGGTAGACATGCGTTTGAATACCTATTCCTACGACCTCAAGGTATGGCTGCCGTCGTCGGAGCAGACCGAATACATACTCGGGGTGCAGGGTGCGTTCATCGACAACAAGAACGGCGACGGACATATCCGGGTGCTGCCGGATTATGGGCAGACCGACCTGGCCTTCGTCGGCTGGATGAAACATACCCACCTCAACAACGTGAGCGTGCAGGCCGGGCTGCGATGGGAATACCGGAACCTCCATGCTCCTGAGCAGGAGAAGGCCAGCCACTCGCACGAGGAGCATGGTGGGGAGGGCGAAGAGGAGGAAGAGGAGATCATGGAGGCCCTCGACCGGTCATACCAGAACATCTCCTTCTCCATCGGCGGCACCTGGCAGATCACGCCCGAGCTGCTGTGGCGCTTCAATGCCGCCTCGGCGTACCGCACGCCCAACATGGCCGAGCTGACGCAGGACGGGGTCCACGGGCCGCGCTATGAAGTGGGGAATCGTGACCTGAATTCCCAGCGGAGCTACGAGGGCGACTTGAGCCTGCATTATCATTCCGGAATCCTGGAGTTCGATGCGGCCGGGTTCTACAACCACGTCAACGACTATATCTTCCTGGCACCGACAGGCGATTATGATGAGGATTATCCCATTTACATGTATTCCCAGTCCGATGCCCACCTGTACGGAGTCGAGGCCTTTCTGAGCGTCTATCCCGTCAACTGGCTGAATGCTAAAGTGGTATATGCCTATATACGGGGTGAGCAGGACAACGGCGACCATCTGCCTTTCATCCCGCACGACAAAGTAAAACTTGACCTGAAACTGGAGCAGGATAAGGCCTGGCGGCTGTTGGACCCCTACTTCACCATCGGGGTTGCCTATGCTGTGCAACAAGACCGACCTGCACCCTTTGAGACTGTCACTGACGACTATGTGCTGCTCGACGCCGGCATCGGATTCCGGGTCCGGGTCCAGCAGCAGAAACTGGAATTCAATGTGCTGGCGAATAATTTACTGAACGAGGTCTACTTTGACCATCTTTCCGCGTTGAAACCCCTCGGTCTGCGCAACATAGGCAGGAATGTCTCCTTCAACCTGGTCATTCCTTTCGGGCTGTTGCGGCCCTGATCGAATTTTTATCTCCCGGTGTCGCGGCCTGGCGCTCAATTTTGTGCGATCCGGCCTGATGCTGTCCGCGCAGGATGCCGGTAAGTCATCTCCATGACCTGCGGAAAAAATAATGGATGGTCCCCGCGTCTGATGGGTTCAGGCTTCCTCGAGCCTCTTTCTCAGGGCAAAGATCTCGTCCCGGCAGCGGGCCGCCTCGATGAAATCCAGTTCCTTTACCGCCGCCTTCATCTCCCGTTCCAGCTTGGCGATGGCTTTCTCCACCTGTTCGGGACTCATGTACCTGATCACCGGGTCGGCAGCCACGTCGATCTCGTCCTTCTCCACGTAGGCCCTTGATTCGCCTTTGGCGTCGGCAACAGCCGTCTGGCCGATGATGGCGGTCATCGATTTCACGATCTGGGTGGGGGTGATGCCATGCTCCTC
>CAYLTG010000102.1:0-10810 GCA_964386225.1 uncultured Bacteroidales bacterium
CGCTCATGGCCTCCCAGTTGCCGTCGAAGGCCAGGCCGATGAGTTCCCCGTTGCCGTTGATGACCGGGCTGCCGGAATTGCCACCCGTGATGTCGTTGGTGGTGAGGAAGCCGACAACAAGGCGGCCGTCGTCGGTGCCGTATCTGCCATAGTCCTTTTTCTCATAGAGCTCTTTCAGGCGCTCCGGCACGATGAACTCATCGTTGGTCGGATCTTCCTTTTCCATGACACCCGACAGGTAGGTGACATAATCGTAGTGAATGGCATCGGCGGGATAGTAATCCTGGACCGAGCCATAGGTAAGCCGCATGGTGGAGTTGGCATCCGGGTAGTACACCTTGTCGGGGTGCATCTCCCGCAGCCCCTCGATGAAAAGGCGGTTGCCGATGCCGATCGACGACTGGGCTCCGCGGTAGGGTCCCATGGCCGCCATCATCCCGCCCATCAGGTCATTGCTGAGGACGTAGGCCGGGTCCCTGGCCAGGGTCTTTGCTTTCGGCTTGTCAAGGAAAGCCTTCACCTTGTTGGAGTCGGCAAACATGGACCTGGAGAAGATGTCGGCGGCCATCGCGTCGAAGTCGCCCTTGTACTTTTCCTTCAGCTCCCTGAAGAATTCAGGTTGCTGTTCGGCAGGGATCTTTTCGTCGTACATGCTGTACATGCCGGCCATGATCTTCTGGTCGGTGGGGGCATTGTAGTCCTTGAACTGCTCCTCCAGGCCCGCCCTGAGCATCCCGATCGTTTCCTGCGGGGCGAGGGGGTTCTCCTTCTCGTCGGCAAGTTGCTGTTCCAGCTGGGTGAACTCCTGGGCATAACTGATGATGCCGGGAGTCATGAGCCCGAGCGCATGGTAAAGGTAAATTTTACCGGCGCTGGTCTGCTCCTGGTATCCTTTCTCGATCATGGAGAGGGCTTCGCCGTATTTCTCCTGGCGTGCCGGGTCGGCGTTGACCCAGGCGGTGAATTCATCCTCGATGGCCTTTTTCTTGTCGATCACCTTTAGTTTTTTGACGCCGCGGATCTGGCCGATCTGGTTCTTCCAGAAATTGGAATACCCGGCATAATAGGAGGCATACTGGATATCCACCCTGGTGTCGGCCTGCATGTCCTCCTTGAGGATCTCCAGCTGCCGGCCCAGCAGTTCCACGATGGTGGGGCTGAACACCTCCTGGTTGAAGCGGACGCCGTAGGAGGTCATGTAGCGGTTGGTGCCACCCGGGTATCCCCAGATCATGGCGAAGTCATCCTTCTCGACCCCGCCGATGGAGATGGGCAGGAAATGTTTGGGTTTCAGCGGGATGTTCTCCTCGTCATAGTCGGCCGGCGAGCCGTCGGGGGCCGAGTAGACCCTGAAAATGGAGAAATCGCCGGTATGGCGGGGCCACATCCAGTTATCGGTATCGCCACCGTACTTCCCGATATCCGATGGAGGGGCACCCACAAGCCTGACATCGCTGAACACCTCGTAAACGAACCGGTAATATTCGTTACCGGCGTAGAAGCTGTTCACATTCACATGGTACTTTCCGCCTTCGGAGGCCGATTTCTCAAGTTTCGTGGTGATCTCCCGGATCTTGGTCCGGCGGTCCCCTTCCGACATGGTGTCGTTGAGGGCCGACATGATGCTGTCTGTCACGTCGTCCATCCTCACCAGGAAACTGGCGGTGAGCGCCTCGTTGGGGAGTTCCTCGTCGAGGGAGCGGGCCCAGAAGCCGTCCTTGAGGTAGTTGTGCTCCACGGAGCTGTGCTGCTGGATAATGTCGTAACCACAGTGATGGTTGGTGAATAACAGGCCCTGGCCCGAAACGATCTCGCCCGTGCAGAAGTAACCGCCCGGGGTCTTGCTGGAGGACAGCCCGACAATGGCGTCCTTGAGGCTGGCCTGGTTGATGGCATAGATCTCCTCGGCCGTCAGCCGGAGGCCCATTTCCTTCATGTCCTCGTAGTTCAGCCTGTCGACGAACATGGGCAACCACATGCCTTCGTCGGGCGGTGCAGAGGCCATGGCCGACATGCCGCCGAGCCATGCGGCCAGGATCAGTAGTAACAATTTTTTCATCTTCAACTAAATTTTATCGTTCAACGTATGGTTTAAAAAAAACAATCTTTTGCCCGAAAATCATGCCATCCTGGACAATAATCTGAGAATCAAACCATGAGTCCCGGGCTGCCTGGTCCTGCTGGCAGGTTTATGTCCGCCCGCAGGCATTCCGTGTTCGGCCGTGGACAAGCGTCTCAGAGGCCGACGTAACCGGGGCCCTGTTCGAATTGGATGTCGACCGGGATGCCGGCTTCCGCAAGGATGTCCAGGTCGGCCTGCAAGCCGGCCGGGATGACGCCCTGTTCCTCGACCAGGTTCCTGGCCCGGTCGTAATCGCCGTCGCCCTGAATCTTGAGGATGAGCTGCGTCAGCTCTTTGGAGGCATCCTTCATCTTTTCCATGTCCACCGAATAGGTGCCGTCCTCGTTCCTTGTGAAGGCTTCCCGCTCCTTGAAGAAGTTGAACCGGATCATGTTGGCCTTTCCGTGGGCGCTGGCGGCCCCGAACCGGACCGACCGGAAGATGCCTGCCATGAAGGTCACATAATTATCCATGAGGTCGGTGTCGGTAAACTCGCCCATCTCGTGCAGCCTGGTCACCAGGTAAAGCCCCAGGATGTCGGCCTTGCTCTCCTCGATGGCGGAGTATTGCTCCCTGAGGGCATGGCGTACCGTTCCGTTCCCGGTGATGGTGTTCTTGATGCCCATGCCATGGCTCACCTCGTGGAACATGGTGTTGGAGAAAAAGGCATCGAAGGTGATGTACTGCTGCTGGTCTTCGGCGATCAGTTTTTGCGCGATGGGCACCAGGATCTTCTCGAACTTGGCGCGCATGGCATTTTTAAGTTGCAGCTTGCGGGTCCCTTTCTCGAGCTGCACCACTTCGTCGTTTGGGAGGTTGATGGCAATGGTCTTGCCCGCCATGTTGCAGTCACCGGCATAAAAGATGACGTCGTAGGCGTTGAGGTCGGCATCCGAGCCCGGCACCTCCGTTTTGTATTCCGGGTCCACCGGCAACTCAGTCTGCAATTGCGGGAGGAAGTCGGCGTATTTGGAAAGCTTGTCGCTCCAATCCTTGTCCTTGATGAGGATATAGGCCTCCTGGGCGGCCTTGTAGCCGAAGAGTTTGTCGGTGTAGTTCTCGATGGGTCCGATCACCAGGTCCACGTTGTTGTTCTTCACGTCGAGCCAGGCCATGTCGCTGGCCCGGTAGTCGTCAGTGAGCAAGGCCTCGGACCTCAGTTTCAGGTAGGTGGCAAACTCGGGATCGCCGGCCAGTTCGGAGGCCCGGAGCAGCAGGTCGGCCGCTTTCTTCACCTCCGTTGCAAAAGCCTCGTGGTACCAAACGGTCTTCAGGTTGCCGTCGTCGTCGCGGCGGATGAGCGTGTAGAGGCTGGCCTTATCGGGATCCTCAAAGGCCTCGAACTCCTCCCGGGTCATGTCGTGGGGATAAAATTCCGCACCGTCCGGTTTCGCCCCGTAGCCTTCCGCGAACGGCTTTAGGTCGTCCATTTCATCCCAGGGCCCGTAGTTGATGCGGGCATAGGCCCTGACCTCCTGGTCTGCGATGGAATTCAGGAAGGCCTCCCTTTCCCCGATGTTCTGTTTCCAGAAAATATCGTCCATCAAGCTGGAAGCCTCGAAGAGGAGCTTGAGCATCTCTTTTTCATCCGCGCTGAGGTGGCTGATGTCGGCCGTGAGCCGGAAGGGGGCATACGCATCGAGTTTTTTCTGCATTTCGGTCGCTTCTTGACCCGCTCCATCCCCGTCAGAAACAGGCTGTTGCGAACCTCCGCCACAGGCGGCTAGCAGGGCAAGGCCCGACAGGAGAAGAAGGATCGGTTGTTTCATGATGTTCATTGTCCTGATTATTTTAGAATTGACCCGACGAAAGTAATGATATTTTCACACCTGTCCACGGCAGCAAGGGAGAAATTGGCACCCGCAAGGAAAATATCAATTGCGCGGAAAAGAGTCAGTTATCGCTGCCGGGCCAATGCAACCTTCCCAGGCAGGCACTTGTCTATGAGAAGTATGATGCAAGACCCCCGGAGACGGGGCGACCGATCGTTCTTTGAATGGATTAGCCGGGCACGGCAGGATATTTTTTTGAGAATGTGAGCAAATTTTACTATTTTTACGAGCCGCTCTTTTAAAGCGGTAGTAAACAGCACGTTATAATAAATATCTCTGGAGCTTACCTTCCGAAGGTTGATTGGATCTGATGTATTCTGAAGAAGAACTTATCCGTCGTTGCTTGAAAAACAATGCCAAAGCGCAGGAAGAATTTTACAGGCGCTTTGCATCCAAGATGTACGGGGTGTGCCTTCGGTTTGCAAAGAACAGGATGGAGGCCGACGATTTTCTCCAGGAGGGTTTCATAAAGGTTTTCATGAACCTCGGGTCTTTCAGGCAGGAGGGGTCCCTCGAAGGATGGATCAGGCGCACCATTGTGAACACCGCCATCAACCTGATCAAGAAAAACCAAAAATACCTGCAGGATACGGAATTGGATAAAGCGGACCTGGTCGAGACACGTTCCAGCGCGCTCGAGGACCTGAGCACCGAGGAATTGCTCGGCATCATCGCGGAGCTTCCCCTCGGGTACCGGATGGTATTCAACCTCAATGTGATGGAAGGATATACCCACAAGGAGATCGGAGAACTGCTGGATATTTCCGAGAACACGTCCAAGTCCCAGCTGTCGAGGGCACGAAATGCATTGCAAAGAAAGATCGCTCAGTTACAAGGCGCATTGAATGAAAAAGAAATATAACGATATCGATGACCTGTTCAGGGACAAGTTCGAGGATTTCGAAGTTGAACCTCCCGAGTATGTCTGGGACAATGTGAAAGCCAGGATGGGCCACGTCAACGGCGGCGGTTCCGGGCTTACGCGCGGCGGCATCGCCGGGCTCACGATCCTCGTCATCGCCCTTGGGATCATGGGTTTCCTTTTCGTTGATTTCAACCCCCTTTCAAGCACTGAGGCATCCGGCATGCAGGGCATGGAAGGGACCACCATGGCACCGCTCCTTGCCGACCACCAGCCGGAACAGCGAACGGAGGCCACCCCGGTGGCAGGCCCGGAAAACAATGCCGCCCCCGAGCCGGACGGCAGGAAGGCACAACGGAAAGAGGCCAGGGAGGACGGGAAAACCCGAGTGAAAGGCACCAACCCGAAAAGGAACGCCACCGTGTTCATCCAACCGGTTGTCGAAGGCGCCGTGGATCTTGCCCGGATCGCCATTGCCCCGCTGAGCGCCGACCCCAGGCCAACAGGATCCCTTGCCGTCAACAAATCGCCTGCCGGCCAGCATCTCATGGAGGTGTCTGCCCCCGGCAACGTTGGCCCTGCAGCTCCCGCCGACCTGTCCGGCGAGGCGCAGCATGCACCCGCCGGACCATCGATGACCAGGGGCGAGACGACGTCTGACCAAAAACAGCAGCATGGCAGTGTACAGAAAAAGAGCAGGAGCGGCGAAGGCCCGTGGGCATTGGGGATCTATTTCACCCCGGAGATGATCACCTATCCCTCTGACGACCAGCTTAAGAACTACAGCTACTCCATCGACCTCCATGCCTCCAGGAGGCTCGGCAACTATTTCCTCCAGAGCGGATTGGGGGTGTCGAGGAACCAGGACCAGGGGAACAGCCTGATCGACTACAACAAATACCTGGGGTCTTATGAAGACGTGTACGACGTGACGTTCGATTCCACGGAAACAGGCATCGTGCCCATATTCCATACCGAAACTGTAATGGTGTACGACTCCGTGGGCCACGTGACCATAAGCCCCACCAAGCGTTCGTTCACCTATCTCCAGGTACCCCTGTTCATCGGGTATGGCGAGCAGTCGCGCCGGCTGGGCTGGTTTGTGAAGGGTGGCCCCTCGCTTTCCTTCCTCATCCACGAGAATATCCCAGCCGCCGGGATCCCGGAAAGCCAGGCCAGGATACTCAACGTGGAGAACGAACTACCGGGAAGGATCAGCACCCACTGGCAGTTCATCGTATCGGCCGGGGTGAACTACAAACTGGGATCGCGCATGAGCCTTTCCATGGAACCGATGTTCAGGTATTACATCAATTCGGTGTACGAACAGGAGAAACTGAATACGAGGCATCCCTTCTCCGTGGGCTTGAGGACAGGGCTGCTTCTGAACTTTTAAATGCATAGCAAGACAATGACCACAATGAGCAATATGACACCCTGGCGCATCGGGAAAAGGGCACTGCCCTTCCTCCTCCTGGTGCTGACCCTGGTCATATCCTCAGCAGCGGCGCAGAACTTCAATCAAAAATACAACCTCCACCTCATCGGACAGGTGATCAATGATGTGAACGGAGCCCCGCTAAAGAACCATGAAGTGACCATTGCGTCCGACACCCTGAACTACCCCTGGTTCGTCTATTCCAAAAAGGTCTTTACAGACAATGAAGGATACTATTATGACACGGTGCTCACCACCCTTGAGAAGGGCGCACTGATCGTGTCGACTCCCGACCACCAGGAAGCCATGCACGATACGGTGGTCCATTACCGGTTCACATGGGCCGAGAACACGGTCATTTTCGCCAACTTCGTGCTTCCCGCCCCGCCGGTGATCAACGTCTACCAGGCCAATTTCACCTACCAGGAGAATCCCAACGGCAACAACAAACTGGAATACCAGTTCAGCGACCTGACCGAGAATGCCGAGGTGCTCTGCTGGAGCTGGTCCTTCGGCGACAGCACCTACTCGCAGGAACAGAATCCCCTGCACACGTTCGAATCGCCCGGATTGTACAAGATCGTGCTGACGGTCTATATTTATGCAGGCCCCAACCTGGAACCGATCCAGAGCACCATCGTCAAGATCATCAATGTCACCAACAAGTCGTATTTCCACATGGGCGGGCATGTTTTTGCCGGATATTTCCCCATCGACAAGAGCGAGGTCTTCCTCTACAAGATCGAAGGGGACGAATTCGTGCCCATCGATACGGCCATGTTCAACGACACGCTGGGCTATTTCCTTTTTTACCAGCTCATCGAAGGGGACTATATCCTTAAGGCGGACCTTCATCCCGGTTCCGTTCTGTTCGACTCGTTCATGTCGACCTATTACAGCGACAAGCTCCACTGGGACGAGGCAGACACCATTTTTCACCATTCCAATTATTTCGAATACAACATCAACCTGGTCCCCAACGAATATTCGGCTTCGGCCGGCCCTGGCAGCATTGTCGGGCAGATAAGCTACGACCCGGAGTACGGCGGAGGAAAAGCCTCCGCGCCGGCCGAGAACGTGGCCATCCTCCTTTACAACGACGATGGAATTGCGGTAGACATCTGCCACAGCGACGAGAACGGCAATTTCATGCTGGACCAGCTTGACCTGCAGAAGTACCAGGTCTATGCCGAAGTGACGGGCAAGACGACCATCCCCGTGGAGGTGATCCTGGAGGAGAACCTGAATGGATCGTCCGCCGTCCTGCTCGTGATCGACAACGACTACGTGACGGGAGCCGTCAACTCAGGGGTCCGTGACCATCAGCTGGATGCCCGTGTCGGCCAGGTGTTCCCCAACCCTTCCGGGCCGGTGGCCAACCTGGTGGTCGAGTGCGACCAGCCCATGGATGTGACGCTCCTGGTGACGAGCCATAACGGCCAGGCGATCATCAGCCGGAGTGAACGGCTTCAATCCGGAAGGCAGGTGATCCGCATTTCGACGGGAATGCTGAGCCAGGGGCTCTATCAGCTGATGCTGATCAATGAAAAGGGGGAACGCGTTGCCCGGAAGTTCATCCGGTAGCACCTCTCCTGCCAGCCATCACTCTTTCACGACAGCCGCCCAGCCACCACCCGGTGCCAGTTTTACTGTGAGCTTTTCCCCCGAAGTGACGGTCATGGTCTCCATTTTATAATCACCTGCAAAGCGGTCGGCATTGACGCCGTCGCGCCACAGGGTCATCTCATGGTCACCCGGGCCCAGGAATGAGAGGTCCAGCTCCAGTTCGCGCGGCTCCCACCCTGTCATGCATCCGATATACCAGCGGCCGTCCTTCTTCCGGGCCACGGCGATGTGTTCTGCGATGGCAGCCGAAAGCACCACTGTAGTATCCCAAACGGTGGGGACGGCCGACAGGAACTCCATGCATTCCGGTTCCCGCTCATAGTTGGAGGGGTTGTCGCAAAGCATCTGGAGGGGGCTTTCGTAGACCACGTACATGGCCAGCTGGTGGCAACGGGTGCCCATGCTCATGGGCTGGGTGTAGACGGTCCTGAAATTCTCCCTGGTGCCGTTGATCATGGCCCCCGGCGTATAATCCATGGGCCCTGCCACCATCCGGATGAACGGCAGGGTGAGGTTGTGGTCGGGCGTGTTGCCGTCGGACCATTTGGACTGCTCCAGCCCGCGCACCCCTTCCCGGGTGATCACGTTGGGCCAGGCGCGCCGCAGTCCGGCGGGCTTGTAGGCGCCATGAAAATCGACCAGCATATGCCGCCTGGCGGCCTCCTCCGCCACCCGCCAGTAATAGTTGACCATCCACTGGTCATCACGTTGCATGAAATCGACCTTGAGCCCTTTCACACCCCACGCCTCGAACTGGTCGAAGGCTTGTTCCCACTGGTCTTCCAGGGTTTTCCAGACGACCCAGAGGATGACGTCGACGTGCTTCTCCCTGCCGTACGCGATGATCTCCTCCATGTCGATGTCCGGGACCACCTTCAGCAGGTCGCCGAGCTCGTACCATCCCTCGTCCATGATGATGTATTCGATGCCGTGGCGGGACGCGAAGTCGATATAATACTTATAGGTGTCGGTATTGATCCCCGCCCTGAAATCGACGCCGTAGATATTCCAGGCGTTCCACCAGTCCCATGCCACTTTACCGGGCTTGATCCAGGAGGGGTCTTCTATCCGGCAGGTATCGGCCAGCAGCCAGGTCAGCTGGTTGGTGACCAGGCCGGCATCGTGGCGCGCGACCGCCAGGATGCGCCAGGGGAACTTGCGGGTGCCCTCCGTGATGGCCAGGTAGGGGGCATAGTCGGTCACCTTCACGTCGCGGTCGCGGACCTGCTCCTCTCCCATGGCCACGCCCGGAAAATTTGCGCGGAGGGCAGGGCTTCCGGTACCCCTGAGCCACATGCCCGGATAATCCTCCAGGCCCGATTCGGTGACCAGGACCTTGTACCCCGGGGCTGGCTCCACCAGGGCCGGCAGGCTGCAGAACCGGTGTGACGAGATCATCCCGACCGGCTCGTGGAGGTAGTACCGCTCATTGTGTGAAAAGAAGCTCTCTTCCTCCGGGAACCAGATGGTGCTGGCCTCGGGGAAGTTCAGGACAAGCTGCTCCCGGTTCACCGTGATGCGATCCTTGTAGAAGGTCTCGAACTGCCAGGCAACGCCGTTGTCATAGACCCTGAAGTTCAACTGGTAGTCTCCCTTCATCCGGAGGGTGAGGCCGTTGTAGTGTTCATGGACCTCGCTGAACTTCTCAGCCACCACCGGCCGGAGGATGCGGTCGGCCTGGTCCGTGATCTTCTTCCTGACACGGGGGTTCAGGCCCAGCACCTCCTCCTCCTCCACCGAGAGGGAGTGGCGCGAGAAATCGAGCAACGTCGTGGAATCCGCCATGACGGCGATCTCGAGGAAGTCTTTCGTTTTGATGATGAGGCGGAGGGTTCCGTCGGGCGACTCCACCGCATACTCGTCCTGGGCCCTGGTGACGGAGATGGCTGACAGAGCTGCCAGGAGCAGGATCAGGAGGGATCTCATTATTTTCATAGCGTCGTATTGGGATAAAATGCTAAAATAAAGATAGTCGGCAAATAGAAAAAAAAATCTTCACGCCGTATCCGGGTCATGCTAGAGCAAGGGCTCCAGGGCACGGATCAGCCGGTCGACCTCCTCCAGGGTGTTGTAGTGGACCAGGCTCACCCGCACCACGCCATCCGCCTCGGCCAGGCCCAGCCGTTCGATCAGCCGGCGGGCATAGAAATCGCCATAGCGTATGCCGATCCTGGCGCGGTCCACCTCGCGGGTGATGCTGCTGCTTTTCTTGTCCCTGACCACGAAAGAGACGGTGGGCACCCGCATGGAACGGTCAGCGGCGACCTCGCCGATGATGGTGACCGCAGGCCTTGTGACCAGAAAATCCAGCAGCCGGGCAGAAAGGGCCTGCTCGTGCCCCGCCACCATGTCGAAGGTCCTGCCCAGGCCGGCAAACAAGCCGTTGCCGTTTCCCTGGCCCGCGCCGCCCCCGAGGGCCGACAGGTAATCGATGATGCCCAGGGATCCATAGCTGAGCTCGAAATTGACGTTGCCGGGCTGCAGCTTGTAAGGCACCTCGTCGATGAAGAAATGGTTGATGCCCGGCAGTTTCTCAAAAAGCTCCCGCTTGCCATAGAGCAGGGCATAGTGCGGCCCGTACACCTTGTAGAGGCTGAAGACATAGAAATCCACGTCCCAATCCCGGACATCCACGAGGCGGTGGGGCGCATAGGCGACGCCGTCGACGCAGACCATGGCCCCCCGGTCATGGACGAACCGGGTGATCTCTTTCACGGGGTTGATGGTGCCGAGGATGTTGGATACGTGGGCGAATGCGACCATGCGGGTCCTTGCGGTCATGAGCTTCTCCAGGTCGGCCAGTTCGAGCCGGTAGGAGCGGGTGTCGATATCCCAGGAGCGCACCACGATCCCCTTTCCCTGGAGGCGGAGCCACGGCCCGATGTTGGCCTCATGGTCGCAGTTGGTCACGATCACCTCATCGCCGGGCT
>CAYLTG010000103.1:0-1989 GCA_964386225.1 uncultured Bacteroidales bacterium
GGCATGCCCCGGCTCGAGGTGGAGAAAGGGAGGGGGCCCGAGGTGGAGGTGGAGGTGTTCTACCGTGCCCGGGGGAAATCGGATTATCATGCAGAAGAGCGGGCCCGGAATACGATATACCGGTATGCGGTGACCGACACCCTCCTTTCGTTCGACCGGTTCTTCAAACTGTCACCCGGCGAGGTATGGCGTGAACAACAGGTCGATATCGTCGTGCATGTCCCGGTGGGCACCCGCCTCTACATGTCGGAAAGCATGCGTCACCTGCTAAGCAACGGGCTCCATTCCCCGGCACGGCTTGCCGGCGGTGCCTGGATCATGACCGAGTCGGGGCTGGAAGAAGCGGATGACCTTCCCACCCCTGTTCCCCCGTCGCCGGTCGAGCCGGATGACACTGATACCCTGACCGGGGATAGTGCCAGCCTTGACGTGGCCCGCCCGGCCGTGATCATCTTCTCTGGTTTTCTTGACCGGCTTGGTCTGTCGGCCTGACGACCTGCGTCGATTGTCCTCCGGCTGCCCCTTCAATTCTGTGCGGGGATGAAGGGGGATATTGACGATTTCGTATCTTAGCCGCCAAATCCGCTCCTTTGCAATCCATCCGCACCATAGTGCTCGTCGGTACTGGCAATGTGGCCACCCGGCTCGGCCTGGCGCTCAAACGCTCGGGATTGGTCATCCGTCAGGTTTTCGGCAGGACGGGGTTGTCGGCAGAACGGCTTGCCGCTGCCTTGGGCGCCGCCGCTGTGCAGACGCCGGAGGGGATCGCTCCGGATGCCGACCTGTATGTCCTTGCTGTTTCGGATGATGCCATTGCTGACGTCGCCGGTACCATCAAAGACCGTGGCAGGTTCATGGTGCACTGCTCCGGGTCCGTCCCCATGGATGTCCTCAGCCCCTTCACTGAAAGGTACGGCGTCGTTTATCCCTTGCAGACCTTTTCAAAGGATCGTGAGCTGGATTTCAAAACGGTCCCGGTGTGCATCGAAGCCGGTTCGATCCGCGACCTGGACCTGCTTTACGGCCTGGCGGAAGGCATCTCGGGAACGGTCATGACCGTTCCGTCCGACAAGCGGAAACTGCTCCACCTGGCGGCGGTCTTTGCCTGTAACTTCCCCAATTACATGTATGCGGTCGCCGACCGGTTGGCCAGGTCGGCGGGCCTCGATTTCGAGGTGCTCAAGCCGCTTATCCTTGAAACGGCGCGAAAGGTTCAGGAGATCCCGCCCACCGATGCACAAACAGGCCCCGCCCTCCGCGGCGACCGCAAGGTGCTGGAGGCCCACCTGGAACTGCTCCGGCATGACCCGGGTACCAGGGACCTTTACCGGATGGTCAGCGAGGAGATCGGAAAACACAGGTCAGGAAAGTGAAATTACGTTAAACAACCAGTATCAGATGTCGAATTACAAGAGCAGGCTTAAAGAGATCAATACATTCATCTTCGATTACGATGGTGTGCTCACCGACGGAACCGTCATCCTTCAGGAGGACGGGGAGGCCCTTCGAACGGCCAACGTCAAGGACGGGTATGCCCTTCAGCTGGCCGTGAAGCTTGGCTTCAACGTGGCCATCATCTCGGGCGGCTATTCCCCGTCGATGCGGAAAAGGTTTGAAGCGCTCAACATCCAGGATTTCTTTCTTGGGGTGCCCAACAAGCTGGAGGTGCTGAGGCAGTACCTCGGGAACAAGAGCCTTCGCCCGGAGCAGGTCCTCTATATGGGTGACGACATCCCGGATTACCAGGCCATGAAAACGGTGGGGATCGCATGCTGTCCTGCCGATGCCGTGCCCGAGATCAAGAGCATCGCCCATTACGTCTCCATCAGGAACGGAGGCCGTGGCTGTGTCCGCGACGTGATCGAACAGACCCTTAAGGTGCAGGGAAGGTGGATGACGGACGACGGGTTTAAATGGTAGAGGATCGGTGATTGGTGGTTGGGGAGGGGAGAAGGCAGATAGCAGATAGCAGATAAGAGATAGCAGATA
>CAYLTG010000103.1:2089-10729 GCA_964386225.1 uncultured Bacteroidales bacterium
AGATAGCAGATAAGAGATAGCAGATAGCAGATCGGGGGGCTGGGTGGTATTTTAGTGGGTTTGATTCGTTGATTGTGTGTTGATATGTCAGAAATGGGGGTGGATTATGGTGATTTCGGCTTATTTTAGGCTCATACGGCCGGTGAACCTGGGGATCATCGTGCTGACCCAGCTGTTGCTGAGGTTCTGTGTGGTGGAGGTGTACCTCGGGCTCAGCGGCGTCGGTCCGGCCCTGGGGTACCTGTACCTGGCCCTGCTGGTCCTTGCCACCCTGCTGATCGCTGCGGGGGGGTATGTGATCAACGATATTCATGACGTGGTTCCCGATGCCGCCAACAAGCCGGATATTGCGCGGGTGGGCAAAGAGATCAGCGTACGCGACGCGTGGAAATATTATTGGGTGCTCACCCTGACCGGGACGCTCCTCGGCCTTTACCTGGCCTTTTCCATTGATTACCTCATGGCCGGGTTGGTCTTTCCGGCCGTGGCCGGCATGCTTTACTTCTACTCCGCCCGGTACCAGAAGGTGGTCCTTACCGGCAACCTGCTGGTGGCCCTGATGTCGGCCATGGTGGTCATGGTCCTGTGGTTGTTCGAGTTCTTCGCCCTGAAGGATGATCCCGTGCGGTTCGTGGAGGCCATGAAGCAGATCCCGGTGCTCCATTACATCGTGGCCGCGTATTCCCTGTTCGCCTTTTTCGTGAGCCTGATGCGCGAGATCGTGAAGGATGCGGAAGACTGCCGGGGGGATGAGGCCAGCGGATACCTGACGTTTGCGGTCCGCTATGGGACCAGGGCCGCCCGTCGCCTCGCCGGGTACATCCACCTGCTCACCATGGTGCTCCTGGCAATGGCCATGGTCCTGCTATACCGCGAAGGGCTGCAGCTGGTGTTCTGGTACCTGGCCATCACCGTGATGCTTCTGCTGGCCTATGTGCTTTACCAGCTCTCCCGGGCCAACGATACACAGGATTTCAAGTTCCTGAGCAATGCCTACAAGCTGATCATGGTGGCAGGCATTCTCTCCATGGAACTCTTTTATATCAGTTATTGATGCTCACCGACAAATTGAAAGCATACAGGATCATCCTGGCTTCGGGGTCGCCCCGCAGGCAGGAATTGCTGAAGGGGCTGGGCCTCGATTTCGAGGTGCGGGTGCCGGAGGTGGAGGAGGCCTATCCTCCGGCATTGCGCCACAGCGAAATCGCGGTCTACCTCAGCCGCCTCAAAGCCGGTTCCTTCGGGGACAATTTGTTCTGCGGGAACTGCCTCGTGATCACCGCCGACACCATCGTCTGGCTTGGCGACCGCGTCCTTCCGAAACCCGGGAGCCGGGAGGAGGCCATCTCCATCCTTGAGCAGCTCTCGGGCCGGGTGCATGACGTCATTACCGGCGTCACCCTCAGGACCCGCGGCAGGGTCCACTCGTTCTTTTCTGACACACGGGTGTTCTTCAGGACCCTCACGCCAGACCAGATCCGTTATTATGTCGACACATTCCGGCCTTACGACAAGGCAGGCGCCTACGGCATCCAGGAATGGATCGGTTTTACCGGGATCGAACGCATCGAAGGATGTTATTTCAACGTGGTAGGCCTTCCGGTGCCGAAACTCTATGCGGAGCTGGACCTTTTCCTGGAGGGATGAGGCCGGCCGGGCCGGGCGCGGCAACCCGGGCTTTCAGGAGGCATTTTACCGGTACAGGTGAATCCCCGACGGCTTTCAACTGAAAGGGAAGGCCCCTCTTCAGCACCGGGAAAGGGCAACGCTGAGCATTTAATATTTGACGACTTTTCCCGTTATCACTTTCTTCCCGTCGAGGATGCATCGAACATGATACATCCCTCCCGGCATCTGCAGTCCTGCGGTATTGACAGTGAGCACACCGGGTGTCGAGGGGGTCACCTGCCTGTCGAGTATGGCATTTCCGCGGTGGTCATAAAGCACGACCCTTGCGGTGCGGAGCCCCGGGTCGTCGGGGAACAACAAGTTGAATTCATCCGTGAAGGGCTGCGGGTAAACGAAACAGCCGGAAATCGATTCTTCTGCCGGATGATCTGCATACCAGGCGATTTGACCATCCATCCAGCTTATCCTTTCGTGGATCCAGTTCTTAAGTATGTCCACTTCTTCCTGGTAGGTCGCGCCGACATAATAATTCGGCCAGATGTAGGTACCCATGATGTCCCACCGTTCGAAATTCCGCACCTGTGCTTCCTGAATGAACCCGGCCACGGAATCGATGAGCGCGAAAATGGAATCCTCCATCAGGACCGATCCCTGCAACTCGATCCACCGATCCCGCCATTTGTCCCTAAAGGGTTCAATGTCCAGGATCTTCCTGAACCAGAAGAGGTGGTGGTTGAAATAGACCTTGGCACTGTCATCGAAAAGGAAATTGTCGACCCTCCATCCGTCATCATACTCGCAGTTCCCCATGGCCAGGTTGTAATCCCAAACCGGTCCGGCCATGAACCTCGGGTCGTTGCTGTCCTTATCCTTGTGGATATAGGTGCTCAGCCTGTACGAATCAATGTTTTTGGTCAGCTCGCTGATTATCATGTAATCCAGGAAATTGTCGACATTCAGGATATTGGCGATGGAGTCGGCATCTTCATCGCCGGCCTCGGCCAGGAATTCCTCGATGGACTGTATCTTTTGCTGAATGTAAGCTTGCTGTGAAGGATGGATCTCGTCACCCTTCGGATAGACCTGCTGAAAGAAAATCAGGTTATTTATGGTGGAAGTCCAGCCCGGGCCCTCATGCCTGTCCACCTGAAGTATGTATCCGCCTGTGACCTGGTCCCCTGTGGTGTCGTTGCTGGTCAGGGTTGCAATGTCAACCCTGTTGTTGTCCCGCTTGATCTTTTCCGTCAGCACGTAGACCCCGACGTAGTCGTCATTCAGCATCACCTCGCAGAGCCTGCTCCTGGGCGCATACCATCCCATTTTCCTGTAGAGCTCATAGCCAATGACATTGCGCATGAGGGTCTTGTCGGAAAAAGGGCCATAGAGGACCCAGTCATTTTCTTCGGGGAGGTCGACCAGGGATACATTCAGGTTGCCACCACATGAATCGCGTGTTTCAAAGGAGTATGAGGATTTGGGGAACGTTATCGAGGTGGAGCCTCTTTTTTCGATTCCCACAAGACCCGAATAGTTGAACGACGTATCGCCCACGTGGTTGATCAGGCCAGGTCCATTGTAGATCAGCTTCATGCCGATGTCGATTTTTTCGTCATCGGGGATCTCCTGCCCGTAGGTGTCCAGGAGGACGATCGGAAGGTCCGAGGAGGTCAGGATCACCTGTCCAGTCCCTTTGACCAGAAGGGCCATCAGCCCGATCAGCAATATGAACCTGCCCATTCTATTTTGCATGCATCTGTTTATAGGATGCAAAAATACTACATTTTGGCGTTTTTCGAATTATCTGTTGTTGCCGGATGCCGGCATGTGGATTCCACAGGGGGATTTATTACCTTTGCGGCAGGGAGATAAGTATGGCAGAACCGATGTTACGATCGAATATCATCCTAATCATGGCCTGTGTGCTCAATCTGTTGGGCAGCGTGGCGGGATCAGCTGTCAATGCCCAGTCAGGCATTGTCATCAACGAGTTGCAGGCATCGAACCTTCTCACCGCCGTGGATGAGGATTATCATGCCTTTTCCGATTGGGTCGAGCTGACCAACACAGGGAATGCGGCCGTCGACCTGTCGGGGTTCTTTGTGACAGATGACCTTGCGGATCCCCAGAAATGGGAGATACCGCAGAACACGGTACTGGAACCGGGGGATTACCTCCTGATCTGGTGCGACGACCAGGACACCTCCATGCTGGAGCTTCATGCCAGTTTCAGGCTTTCGGCAGGCGGTGAGGAGTTCGGCATCTATGACCCATCGTTGAACCTGGTCGATTCCGTGGTGTTCCCCGAACAGTGGACCGATATTTCCTACGGCCGCTATCCCAACGGCACGACGGGATGGTATTATTTCCCGGAGCCGACCCCGGCCATGCCGAACACCACCACCGCATATTCCTCCGGTACAAGGGCCCCGGATGTGGTGATCTCCCTGGCGGGAGGATTTTATTCTTCACCGGTTTCCGTAGCCGTTTCATCCGACGGGGCCGACGAGGTGCGGTATACCCTCGACGGTTCCATCCCGGACCTGGGATCCCCGCTTTACCAGGAGTCCTTTTCGCTGGATTCCACTGTCGTTCTGCAGGCACGAGCCTTCGTGGAAGGACTTCTGCCCGGCCCCGTTGCCTCTGCTACCTATTTCGTGGGCGAGCAAACTGAACTGCCGGTCGCGGCCATGACCCTTCCGCCGGAATATCTCACCGATCCTGAAGTGGGCATCTATGTCGACGAGGATATCAACCAACGGAGGGATTGGGAGCGGGCCGCACACATCGATTATTATGACAGCGAACATCAACTTGCCTTTTCTGTGGAGACCAATATCAGGTTGTTCGGCAATTCTGCCATCTATTATCCCCAGAAATCGCTGGCCGTTTTTCCCGACCAGGCAATTGAATATCCTCTTTTCCCCTCGAGGCAGGGAACGGAATACCAATCCTTTCTCCTGCGCAGCTCCAGCGACGACTGGCCGTATACCATGATGCGGGATGCCCTGATGCAGTCGCTTGTCCAGGACAGGGTGAGCCTGGACGTGCAGGCCTATGAGCCGGCCGTGCTCTTCATCAATGGCCGGTATTTCGGCATTCACAACATCCGGGAGAAGCTGAATGAGGATTACCTGGAAACGTACCACAATGTCGACAGGGATGATCTCGACATGATATTCATTGACATGCGCGATACGACCATCGATGTATTGAATGGCAGCGTGACGGACCTGGAAGTGATGCTGGATTTCATCGAGGGCCACGACCTGTCGGATGATGCGAACTATGAAACCCTCCAGCAGATGATGGACGTCGTCAATTACGCTGATTATCTGGTCGGGAACCTCTTTTTCACGAATACCAGCTGGCACCATAATGTCAAGATATGGAAGGACAGGGCCGGTGATGACCGGTGGCAGTGGCTCTTTTATGACCTCGACAGGGGGATGGGCCTGTATTACCTCAACCTGTACAACGTGGTCCGGGACCTCGATACGACCGATCTTTTCTTCCCCCACCTCAGCGAGAGCGTCCAGTTCCGGAACCTTTTGCTGAATAGGATGTCGCTGGCGATGAATACTTTCCTTGGCAAGGATCGGGTCATCCACGTCATCGATTCCCTGAAGGACAGGATTGCAGGCGAGATCCCCCAACACAGCCTGCGCTGGAAGGACGAATGCGACGCATTCGGACATTGCGGCATCCAGTCCTACGGTCACTGGCTTGCCGATGTGGAGGGCCTGGTGGCCTACACTGAGGCCGCCTATGACAAGGTGCGCAACGACCTCGGCGAATATTACGGGTTGCCCGGAACGGCAGAGCTCACCATCCTGAATGAAAATCCCGCACTGGGCAAGGTGTATGTGAACGGGGTTGAGTGCACCGGCGAGGGCATGCCCTGGACATGGTTCAGGGGGGTGCCCCTGGATATCGAAGCGGTCGCCGGGGAGGGCAATGTCTTTCTCGGGTGGACCGGATACAGCTTCAACCCGGCCCTGAGCCTGGAACTGCAGGAGGACCTTGTGCTTCATGCCCGGTTTGGATCGCTGTGCGAGCTGCCGGCAGTGGTTGACGAGGACCTCACCATCGGGGCGTGTGACGCCTACATCACCCAGGGCCACCTGGAGGTGATGGAGGGGGCAACGCTGACCATTGAACCCGGCACCCATGTGTTCATTACGCCCGGAGACACCATCTTCGTATACGGGTCGCTATATGCCGGTGGATCCCCGGATGGCCCGGTGGTTTTCAGGTCGGTGGATGATAACAATTACTGGGGTTTGATCTATGCACCTGAAGCATCCCTCTTCATCGATCACACCGAATTCGTCAACTGCAAAGCGGCCGTCAGGATCGATGGCGGAGAACTGGAGATCAGCAATTCCACGGTCCATTACAGTCCATATTTCTATTCAGATATCATCAGCGTGCATCATGCCCACACCACCATCAAGGACAACGTCATTTTCGGGCCGGATGATGAAGGCAAATCAGATGCCATTGACTGCGATGAGGTGCCCTATGCGCTGATCATGGGGAATGCCGTGTATGGCACCACGGACGACGGGATCGACGTGGGTACGGCATCCCAGCAGGTGGTCGTGAAGGGGAATCGTCTTTTCGATTGCAAAAGCATGGGCATCACCATTGGCGAATATACCGAGGCTACGGTGAATTATAATATTATCGGTGGCTGCGGGGAGGCAGGGATCCAGGTCCACACGGGCGCGACGGCGTTCATCGACCACAACACCCTGTTCGGGAACCAGGTCGCCGTCCGTGCGTTTCACTATGATGAAGAGCCCCAGTCGGGGGGCAATGCCCATGTGACCAACAGCATCCTGTCTGCCAGCACGGGACCTGTTTACGAGGAGGCTGCCAATTCCGTCATTACATTCGATTATTCCATCTCGGATACCGACCCGATCGCGGGGGGAAACAACCTCCTCGGCGATCCCCTGATGAAAGACCCGTTCAATCATGATTTCAGCCTTTTGGAGTCCTCCCCCTGCATTGACAGCGGCGATCCGGATTTTCCGCCGGACCCGGACGGATCGCCCACCGACCGCGGGGCGCTGTTCTATGACCATGTCAACTCCATCCTCGAAAAGAACGGGGGAAACGAACTGGTGGTCTTCCCGAATCCGGCACAAAGTCACATCACCTGTATCCTGACCGACACCTCGAGCCTCATCCGCGAGGCCTGGATCATCAACCAACAGGGCCAGCTCGTTTCCGCACCCTGCGATATTCAGGGCAACAGGGTAAGGGTCAATACATCCGTGCTTTCCCAGGGGACCTATCACCTGCTGGTCCAGACTTCCGGCAACAATAGGGTCATGGCCAGGTTTATCATTTTGAATCCCGGTTCTGATTGATCCCTTCGGCCATCCGGGAGGTTGGCGCTGCAGGTCATAGGGTATGTCTGCACCATGTTGCGCGGCTGCCTGGTCAACGCGCCTTACAGGATCAGCAAGCCCCTCGGGTCAAGGCTTTCCGCGTAGGATCAGCGTCCCGGATCCGTCCAACAGTTATTGAACGATCAGTTTTTTAATATAAGTACCTCTAGATGAGTGTATGACAACGGAGTATATCCCGGTCGGGACATCCACTGCCAGGCGGGCATACCGGTCTCTCGCAAGATCGATCCCTGCCACCACGTTGCCGTGCATGTCCATCACGGTGACCGATTTCAGTTCCGAGGCCCCGGTAATCCGGAATGTGCCCGTGGTCGGGTTGGGATGGATGGTGAACATGCCGGCGGCCTCATCCCCGGATCCTGAGATCGTCAGGTCCATGGCTGTCAGGGCGGAGATGCCGAGCATGTCGAACAACCCGTCGTAATTGGGCATCATCACGTTGTAATCCACCTCGATGACATGGGTTTCACCCGTTTCGGACATGTATACTTTCCAGGTCATCCATTCGCCCAGGTCAAAGCCCTCTTTCTCCTGTGTTAAGGGGTCATCACCATACACAACCAGCTTCAGTGAGTCAGATTCGGACCATTGGATGGATCCGCCGCATTTCAGGATGCCCTCATCCTCGTAGAATACCCCGATCCAGTCGCCCGGCGCCATGAAACCGGCTTCCTGGCTGGCTGCCGTGGGGATGTGGATCACATGCGACATGGCCGTATGGTGGTGCGTCCAGCCTTCCGGCGCCATGACGGGTTCCTCCACGAGGACCTCCAGCGATGCCGGGTCGCTCTCCCCGATGTCATATACTGCAGTGACTGTGTAAAGGTAAGTCCCCGGTTCCAGGCCGGGATCCGTGTATCCGCTTGAGGTGACAAGGGAGCTGTCGTTCAGCAGGGCCCCATCGCGGTAGACGTTGTAGCCAAGCAAAGTCACCGAAGAAGAGGATTTATAGGACGGCATGTTCCCGGCGATGGCCTTTGTGAAGGTTCCGTTTCCGGTCAGCGCCGGTTGCTCCAGGACGGGAGGCATGATGGCGTTTGCCGATTTTTCATCCAGGTCCACAAAGCCCCGTATGTTCCAGTTGTAGGACAGACCATAATACTCGAGTGTTTCCCAGGTCTGGCCGTCGACGGAGAGGAGGTCTCCCTTGCCGCTCACGGCAGGTCCCAGGTCCAGGCCTGCCGGGAATTCATCGGGCTCATGGTCCACCTCGTAACCGATCCAGAGGTGATCCCCGGGCTCAATGGGGATGGGGTAATCAAGCTGATAGTCGTTCCATTCGAAGAGGGACAGGCTGCCGACAGGCTGGCTGAGCACAAGCTCATCGGCATTTTCGCCCAGCCACACCTTCAGGGTAAAGTTGGCGTTGGTGCTCCACGGGATGAACCCCACTACAGTGAGCGGTGCCCCGTTGAACATCATCAGGTCCTCAGGACCGAACTTCGCGGCTGCCAGGAAGGTGCCTCCCCCGGAATAGCCGATGGCGTTCCAGCTCTGGTTGTCGGAGTGCTGGAGGTAGTTCCCGTTGGCGCCAAGGGGATTCTGCCAGTCGAGCACCACATCGGTGCTGTCGACGATACCATCCAGGTTG
>CAYLTG010000104.1:0-10620 GCA_964386225.1 uncultured Bacteroidales bacterium
AGATGCCGGAGCACAAAGAGTGCGGGCTGCATCAGAGGTAGTTCAATGTTCAATCTCGATAACTATCGGGATCAAGGTTCAAGGTTTGCTGCAAGGTCAGGCTGAGCCTGCCGAAGCCTGCCGAAGCCTGCCGAAGCCTCTCCCGGAGTGACGGGACCAAAAGAAAAAGCCGTCCCATACTGGAACGGCTTTCTCAACATATCGCCTAACTATTCTCTTTAATCGATGATCATGTTCCACCCGTGCCTGTCCTCGATCTCACCTTCCTGTATACCTTTGAGGGTATTGTAAAGTTTCGTCGAGATCTCACCGGCCCTGCCGTTGCAGCAATAGGTGTATTCCTTGCCGGTCTCCCGGTCGACGATCCGCTTGATGGGCGAAATGACGGCCGCGGTGCCGCAGGCTCCCACCTCGTCGAAGGTTTCCAGCTCTTCCACCAGCACGGGACGGTGCTCCACATCCAGGCCCAGGTCCCCGGCCAGGACCCGGAGGCTCATGTTGGTGATGGAGGGCAGGATGGTCTTGGAGTCAGGGGTGATGTAGGTATTGCCGCGGATCCCGAAGAAGTTGGCGGGGCCCGCCTCGTCGATGTACTTGTTCTCCTTGGCATCGACGAACAGCACAGTGGAGAATCCCTCCTTTTTCGCCCTGTCGGCCGGCTTCAGACTGGCGGCATAGTTCCCGCCCACCTTGATGTGGCCGGTGCCGTGCGGGGCCGTGCGGTCATAATCGCGGACGATCTGCACATTCACGGGGTTGAATCCTTCCTTGAAATAGGGGCCCACAGGGCCGGCGAAGATCATGAACATGTATTCCTCGGCCGGCTTCACACCCACCTGGGGACCCGAGCCGATGGTAAGCGGCCGCAGGTAAAGCGCCGCACCCTGGCCCGGAGGGGGAATGAACCGCTCGTTCAATTTTATCACCTTGATCATCATCTCACGGAAAAGCTCCAGCGGCGGCTGGGCCATCATGATGCCCTCGCAGGAGCGCTGCATCCGTTTGGCATTCTCCTCCCATCTGAAGACACGGATCTTGCCGTCCTTACCACGGAACACTTTCATGCCCTCGAAGCACTCCTGCCCATAATGAAGGCATGTGGCGGCAATGTGAATGTTTACGTATTCCGATGAAGAGACCTCGATCTGCCCCCATTGCCCGTTCTTGTAATAGCACCTGACGTTGTAATCGGTCTTGAAATATCCAAAGGGTAAGCCTCCCCAGTCAATGTTTTCCATAGATCGTCAAATTATTTTTTTCAATTAATCCGTAAAATTGTGATCCTTTTCTGGTTTTCCTACGTAAGAATATCCGGGCTAATTTAAAAATAATATCCATTTATTGTTATGCCGGAAACATTAAATAATTTTCGTATCGTACACTGCTCTGATTTTCAGAAGCCTCTCCGGCAGGACCCACGAAAATGGCAATTAATTTAAAACCTCTCAAAATTATTGGATGAATAAAGAAAGACTACTCGCAGAAGAGAAGAAGAAGAAGAAAAACATACCTGGTATCTATAATTACTGCGACAGGTGGTGCGAACGATGCACCTTCTCTTCGCGATGCCTTTCCTATGCCCTGGAGCGCGAGGACACCGACGATCCGGAAAGCAGGAACATGAGCAACCAGAAATTCTGGGACAAACTTTCCGAGACCTTCAAGATGACACGCGACCTGATCAGGCAGGCGGCCGTGGAGCAAGGCATCGACCTCGACAGCCTCGACACGAGCGAAGGGGACGAGCTTCACCAGCGCAGCCACGAATATGCCGACAAGCACCCGGTGGCCAAAATGGCAAGGCGCTACAGCAGCCTGACCTCCGCCTGGTTCGGCGGGGCCTCGCACCTGTTCACCATCGATTTCAACGAAGCCGGCAACAACCTGTACATCGTCCCGAACGGAGGCTATGGCAATGCGGACCATGCGGAGGTGGAGAACGCCGTTTCGGTGATCCGCTGGTACCAGTTCCAGATCTCCGTCAAACTGATGCGTGCCCTCAACGGGGTGATCATGGAGGAAGAGGACGACGAGATCTGGCAGGACCAACAGAAGGACTCGGACGGTTCGGCGAAGGTATCGCTGCTGGGCATCGACCATTCCATCTCGGCCTGGGGGACCTTGCTGCGGAACTTCCCGACGGAGGAGAACAGCATCCTTGACATGCTGGTGCTTCTTGAACGCCTGCGCAACGACATCGAAAGGGAATTTCCGGATGCCCGGCGTTTCCGGCGCCCGGGCTTCGACGACGAACAGGCCGGCTTGAATTGAGGCTCAGGCGATCACGCCTGAACCAATCAGCTCATCTTCTTTGTACCATGCCGCGAACTGGCCCGGGGTGATCCCGCGCTGGGGCCGGTCAAACACGATGTACATCCCGTTTTCATGCCTGTAGAGCACAGCATCCTGCAGTTCCTGCCGGTAGCGGATCCTGACCATGAACCTGTCCGAGGTGCCCGTCTCCATGGCCAGGTCGGGTCGCAGCCAGTGGAGGTCCCTTGCTTCAATGAACAGCCCTTTCCGGTATAGCCCGGGGTGCTCCCGGCCCTGGCCCACATAGATGATGTTGGCGGCGATGTCGGTGGAAATGACGAAAAGCGGTTCCGGCGTGCCGCCCACGTTGAGCCCCTTCCGCTGGCCGATGGTGAAATAGTGGGCCCCGTTGTGGGTGCCCACCGCACGGCCCGTGCCGGGGGTGTAGGTGCGGTCGCGGCACAGCACCTCCAGCCGGGCATGCTCATCGTCCAGCCGGGCAGCCAGCTGTCCCTCGTCGGGGACCGCCGCCGCAGGGATCTCGACGATCTCCCCTTGCTTCGGTTTCAGCTTTTGCTGGAGGAAGGTAGGCAGGTCGACCTTCCCCACGAAACAGATCCCCTGGGAGTCCTTCTTCTCGGCGGAGGCCAGGTCAAGCTCGCGGGCGATGGCCCTCACCCGGGGCTTCCTGATGTCGCCGATGGGAAACAGGGCCCGGGCCAGCTGCTCCTGCGAAAGCTGGCAGAGGAAGTAGCTCTGGTCCTTGTTGGGATCGGTGCCGGCGAGAAGCCGATGCAGGGTCAACCCGTCCTTCCGGATCACCTCCTTCCGGCAATAGTGGCCGGTGGCAAAATAGTCGGCACCGATCTCCTGTGCCTTGCGCATGAACACATCGAACTTGATCTCCCGGTTGCAGAGCACGTCGGGGTTGGGGGTGCGGCCCCGTTCATATTCGCGGAACATGTATTCCGCTACATGCTCCATGTATTCGTCGCTCGAGTCGACCACGTGGAGCGGTATGTCCAGTTTCCTGGCGACCAACCGGGCCACGAGGATATCCTCCTCCCAGGAGCAATCGCCCCGGAGGGTGACACTGCTGTCCTTCCAGTTGATCATGAACAGGGCCTCCACGTCGTAGCCCTGTTCCTTGAGGAGGTAAGCGGCCACGCTGGAGTCGACCCCGCCCGAAAGACCGATGATCACTTTTTTCGCCACGTTGTGTCTGTGTTTCGCACTGCAAAATTAAAAAAAAGGGATGAACCATTTGGTCCATCCCTTCCCGGCATTTGTCCGGGTTTATTCGTATTGAGGCATCACGCCCAGGTTGTACATGGTGAAGGCCCACTCGTCCGCATATTCCTCGATGATCTTGGAGGTGGGCTTGCCCCCGCCGTGCCCGGCCTTGACGTCGATCCGGATGAGGACCGGGTTGTCGCCACTGTGCTTTTCCTGGAGGGTGGCGGCGAACTTGAAGGAATGCGCCGGCACCACACGGTCGTCGTGATCGGCGGTGGTGATGAGGGTTGCCGGGTACTCCACCCCTTCCTTGAGGGCATGTACCGGGGAGTAGCCATAGAGATACCTGAACATCTCCTCCGACTCCTCGCTGGTGCCATAGTCCGAAGCCCAGGCCCAGCCGATGGTGAACTTATGGTACCGGAGCATGTCCATGACCCCCACGGCCGGCAGGGCCACCTTGAAGAGTTCGGGGCGCTGGGCCATGCAGGCACCCACCAGGAGCCCCCCGTTGGAGCCGCCGGCGATGGCCAGCTTCTCACTGGAGGTGTACCCCTCGTCGATGAGGTACTCAGCAGCCGCGATGAAATCGTCGAACACGTTCTGTTTGTTCAGCTTCGTGCCGGCATCGTGCCACTCCTCGCCATATTCGCCGCCGCCACGGAGGTTGGCCATGGCAAACACGAAACCGTTCTCGAGCAGGACCAGCCGCCCGATGCTGAAGCCGGGGGTCAGGCTGATGTTGAACCCCCCATACCCATACAGGTAAACGGGGTTCTTGCCATTGCGCTCCAGGCCTTTCTTGTGGACCAGGAACATGGGGATCTTCGTGCCGTCCTTGCTGGGGTAGAATACCTGGGTGGTCTCGTAGGCATCCACGTCAAAATCGATCTCCGAGCGGGTGTATACCTCCGAGGTGTTGGCGGCCATGTCGAACCGGTAGACCGTCGACGGGAAGGTGAAGGAGGTGAATGAATAGAACGCCTCGTTGTCGTCCTTCTTGCCGCTGAGCCCCGACATGGAGCCGATGCCCGGCAGTTGGAAATCGTCGACGAAATTGCCCTCGAAGTCGTAAATATAAGCCACGCTGGTGGCATCCTTCATGTATTCGGCCACGATCCTGCCCCCGATGAGGGATACGCCCTGCAGCACCTCCTCCTTCTCGGGGATGATGTCGGTCCAGTGCTCTTTCCCCGGTTTTGCAGGGTCAACACCGACAAGCCGCATTTTCGGGGCATCGAGGTTGGTCATCACCAGGAGCTGGTCGCCGAGGTTATCGATCACGTAGTGGTCGTTCTCAAAGTTATCCACCAGGGTGATGAAATCCTTTCCGGAACCGTCAAGCTTTTTCACCCTCAAGGAGTTGCCCTTCGATCCCGCATCCGACTCCACGAGCACCAGGAAGGACTCGTCCTCGGTGGTGCCGGCATAGTAGTTCCGCAGGGGATAGTCATCGTTCTTGAACACCAGCACATCCTTTTCCTGGGGGGTGCCCAACACGTGGTAGTACACCTTGTGGAACTCGTTCTTCGCCTTCAGCTCATCGCCAGCTTTGGGCGCATCGTAGCGGCTGTAGTAGAAGCCGTCGTCCTTCCATGACATCCCGCTGAACTTGACCCACTCCAGGTGGTCGTCGAGGGTCTGCCGGGTGGCGACGTCCATGACGAAGATCTCGCTCCAGTCCGATCCCGACTTGGAGAGGCTATAGGCCATGTATTTGCCGTCCCTGTCAAATTCCAGGCCCGAGAGGGCCACTGTGCCATCCTCCGAGAAGGTGTTGGGGTCGAGGAACACCTCGGGGGCGGCATCCAGCGCCGACTGGATGTACATCACCGACTGGTTCTGCATGCCGTCGTTCTTGAAGAAGAAATAGTGGCCGCCTTTCTTGAATGGGGTGCCGTACTTGGGGTAGTCCCAGATCTGCTCCAGCCGTTGCTTGACCTTGTCGCGGAACGGGATCTTCTCAAGGTAGCCAAAGGTGACCTTGTTCTGGGCCTCGACCCAGGCAGCGGTCTCCTCTGAATTGTCATCCTCGAGCCAGCGGTAGGGATCGGGGACCGCGGCGCCGAAATACTCGTCCACGGTGTCGACCTTCGCGGTGACGGGATAGGGGTCGGGGGTGATCTTTGCCATTTTCGTCTGTTGGTCGCATCCGGCGATCAAAAGGACTGATGCCGAAAACAATACACTTAATAACTGTTTCATGATTAAATTGTTTGGGAAGAAATTCTCAGATTTTTGATAATTACCTATAAATTTGGGTAAAAATACAACTTCTGCACATGCCGGGAAAATAATCGAATCATTATGAAGAAAAAAATCAGATCCACCACAGTCTACCGCATCAACAGCGCGAGGCCCGATCTTACGGGAGTTGAATCCGGGGCCCGCGGCCACAAATACACCCGCACCACCTTCACCGAGGAGGGGCAGCTGCTCACCGAAGAGCGGTTCAACGAGGAAGAGGAACTGGAGGAGAAGTACGAGAAACGGTACGACGACAAGGGGCGCCTCCGCGAAGAGATCACCTACCTGGAGGAGGACATGGTGGCAGAACATATGACGTATGAACGGGATGCCGGCGGAAACGTGGTAAGGGCATTCAAACATTACCAGGACGGGGAAAAGGACACTATCGAATACAAGCGCGACAGCGACGGCCGCCTGCTGGAGAAGGTCACCATCGACTCTTTCCGGGAGGTGGAGGCCCGGGAGGTCATTGACTACAGCAGCGACCGGGTCTCCGACCGCAAGGTATACGAATATGACGAACTCGTGCTTGAGGAATCCTACGAATACGACGACGACGGCAACATGACCGAACACTCCAAATGGACGGTGGAAGACGAGAACGCCCGGTTCAGGAACGTGTTCGACCCCCGGGGTAACCTCCTCCAGGCCATGAAATACGACCTACAGGGCAAGCTCCTTTCCATCGTGAAGTACCGCTATGTCGAAAACCGGCTTGTGGGCATCATCGAGGAGACCCCGTACGGCACCAACACCACCACCCTGGTGCATGATGAACACGGCAACCCCGTCGAACAGGCGGAGGTGGACCAGGATGGGGAGCTGAACAACAAGGCCACCCGGAAATACAATGCAGACGGCGAAGTGACGGAGGCCGAGATATTCATTAACTTGAAGGGAAGGGGGGTGAACCAGCACTATACCCTGAAGTACGAATACGAATATTACGACTGACCCCTCGTACGCAATATTACAACTTCATTTCCAACACCTTATAATACAATATTCCGGGCAGGCGGTCGTTATTCCCTGCATCAGGCCCGGGCGTTGTATTTTTTTACAAAAAGATTTTCATCCCCACAAGCAAAACTTAACAACAATGTGTTAATAAAATCATTGATTACTAAGCTGTTTGGGGGTCTGAGTTCGGGCACATTTCACTACCTTTGCACGCGTATAATTCATGGATTTTAAACATACAAGACGGATATGACGACTGAAGAGAAAAACAACATGGCGCGCGACAATTACACGGCGAGCAACATCCAGGTGCTCGAGGGGCTTGAGGCCGTGAGGAAGAGGCCTGCCATGTACATTGGCGATGTCAGCTCCAGGGGGCTGCACCACCTGGTCTACGAGGTGGTCGACAACTCCATCGACGAGGCGCTTGCCGGCTATTGCGACACCATTCACGTGGTGATACACGAAGATAACTCCATCACGGTTTCCGATAATGGACGGGGGATCCCCACGGGCATGCACGAAAAGGAGAAGCGGTCGGCCCTGGAGGTGGTCATGACGGTACTCCATGCGGGCGGCAAGTTCGACAAGGGGTCCTACAAGGTCTCCGGCGGCCTCCACGGCGTCGGGGTCTCCTGCGTCAATGCACTCTCCACCAAGCTCATCGCCACCGTACACCGGGAGGGCAAGACCTTTGTCCAGGAATATTCAAAGGGGAAGCCGCAGCATGACGTGAAAGTGGTCGGCGATTCCGACATCACCGGGACCATTGTCCATTTCAAACCCGACGACACCATCTTCACCGAGCTGGTCTACAGCTACGACATCCTCTCCTCCCGCCTGCGCGAGCTGGCTTTTCTGAACAAAGGGATCACCCTCACCATCACCGACGAGCGGGAAGCGAACGAAGACGGGTCTTACCTGTCGGACACCTACCTTTCGGAGAACGGCCTCCTCGACTTCATCGAATACCTCGATGCCACGCGGGAAAAGCTGATGTCGACGGCCATTTCCATGGAAGGGGAAAAGAACGACATCCCGGTGGAGATCGCCATGCAGTACAACACTTCGTTCTCGGAGAACATCCACTCCTACGTGAACAACATCAATACCCACGAGGGGGGCACCCACCTGTCGGGGTTCCGCAGGGGCCTGACCCGCACCCTCAAGACCTATGCCGAGAAATCGGGCATGACGGCCAAGCTGAAGTTCGACATCAGCGGCGATGATTTCCGGGAGGGGCTCACCGCCATCATCTCCGTCAAGGTACAGGAACCCCAGTTCGAGGGCCAGACCAAGACCAAACTGGGCAACTCCGAGGTGATGGGCGCCGTCGACCAGATGGTCTCCGAGCACCTGTCCAATTACCTGGAGGAAAACCCCAAGGAGGCCCGGACCATCGTCAACAAAGTGATCCTGGCGGCCACAGCGCGCCATGCCGCCCGCAAGGCCCGGGAACTGGTCCAGCGGAAGAACGTCCTGTCCACCACCGGGCTGCCCGGCAAGCTCGCCGACTGTTCCGAGAAGGACCCCAGCCTCTGCGAGATCTACCTGGTGGAGGGCGATTCCGCCGGCGGCACCGCCAAGCAGGGACGCGACCGGAAATTCCAGGCCATCCTGCCCCTGCGTGGAAAGATACTGAACGTGGAAAAGGCCATGCAGCACAAGATCTTCGAAAACGAGGAGATCCGGAACATGTTCACCGCCCTCGGGATCTCCATCGGAACGGAAGACGACAGCAAGGCCCTCAACCTGGAAAAGCTCAGGTACCACAAGATCATCATCATGACCGACGCCGACGTGGACGGCAGCCACATCGCCACCCTCCTGCTGACCTTCTTTTACCGCTACATGAAGGAGCTCATCGAGCACGGCTATGTCTACATCGCCACGCCCCCGCTCTACCTCATCCGGAAAGGGAGCAAATCAAAGTATTGCTGGAGCGAAGAGGAACGGCAGGAAACGGTAAGGGAGTTCTCCGACAACGGCACCGAAAAAGGGATCCACATCCAGCGCTACAAGGGGCTCGGTGAAATGAACGCCGAGCAGCTCTGGAGCACCACCATGGACCCCGCCTACCGCATCCTCCGGCAGGCCACCATCGAGAACGGCGCCGAGGCCGACCGCATCTTCTCCATGCTCATGGGCGATGAAGTGCCCCCGCGAAGGGAATTCATCGAGAAGAATGCCAAGTACGCCAACATTGACGCCTGAGGATCCGGCTCACGACCAGGAAGCAACCCCCGACGGGTTGCTTTTTTTTTACCCACCTGAGAATCTTTTCCAATTCTGGAACCCTGTTCCTGATTACAACAACCTGCCTTTCAGTCTAATATTGGGAAAAGGGCAAACCCGGCCGAGGATCTGCCCAGGGATACATTAAATGAATATGTAACAATTAGTTAGGCATATCCGTATGACCATCCGAACATGAATCCATGGATCTGGAACCGATGAGCGGACAACGCCCGGCGCGGCCCCTTCCGGCAGCCGGGAAAACCCTTGACCAGCGGGAAAACACCGGCCGGGGCGGGGATTCTCATTTTGGGAAGGCCTTGGACAATTCAACCTAATACTGACAAATGGGCGCATTTAAAATTTTCGTGGTCGAGGATGACCCGCTGTACGGGGAGATGCTCAAGTACCACCTTTCACTGAACCCTGACAACGAAGTGGTGAAGTTCGAGACCGGCACCGACTGCATCAAGAACCTGCACCAGACACCTTCCCTGATCTCGCTGGACTATTCGCTGCCCGACATGTCGGGATTCGAAGTGATCAAGAAAGTCAGGCAATACAATGCCGACATCCCCATCGTGGTGGTGTCGGGACAGGAAGACGTGGCCACCGCCGTCAGGCTGCTCAAGGACGGCGCCTACGACTATTTCGTCAAGGACGAGGACACCAAGGAGCGGTTGTGGAACACGATCAAGAACATCAAGGAGCGCAATGAGCTGAAGGAAGAGATCAGCGTGCTCAAGGAGGAGATCGGGAAGAAATATGAGTTCCGGAACATCATCAAGGGCAACAGCCCCGCCATACAGCAGATCTTCAAGCTGATCGAGAAGGCCACGCTCACCAACATCACGGTCTCCATCTACGGGGAGACCGGGACCGGGAAAGAGCTGGTGGCCAAGGCCATCCACTACAACTCGGTGAGGGCGAAGCAGGCGTTCGTGCCCATCAACGTGACGGCCATTCCCAGCGAGCTTATCGAGAGCGAGTTCTTCGGCCACGAGAAGGGTGCCTTCACCGGCGCCAATTCAAGGAAGATCGGCAAGTTCGAGGTCGCCAACAGGGGCACCATTTTCCTGGACGAGATCGGCGAGATGGACCTCAACATGCAGGCCAAGTTGCTGCGGGTGATCCAGGAGAAGGAACTCACCCGCGTGGGCGGCACCACACCCGTCAAGTTCGACGCCCGCGTCATCGTGGCCACCAACCGCAACCTGGCCAAGGAAGTGGAAAAGGGGAATTTCCGCGAGGACCTCTATTACCGCCTGCTGGGCCTGCCCATCGAAATCCCGCCGCTGCGCTACCGCGGCAACGACATCCTGATCCTGGCAAAATTCTTCGTGGATGACTTCTGCAAGGAGAACGGCATGCCCAAAATGGAGATCTCGGCAAGGGCACAGGAAAAACTCCTCAAATACCCATTCCCCGGCAACGTCAGGGAGCTCAAGGCGGTCATGGAACTGGCCTGCGTCCTGACGAACAACGACGCCATCGAGGAGGACCACATCACCTTCAACTCCACCAACGCCAAGAGCGACTTCCTGCTGGAGGAGGATACCTTGCAGGGCTACGTGCAGAAGATCGTGAAATACTACCTGCAGAAGTACAACAACAATGTCCTGGTCGTGGCAAAAAAGCTCGACATCGGCAAATCGACCATCTATCGCATGTTGAAAAATAATGAGA
>CAYLTG010000105.1:0-10600 GCA_964386225.1 uncultured Bacteroidales bacterium
TGAATTTCTTGGGGAAGCCCAGGCGGAAAAACCCGATGTCCGCCTCCACATCCAGTTGCTCCTCGATCGCAGTCACAGCCTCCGACCGCAGCTTGTCCTGCACCGGGGGAAGCATGATCAACAAATGCAGGAGGACCAACAGCCCGGCCACGACAATAAAGAACCAGGCCACCACGCGAAGGAGGATCCTCAACCACTTGTATTTGATATGCCTTTTTATGGTCGTGCTCTCAATTAAGGTCCAAACAAAAGATAGAAACGCCTGTCAACACTGAATGTTATCATCATGCCCAACCCGGCCCGGAATGTGTTCAACCTTCCTGCTCCGGCACCAGTTTCCAGCGCCTGTGCGACCAAAGCCAGAGGCTCGGGTCCTTGTCGATGCTCTTTTCCAGCTGGGCTGCGTAATTCCTTATGATCGAGTGATCCCCGGACTCTTCCATTCCGGGATGCACCAGCATCAATTCCACTTCATACCTGCCGCGGGCCGTTTTGGTGAAATGAGGGTAAACCACCACCTGGTCCAGCTTCCTGGCGATCTTGTTGGCCCCCGGCAGGAAAGCCGTTTCCTGGTTCAGGAACCGCAGCCACACCTTCGGGGCGCCGGATGGCGGGCTCTGGTCGCCCAGCACGAGGGAGAGTGTCAGCACACCCTCATCGGCATACGATTTCAGGGCCCGGTATGCCTGGTTCGAGGGGATCGCTGTGATCCCGTATTTCTCTCTCGAGTTCTTCATCAGCTCATCGAACATGGAATTGGACAGGGGTTGGTAAAAAGCGATCATCCGGAACGGCACGTAGAGGGGTAACACGGTCAGCCATTCCCAGTTGCCGTAATGGGCGGCATACAGAATGACACTTTTTCCACCGGCGTGTATATCGCGCAGCATCTCAATGTTCCTGAAGGTGATCCTCCGTGTGATGGTATCCGAATCACCGCCTATGTTCTTGAGCGTTTCGGCCATGATGTCGAAGAGGTGGCGGTAGAAACGCCTTCCGGCATTCCTCAGCGCTTCGGGCCCCATGTCGGGAAAGGAGCGTTGAAGGTTTTGCCGGGTGATGTTCCGCCTGTAACGGACAAGGTAATAACCAATAAAGAAGATCAGGTCCGAGAACACGAACAGCACCCGGAACGGAAGCCGCGAAAGGCCGATCAGCAAATATTTGACGATGTGGAAGAAGAAAATTTTCAAAAGGCCGCTTTCTTATGGTTCTCGTGCGAAAATAAAAGATTTTTCATTGCCGCTCCGCTTGCAGGTCGCGAAATTCAACTTCCGCCTCTTTCAGGTCCTGCATGAGTTTTTCGCGCGATCGCTCGAATTTTCTCCTGTTGATCAGTTTGAGCTTGTGGTCATCCAGGGGGCCCGTGAGGTTCAGGAAAAGCCGGGAATCATGTTCCAGGTCGATCTCTCCCTCTTGTGTCTGGGCAACCCGTTTCGACTTTGACCGGAAGAACAGGTCACTGAGGCTGATCTCAAGACTCAGGTCCATGGTCCGGTCAACCATGTCGACCGATCCGAACACATCCAGGTTGGCAATGTTGTCGTTCATCAACACATCCGGAACATAGAGCTTTTCGCCTGCAAGGATGGTCGTCAGGTTCAGGTCGCCGATCACCATCTTGTCCCGGGCCTTGTGTCCCACGAAGAACAATGTCTTTTCAATGGGTTCCACCTTGTCGAACTCCGCCTCGTGCAGGTGGATGTTCATGATCCAGAAGTTCTTGTCCCGGACGGGCACCAGGTTCCGGCCCAGTTCAAAATAGTAATGGGAGCTCCACGACACTTTCCCGGATGTATTTTCGGCGGTGAACTTGTCCTGGCCGAAATTATCGAATGACCGGAACAGCCTTTGGATGTCCAGGTCCTTCACGGTGGAAAAGAGATACCCGGGGACCGAACCGGTTCCGTCCCTGGCCAGGTTGCCGCTCACATCCACATTGCCGCCGGCAAACATGAACCTGAGCGCGTGAAGGTCGACCTGCTCCGGCGCATAGTGCACAATCAGGTCAAAATCGGTGACCGTGGCATTTTCATAGGTCAGCCTTCCGGCCTTCACTTCCACATCCATGTCGAGGTTTGACGGAAGCCCGCCGGGGATCTTCTTCTGCCTGGCAGGCGCTTTGTTTCCGGGTTCCTGCTTGCCGGGCAGGCCGAGGGCCTCAAGCTGCAGGAACCGGTCCACCGAAAGGGTATCCACATCCAGGACGACCTTCCCCGTCATGAACGGGGATTTCCCCGTGTAACCGGCGACGGCTACATCCAGGTCCAGGGTGCCGAAGGGCAGGTCGGCATGGAAGTCCTTCAAGCTGACACGCTCGGTGCCTGCCACCAACCGGGTCGAAAGGTTCTTCACCTCGGCATCCTTGTACACGATGTCCCATGCTTCGACACGGAGATCGATGTCGATGCCCGCGGGCATGGCAGGGGTCTTCTTTTCGCCGGCAGGCTTTGCCCCGGAAGGGAGGTCATCCAGGATATCCCCGATGTCCAGCTTCCGGAAGCTGAGGCTGCCATGCAGCGCGATGTCGCTGAGCTGGCCTTCATCGAACTGAACCTCGCCCCGGACATCCGTGTGGCCCCCGAATGCATCCATCACAAGCCGGTCGAAGGACAGCACACCCTCTTCCAGTGCAGCCCTGACCTCCAGGTTCTGCAGGGAATGATCACGGTAGATCACGCCGGCGGCGGTGAGGGCGACATGAGCTTCGATGTAGTCGGGTAGGTTGATCCCACCTTTCCCCTCTTTATCCGGATCTTCCTGTACGGGGAAATTGAGATCGAGCATCCCGAAATCCCCCGTAATGTCAGCTTTCACAAGGGTGATGCCGCTGTTATCGAAACGGACGTCTGCCGTCCCGTGGAGATGACCGCCCTGATAACCCAGGCCGAGGGCATGGATCACCAGTTCCTCCTCATCCAGATGGCTTTTCATGTGAAGGTCCGTGATGGATCCGTAATCCGTAAGGATCTCGTTCCCGGTCACTTCGAGGGTCAGGTCGATGCCTGCCAGGTTGAACCCGGATGAAGATCCTGAGGCTGCCGGCACCTTCTCCCCGCCCTTCGACCTGAGGTCGAGGCGGTCAAAGCTCAGAAGAAAGCTGCCTCCCATGCCCTCCTTATCCGATAGAAGGTATTTGTCGAGGTTCTCGAACAGCCCGCTGAAATGGAAAGCCGATTCGTTATAGGCGCCGATGAGGGTGGTCACCTCAAAGATATGGTTGTTGAGCAGGGTTGTGCCCGACATCAGTTCCACCCTGATCTTCTGCTTGTTGAGCAGGAGCTCCAGGTCACTGATGGTAATGCTTCCCCGGGCCTGCTGCTTGCCTTCGAGGTGCATGGCCTTCAGCTCGCTGATCCGGCCGTCGACCCGGAGATCGGCCTCGATGATGCCCGAAAGGCTCATGTTACCGCCGGGTTTGATGAGGTGGCTGACATCGACCCTGGAAACGAAGTGGGCGTCGATGTCGGGATCCTTCAGGTTGGACAGCTTCAGCCGGGCATTCACATAGCTGTCCTCGATCTCGGCGTGCAGGGTGTCGATCTCCAATTGCACCGTGGCCGGGGAATGCCCCTCCCCATTGTTGTAATTTCCGGCGATCTGCACGTTCCTGAGCGGATAAGGCAGGGCCTCCCCCTCAAAGCTGGCATCGATGATCTGGAAGTCCAGTTCCGAATAGGGCCTCAGAAAGGGGTTCACAAAGCCATACTGGTTATAGGCTATCCGGAGCTCGGCACCGGGGTTGGTCTGCGCCAGGTCAAGTCCGACATGGAACTCAAAAAGGTCGAGGAAGGTATCGAAGGCCCCGTCGCCGGTGATGTGCAGTTCCACATCCTGGCCATCCGCGTGGGTCTTCATCCGGAAACGCGGGTACAGTTTCAGGCCATGCGACAGGATATAACCGTTCTCCAGCACCTTGGTGCTGTCCTTCAGGCCGACCCGGAATTCGATCTCCTCCCCACGAATGGGCTGGTCGGCGAAGAGAACCGCATTGTTGGAGATGAGTGAATCCAGGTTGCCCGAAAGCATCCCCGTGATGCCGATGACCGATTCGACCAGGGTGATCCTGAGATCGGCCTCGTCTATCCGCACGTAGGTTCTGTTGGACTTCACCTGGTTGCCGAAATAGATCCTGCTGTCGAGCAGCCGGATGTCCTGGGAACTCAACTCGAAGGTCCTTTTCGACGCCGGCGCTGCACTGTCCTTCTTCTGGAACAGCACCGGTTTCCTCCCCGTGGAATCGATCTCCGAAAAAAGCGATCCATTCCTTATCAACAGCCTGTCGATGACGATCCTGTCAGTCCACAAGGTCGACGCATTGAGGACCAGGTCGATGCTGCCGGCACGGATCACCTCTTGTGTACCATCCTTGACCACCAGGTCCTCGATGCCGATGTGGACGTGCGGAAAATGCCGCAGGTAGGAGAGGGAAAAATCCCGGAACCCGATGCCCTCCCCCAGTTCGGTGTTGATCAGCTCAAGGGTTTTCTGGTGAACAGACCTGACATGCACCTGGGAAAGGATGAATAAGGCCAGGACCGGGATCAGAACGATGGAACCCAGCACCAGCACTGCTATTTTCAATCCTTTCTTCATTCTGGGGCATGAATTACGATGGCTCAGGCATTTTTATCCGATACCTCCAGCGGCTTGTGCTTCTCCTTGGGGAGCTCAGAGAAGAAGATGGCATAAACGCCATGCTCTTCCTTGCTCTCCAGGATGATCTTGACCACACCAACGATGGGGATGAACAGGATCATGCCGGAGACCCCCCAGATCATACCCCCGATGATGATGGCCACGAATACGGCAAAGGCATTGATCTTCAGCTTATCCCCGACGATCCAGGGCCGGATGACGTTATCCTGCAGGAAATTCATGACGAAAAGGGCCACGAAGATGAGCAGCGGGATCAGCATGTTATCCTTGGTGATGATGGCGAACAGCATGATCACTGCGAGCCCGATGGGATTGCCGATGAAGGGGATGAGGTTCAGCAGGGCCAGGAAGACGGCGAAGAACAGCGCGAACTTCAGCCCGAAGATGATGAATACCAGGTAATTCATGGCCGCGGAGATCACCGTGAGGAGGAGTATCCCGTAGATGTAGCTGCGGATGAGGACAAGGGATTGCTCGAACCGGTCCCTGGCCAGCTGGAGGCGCTCCTTGCTCTTGAATTTCTTCATGTAGAAATGCACCACGAGGTCGCGGTAGTAAAGGATGAAGAACAGGTAGAAAAGGATCAGGATGATGTTCCACAGGTTCAGGCCGATCCCGGAGATCAGGTTCATGATCATATCGTTGTGGCCATGGACCCACTCGTTGATGTAGGTCTTGTCGATGTGATCGGGGATGGTGATCCCATAACCTTTCAGCGTCAAAGAGATATCATGCAATCGTTCTGAAATGACCAATGCCAGTGCCGGGAGGTCCTTGAAAATATGGGTGAACTCCAGGTAGAAGAAATACCCGATTGCGATCAGCACCACGAGAAGGAACAACAGGAAAAGCATGTTGATCACGCTTCGCGACATGATCGTCTTCTCCTCCAGGCGGTTCAGGAACTTATAGCTGGCCAGCGCGATGAGCAGTGCCCAGGCCAGCGGGACCAGGAACGATTTTCCGATGACCATCACGGTCACGATCAGGGTGGCCACGACGAGGCGGGCCGTCGTCTTCAGGAGGGATCCCTGCTCCCCAAGTGTTTCATTTCCATGTTTTACCATAGCAAGAACTGGTTTAGATGTGTGAACCTTACTAATGCCGGGCACCCGTTGGCCCCAATAAAAACCCCCGCGGGAAGCCATGTTCCCGGGGGGGCTAAAGAAATTAAATTCCATTCGTGCGCCGGTCAATGCCGGTATGCGAAATCGATACCAATAATATGGCCGGCAGTATTCTCATGGATGTAAAGATAGGTCAATTCATGATCTCTACCACCAGGTAATTCGTCTCCTGCCAAAATTTCAGCTTGTTCGCGATTCCCAGGAAGACCAGTTCCTTGTCCTTGTCGAAGGTGAAATCGTAACTGTCCTGCGGATGCGTGGTTACAAGTTCCGCTTTTTTACCGGTCAGCTCGATGATGTCGGCATCCCGGATGTCGATCGGGATGAGGAACTCAACCGGGGCGTTGGCATTCAGGGTCTTCACCCGGCCGATCCCGAGGAACCCTCCTTCCATGTCGAGAATGCCAAGTTCCTTGAGCTCCTTTTTGGTGCCTGCGACAAAAAAACCGGTGTTCAGAATGTCAAGCAGCACCTCGGAATAGGCCAGCTGTTCGTTGTAGGCGTCGGCCAGCGTGATGATGGCAAAACCTTCGGCGACAAGCATGTCGTGGAGGGCGGCGATCTCCGTATCGCGGGCCACGACCAGTCCTGCCATGTCGCGAAGTTCCTCCTCGAGCATGTGAATGCGCTCATGATCGGCGCTGTCGGCCTTGCGGAGCTCACCCACCTGGCCGTTCAGCTGGGTTATCTTGTGCTTGGAATTCTCCATCATGTGGTGGAGGTGCTCGATGTGCAGGAGGATATCCTCCTCGACATCGGCATCCGTTTTGAACTCGGGGCTCTTCTGCTTTACCAGATCCTTTTTATCGTCGATGGCGGCGATCTGCGCATCGATCTCCTTGAGGGCCTCGTGGTAAGCCTCGATGGTGCCGGCCATTTCGAAGGTTCCTCCCGCCAGTACGGCATTCTCCTCTGCCAGCATGGCGATCTCGGCCTTCAGTGCCTCGTTCTCCTTCTTTGCCTGATTGTTGCAGGCGACCAATATGCCAAGGGCAACCATGGCAAAAAATAAGATTGACTTTTTCATTCTGATTTTTTTGATTTAATTAAGAATTGGCAACGTCATGCCGTTAAGCATGCCGTTGCCAGTCATGAGAAAAATTTAACCATTGAAATATCGTTAGAACCGGATCCTGACGCCCAGGTTGCCATAGAAGGTCTGGAACTTGGCATCGGAATTCTCGTTGAAGACCGGCGTAAGGCCGAAGATGTAATGCCACTCCAGGAAAAGGAACCATACATCCAGGCCGGCGCCCACATCCACGTCGAAGATCATGCTCTTGAAATCATCTTTGCTGAGACCTTCAGCCTCGCTGTTGACACCCGTCACAAATGATACGCCGGGCCCTGCAAACAGGCGCAGGTCGGCCAGGGTCTCCTCGCTTCCGAGGATATGGTATCCCAGATAAACAGGCACCCTCATGCTGCTGATGGTATTCTTGAATGTTTCGGGCTGCGGATTGTCATCTTTCGTGTCGGTCAGGTCCTGTGAAACAGTGGCCCAGTAAATGCCCGGCTCGAAATAGAATTTATCCCCCACCAGGACACCCACGCCAAACTGGTATCCAAGACGGCCCTGGCTTTTCCAGTCGACATGTTCGGTGGTAAGGTGCGTTGAATTCAGACCGAATGAAGGCTTGATGGCAACCTGGGCCTGCAGCATCGCAACCAGCCCCAGAGCCAGCGTGATTGTAAAGATCAATTTTTTCATAAATGATTGGATTTAGTGAATAAAAATGTTAGAAATAATTATTTGCTTCCTTTTGAAAACGGCATGACGCCGCACTTTGAAGGTGTTCCGGCCGGCATATCGTCCGTGGGACCCCACCTGAAACGGGCACCGCAATTTCAAATTTTCAGAACGCTATATCTAAGGTTTAGTCGAAATCGAACTCAAAAGTACTTCGTTTGTTCACAATCACTGAAAAAGTCAGCGTTACAAAAAGTATACATTCGGCTCATCGCCGCATCCGGAAGGGATTCATCGGTTAATGGTCGGCACCAGGGCAGCCGCGTCAGGCGCCCCTGCAAAGGCTGACCTGCCGCTTCGACTGCCGGACAAAACTGCCGGCAATCTGGCCGGGATGTATGATTCAAAGATTTTGGGTAATTTCACGGCCGAAAATGTATTTTCCTTAATTTCATGGAAATTTCTCCCGAACCCCACCATTAAAACTGATCGAAGAATGAGGGTACCTGCAATCACATGGATGCTTTTGCTGCTATTATCGGCCACCGGACTTTTTGTGACCGGTCAAACGGAAGCTGATTCGGTGGCAGGCACCGAAAAGGAGGTCATCGAACTGAGCAACATCAACTACGAGCTCGACAAGGTGGAAAAGAGCTTCAAGAAAATGGAGGACATCCTAAAGCCCGACAGCAGGGTCCTCTTCATTGATTCAACCTTCAGCAAGTACAGGGGCTTCCTTGAAAGCCAGGCAAACGAATTCAGGGCATACAACCCCTACAACCTGTCCAAATTCTTCCTGGAGAACTCATACCGGCTGTGGGAAGGGTTTTCGATCCGGCTGACCGGCTGGCAGTCGGAAGTGAACAACAGGCTCGCAACAGTACAGGACGACATCGACCAGTTGGACAAGACCATCCATGTATGGCAAATCACGAATCAAAGCGAGGAACTGCAGGAGGAGGCCGATGAACTGAACCAGCGCATCCTGCAGATCATTGAGAAGGCTGATCAATACCGCGTGGAGTTATCCAAGAAGAAGCGGAGCCTGATCATCCTGGAGGATCAGATCGCGCAGGCCAACAGCTTTTGTGCGGACATCATTGCGGAGATCCTGCAGCTGCAGCAGAACCAGCGCGACAGCCTCTTCATCGCCATCACGCCACCCCTGTGGGATGTTTCGGTGACCCGCGCGGACTATGCGCCGGTGGATGTGCGGATCAACAAATGGAGACACGAGAATGCAAAGATCCTGAGGAACTATTTCCTGACCCAGAGCCTCCGCCCGCTGCTTATCTGGTCCATCTTCCTGGTCATCCTGTTCTTCATCCTGCGGAACAGCTACCTTAAGAAAAAATTCGACGACAGTTACCCGGGGCACAAGCATATCATCCGGATCTTCGTAAAGCACCCCCTCACGACACTCGTCTCCCTGATCCTTGTGTCATTCCATCTTTTTTTCCCGTACTACCCGCTGGTGCTGAACCACATATTGACGCTGCTCCTGCTGATCAACATGCGGTATATCCTTTCCGAGTTCATTGACAGGTCAGACAAACATTTCATTTTCAGGCTGATCATACTGCTGGCGATCAACGACATCGAGATCATCTTCTGGTATTTCGGGGATGTGGCCAGGTTCTACATCGCCTTCGAGGCGCTCCTGGGCCTGTTCCTGGCCTATAAATACATCAAACCTGCCAACTGGTACAACTTCAGCGAGCTCTACTTCGTGAAGAAGACCAAGGTCCTGCTCGCGCTCTTCATTTTCCTGTTCTACGCGGTGGCTTTCGTGGCCAACCTGCGGGGGTACCTCGACTTTGCGGTCCTGATGACCAAGGTGGGCATCCATGTCCCGGAATTCACCGTGGTGCTTTACGGGGTGTACCTGATCGTGGTGGCCATGGTGCGGGCCATCGTGCGCGTGGGCAAAGCGGGGAAGATCAGTCCGACGAGCATCCACTGGGACCGCTTCGAAAAGCAAGCAATACGGGTCAGCGGCATCCTCGGGGTCCTCTACTGGATATATTCGTTCACCGTCTCTTTCGAGGTCTCCCGGGTTATCTTCGACTCCATCACCGAGTTCCTGGTCAAAGAGCGAAGCGTGGGCACCATGGAACTGACCATCGGGAGCATCCTGGCCCTGGTGCTCATCCTCATCGGGACCTTCCTGCTCGCGGGGCTCATCAAACTGCTCGTCGAACCGGTCATCCTGAAACACACGAAACTCCCGCGGGGTGTGCCGGCCGCCATTTCCGTCACCATCCGCTATTTCCTCATCATCCTGGGGTTCATGTTCGCCCTGTCGGCCGCCGGCATCGAACTGGGCAAGTTCAGCCTGCTGGCCGGCGCCCTCGGGGTCGGTATCGGTTTTGGCCTGCAGAATATCGTAAACAATTTCATCTCCGGGCTCATCCTGGTCTATGAACGCCCCCTGCAGGTGGGCGACACCATCGAGGTGGATAAACTGCTCGGACAGGTCAAGCGGATCGGCATCCGGTCGAGCAACGTAAGGACCTACGATGGTGCCGAAGTGGTCGTCCCCAACGGCAACCTCGTCTCCAACCAGCTCATCAACTGGACCCTTTCCGACAAGACCCGCCGCATCGAGATCAAAGTGGGCGTCTCCTATGGCTCGGATCTCAATGTGGTGTTGAAGCTCCTCGAGAAGGTGGCCGGCGATCACGAGGATGTCCTGAAGGAGCCGGCCCCCTGGGCACTGTTCGAGGAATTCGGCAACAGTTCCCTCAACTTCCGGCTGCTCTTCTGGGTACCCTATGAACTGGGCATCAAGACCAAGAGCGAAGTGGCCGTGGCCCTCTTCAACATCTTCCGGGAAAATGGCGTGGAGATCCCGTTCCCGCAACTCGACCTGCATGTGAAGGAGGAAAAACAGAAGAAGGAGTTGTCCGAGGAGGAGATCAGGGCCCTGGAAACCGGAAAGCGAAAAACAGAAAACCAGGATCAGGGCAGCAGCAAGACAGGCGATTGAACCCATCCCTTTCAATTTACCCGACCTCTGCGATCCTTCAAACAATTCCTGGAAATTCTTGTTATCTGGTAAGGAATGACCGCCTTACGGTGAAAAACTTTGAAAGGATGCACCCATATATTTTTGGAGAATCCA
>CAYLTG010000106.1:0-7332 GCA_964386225.1 uncultured Bacteroidales bacterium
CCTTCCTCGAACTGCAGGGAAGGGGACCAGCCGAGGGTGCGCTGCAGCTTGGAGGAGTCGATGGCGTAGCGGAGGTCGTGGCCGGCGCGGTCCTTCACGTAGGTGATGAGCTGTTCGGAGGTGCCGGCGGCGCGGCCCAGCTTGCGGTCCATGATGCCGCAGAGGAGGCGGATGAGGTCGATGTTCTTCCACTCGTTGTTGCCGCCGATGTTGTAGGTCTCGCCATCCGTGCCCTCGTGGTAGATGAGGTCGATGGCGTTCGCATGGTCGATCACGTAGAGCCAGTCGCGGACGTTCTCGCCCTTGCCGTAGACGGGCAGCGGCCTGTTGTTGCGGATGTTGTGGATGAACAGCGGCAGCAGCTTCTCGGGGAACTGGTTGGGACCGTAGTTGTTGGAGCAGTTGGAGATGACCACGGGCAGCCCGAAGGTGTCGTGGTAGGCCCGCACCAGGTGGTCGGAGCTGGCCTTGGAGGCGCTGTAGGGGCTGTGGGGGTCGTACGGGGTCTCCTCGGTGAAGAAGCCCTCGTCGCCCAGCGAGCCGTACACCTCGTCGGTGGAGATGTGGTAGAAGCGCCTGCCTTCCATGTTGTCCTTCCAGCTGTGCTTCGCGGCGTTGAGGAGGTTCACCGTCCCGACGATGTTGGTGAGGATGAACTCCATGGGGTTGGAGATGCTGCGGTCGACGTGCGACTCGGCGGCGAGGTGGATGACGCCGTGGAAATCGTGCTTCGAGAACAGGTCCTGGATGAAGCCGCCGTCGGTGATGTCGCCCTTGACGAAGGTGTAGTTGGGCTTGTCCTCGACATCCTTGAGGTTCTCCAGGTTGCCGGCGTAGGTGAGCTTGTCCAGGTTGTAAATGTGATAATCCGAATATTTATTGACGAAAAGTCTTACGACATGGGAACCGATGAAACCCGCTCCGCCGGTGATGAGAATTTTTTTCATTTTTTTTCTTTTAACACAAAGGACACGAAGATTTTACCACAAAGGACACCAAGGTTAACACGAAGTTACACAAAGGATTTTTTCTTTTAAGATTCCTTTGTGCCCTTTGTGACATCCTTCGTGTCCTTCGTGGTTAGACATATTTTCTATCTGCCTTCTTCCAAAGTCAGTTGCCATTTCCATGCGCTCCCCAGCATCTCCTCCAGCCCCCGTTCCGCTTTCCAGCCCAGCTCCCGGTTGGCAAGGGACGTGTCGGCCCACACCTTCTCGATGTCGCCGGGGCGGCGGCCGACGATGCGGTGGTTCAGCTTGCGGCCGGAAACCTTTTCAAAGGTTTTGATGGTCTCCATCACCGAATACCCCGTGCCGGTGCCCAGGTTGAAGACCTCCACCTCCTGTTTTGTCTTCCCTTCCGCCATCCGGTCGATGGCCGCCACGTGCGCTTTTGCCAGGTCCACCACGTGGATGTAGTCGCGGATGGCCGTCCCGTCGGGGGTGTCGTAGTCGTCGCCGAACACCCGCAGCTCGTCCCGGAGGCCGGCGGCCGTCTGGGTGATGAAGGGCACCAGGTTGTCGGGCACCCCCAGCGGCAGCTCGCCGATGAGGGCGCTGTCGTGGGCCCCGATGGGATTGAAATAACGAAGGAGGATGGCATTTATTTCCGACGCCTTCACCGTGTTGCGGATGATCTCCTCGGCGACCTGCTTGGTATGCCCGTAGGGCGACCACGCCGCCTTGACGGGGGCCTCCTCGGTGACCGGCAACACGTCGGGCTGGCCGTAGACGGTGCAGGAGGAGGAGAAGACCAGGTTGTTCACCGCTGCCTGCGCCATTCCTTTCAGCAGGTTGACGGTCGACAGCAGGTTGTTGTGGTAGTATTTGAGCGGGTCCTCCACCGACTCGCCCACCGACTTGCTGGCGGCGAAGTGGATGACGCCCCGGATACCGGGGTGGCAGGCGAAGAGGTCCAGTGTCCGTTCCCCGTCGGTGAGGTCGAACTTATCGAATTCGGGGCGGATGCCCGTGATCTGTGCGATCCGGTCCACAACCCCTTCATGGGAGTTGCTGAGGTTGTCGACGATGACCACCTCGTGGCCGGTTTGCTGGAGCTCCACCACGGTGTGGGAGCCGATGTAGCCGGTGCCGCCGGTGACGAGGATCTTCATGGATGCATTTTATGAGGACGTAAAATTAGTGGAAATAGGGGAGAAAGTCAGGGGTTTTTTACCACGAAGGACTCAAAGGCTTAACCACGAAGGACACTAAGGGTTTCACAAAGGGCACAAAGGAATTTCTTTCACAGGAAAACCTTCGTGTAACTTCGTGTTGTCCTTTGAGTCCTTTGTGGTTTAAATCTACAGGCTCCAGTAGGTCAGCTCCCTGATCTTATTCCTGTACAGCCCCTTCACATCCACCAGGATGGCGTTCTTGGCGGTGATGGACCTGAAGTATTTCTCGTCCAGCTCTTTGTAAGGCCTGTGCGACACGGCCACCACCACGGCGTTGTAGTCGTCGGCGATGTCCTCGGTGAGGGTGATGCCGTACTCGTGCTTCAGCTCGCCGGCGTCGGCGAAGGGGTCGGTCACCTCCACGGTCACGCCGTAGGACTCCAACTCGCGGATGAGGTCGGCCACCTTGGAGTTGCGCAGGTCGCTCACGTCCTCCTTGAAGGTGACGCCCATCACCAGCACCTTGGTGTTGAGGATCTTCTTGCCCTTGTCGATCATCTTCTTCACCAGCTGCTTGGCGATGTAGAAGCCCATGGAGTCGTTGACGAAGCGGCCGCTGTTGATGATCTGCGGGTGGTAGCGGTATTCCTTGGCCTTGTACGCCAGGTAGTAGGGGTCGACGCCGATGCAGTGGCCGCCCACGAGGCCGGGGTAGAAGTGGAGGAAGTTCCACTTGGTGCCGGCGGCCTCCAGCACGTCGAAGGTATTGATGCCCATGCGGTTGAAGATGATGGACAGCTCGTTCATCAGGGCGATGTTGACGTCGCGCTGGGTGTTCTCGATCACCTTGGCCGCCTCGGCCACCTTCATGGTGGGGGCGCGGTGGACGCCGGCCTTGACGACCAGCTCGTAGGTCTTCGCGATGTTGTCGAGGGAGACGTCGTCGCATCCCGACACGATCTTGACCACGGTGGAAAGGGTGTTCACCTTGTCGCCGGGGTTGATCCGCTCCGGGGAATAGCCGACCTTGAAGTCCTGCTTGAACTTCAGGCCGCTCAGCTCCTCCAGCACGGGGATGCAGTCCTCCTCGGTGGCGCCGGGGTAAACGGTGGACTCGTACACGACATAGTCCCCTTTCTTCAGGATCTTGCCTACCGTGCGTGAGGCGGCGATCAGGGGCGACAGGTCGGGCATGTTGTGGGAGTCGATGGGCGTGGGGACGGCCACGATGTGGAAGGAGGCCGCTTTCAGGTCCTCGGGGTTGGTGGTGAAGGTGATGTCGCACCCTTCGAAGGCTTCGGGGCCCAGCTCGTCGCTGGGGTCGATGCCCTTCTTCATCTTTTTCACGCGCTCCTCGCTGATGTCGAAGCCGACGACGGAGATGTGGCGGGCGAACTCGAGGGCGATGGGCAGGCCGACGTAGCCTAGCCCGATGAGGGAGAGTTTCGTTTCTTTATTGATCAGTTTCTGATAAATTTCCATTGGCGTATTCTTGATATTATTTTTCTATGCTTTATTACAACAAGCTGGCAAATTGGTTTCAATTTTTTTAACACAAAGGATTTTAACACAAAGGACACGAAGGATAACACTAAGGTGCACAAAGGGTTCTATAAAACTATTTATCCTTGGTGTCCTTAGTGAAAACCTTTGAGTCCTTCGTGGTCAAAAATCATGCGTATTTCCTGATCGCCTCCGCGATGCGAACCTGGTCCTCTTCCTTCAGGTAGGGGTGCATGGGGATGCTGAAGATCTCGCCGGCAATGCGCTCGCTCACGGGCATGTCGCCATATCGATACCCCAGGTGCGCGAACGCATCCTGCAGGTGCAGCGGCTTGGGATAGTATACCGCCGTCGGGATCCCCTCCTCCTTCAGCCCGTTGATCACCTGGTCGCGGTTGGGGTGGAGGATGCTGTACTGGGCCCAGGCCGACACGTTGTGTTCCTTCACGTACGGGGTCTTCACCACCGTTTCCAGCAGGTCGTTGTAGCGTCCGGCCACCACCTGGCGCAGGCCGATCTCCTCTTCGAAGATGTCGGCCTTGGGCAGCAGGATGGCTGCCATGAGGGTGTCGAGCCGGCCGTTGATGCCGATGCGGATGTTGTTGTACTTGTCGGTCCCCTGCCCGTGGACGCGGATGGAGAGCAGCTTGTCGTGCATGTCCTGGTCGTCGGTGAACACCATGCCGCCGTCGCCGTAGGTGCCCAGCGGCTTGGCCGGGAAGAAGCTGGTGCCGGCCACGTGGGCCAGCGAGCCGGCCCGTTTGCCTTTGTACACGCCGCCGAACCCCTGGGCGGTATCTTCGAGCACCCAGAGCCCGTGTTTCTTCGCGATGGCGTTGATCTCGTCGTAGTCGGCCGGCTGCCCGAACAGGTCCACCGGGATGATGCCTTTCGGCGTCAGCTTGCCTTCCTTCTTGACCCTGAGGATGGCCTCCTCCAGTTTGGAAGCATCCATGTTGTAGGTCTCCGCGTCGATGTCGACGAACACCGGCGTGGCCCCCAGCAGCTGCACCACCTCGGCGGTGGCGATGAAGGTGAACGAAACGGTGAAGACGGCGTCGCCGGGGCCGGTCTCCCAGGCCATGAGCGGCATGAGCAGCGCGTCGGTGCCGCTGGCCACGCCCACGGCGTATTGGGTGCCGGCATAGGCGGCCAGCTTCTCTTCCAGTTCCTTCACTTCGGGGCCCATGATGTACTTCCCGTGTGCCAGGACGTTCTGGATGTTGCGGTCGATCTGGTCCTTGATGCGGTCCTGCTGGGCTTTTAAATCGATGAATTGCATTCTTGGATATTTTATTTAAAGATTTTGATACTTGGATTTTGAATACAGGGTAAACCGAAAACAGCGGGTGATTATTGCACCTGCTCGACGGTGAGCCCTTTCTTGGTGTAGGCGCGGCTGCACCTGGGGCAGGTGGCCTGCTCCGCGGAGCCCGGGTCGGTGCTCATGTCGAGCCGGGTGCCGCAGGCGCATACCCAGCCGCGGATTTTGGCCGGGGTGCCGAACACCATGGCGTAGTCGGGCACGTCGCGCGTCACCACGGCGCCGGCGCCCACGAAGGCGTACTTGCCGACGGTGTGGCCGCAGACGATGGTGGAGTTGGCCCCTAAAGAGGCGCTCTTCTTCACCAGGGTTTTGAGGTAGTGCTCCGAGCCCCGCTGGGGGAACTCGCTCCGGGGGTTCATGATGTTGGTGAACACCATGGAGGGGCCGCAGAACACATAGTCCTCCAGCTCCACGCCCTCATATACCGAGACGTTGTTCTGGATCTTGACGTTGTTGCCGATGATCACGTTGTTGCCCACGTTCACGTTCTGGCCCATGGAGCAGTTCTTCCCGATGCGGGTGCCGCCCTGGATGTGCGAGAAGTGCCAGATCTTGGTCCCCTCGTCGATCTCCACGTTGTCGTCGACGTACGAGCTCTCGTGGACAAAAAATTTCTTTTCCATTCGCGTTTAGTATGTTTAGATTAGTTTCTTCTGTGCTTCCTCCAGCACCCTGAGGACGGTGAGGCCTTCCTGGCCGTCGGTCTTGGGGATGCTGCGGATCTCGATGCAGTGGATGAAGTGCTTCAGCTCCTCTTCCAGGGGCTGCTTCAGCTCCAGGTCGACGGTGACGTAATCCTCCTTCTTGGCCACCGGGATCTTGCCCTTCTCCCACTTGATCTTGTGGGGGTAGATGAAGAGCTTCTCCTTGCTGATGTCGTCGAACACCACCATCTTCTCCGAGCCCACCACCACGAGCTTCTGCTCCTTGAAGGGGTGGAGCCAGCTGACGAACACATGCCCTTTGACACCGTTCTTGAATTCCAGGGTGGTGAGGGTGGTGTCGTAGATGCCCGAGCTGAGGTAGGAGCCGCCGTGGGCCTGCACCTTCACAGGCCCTTCGCCGTCCATGAGCATGATGATGAGGGAGATGTCGTGGGGCGCGAAGCTCCACAGGACGTTCTCCTCGGTGCGCAGCTTGCCGATGTTGAGGCGGTTGGAGTAGATGTAGCGGATGCGGCCCAGCTCGCCGTTGTCGATCAGCTCCTTGAGCTTGATGACGGCCGAGTGGTACTGCAGGATGTGGCCCACCATGAGGATGCGGTTGTGGTCGGCGGCCAGCGCCACCAGCTCCTCGCCCTCCGACACGTTGAGGGCCAGCGGTTTCTCCACCAGCACGTCCTTGCCGGCCAGCAGGGCCTTTTTGGTGAGTTCGTAGTGCAGCTCGGCCGGGGCGGCGATCACCACCCCTTTGATCTCCTTGCGGCCCAGCAGGTCGTCGAGCTTGCCGACGAACTCCAGGTCGGGGTATTCCTCTTTCAGCTGGCTGGCCACGCCGGCGGCGGTCTCCATCACGCAGTTGAGGACCCCCAGCTTGTGGAGGTTGCGCAGGTGGTTCTTGCCCCAGTTGCCGGCACCGATCAGCCCGATGTGTTTTTGTTTTTTGGTCATGTTCCTGATTTTGGGGACTCTGGCTCGCGGCTCCCGTCCCTTGATTTTGGCGGCAAATATAGTGATTGTCGGAGAGAAAAAAAGTTTTTTGGTGAGAATTGTTAATTTATTAACAGTGTGGGTGATCAGGAAACAGATTGCGACAAGGCGTTGCGAGCGCAGCGAAGCACGTCATTGCGAGCGTAGCGAAGCAATCTCAATCGAAAACGTGGCGCGATAACACAACGTCATTGCGAGCCGACCAACGGGAGGCGAAGCAATCTCAATCGAACATTTAGCGCGTAACTTGAAACAGATTGCCTGCCTCGCCGGCAGGCAGGCTTCGTCGGCCGCAAGCATTGCCATAAACAGCCACCGCCCATCATGGCCTCCTCGCAATGACGGGGCGGATACTACCAGTGGTCTCCGAGGATGCTGTCGTACAGGTCCTTCCATTCAGGATTCAAGGACTCGATGAGCGCAATCTTCTTTGCCCGGCTGCCTCCCTTGATCTTTTTTTCCCTGTTGATCGCTTCTTCAATCCTGGGATACGATTCAAAGTATACCAACTTATCGGTATTGTACCTGGAAGTGAACGAGCGTGGGTATAGCTTACGTTTATGCTCATGCACCCGCCTGGCCAACTGGCTGGTGACGCCTGTATAAAGAACGGTATTGTTCTGATTGGTCAGGATGTAAAGGTATCCTCCGCGTTGCATGGTTCTGGTGGTTTGTTCAAAAATATAAAAAATACGAATCCCATACTACGAAGCACGTCATTGCGAGCGTAGCGAAGC
>CAYLTG010000106.1:7432-10241 GCA_964386225.1 uncultured Bacteroidales bacterium
TATAAAAAATACGAATCCCATACTACGAAGCACGTCATTGCGAGCGTAGCGAAGCAATCTCAATCGAAAACGTGGCGCGATAACACAACGTCATTGCGAGCCGACCAACGGGAGGTGAAGCCTGCCTCGCCGTCAGGCAGGCAATCTCAATCGAATTCGCGGCGCATAACTTGAAACAGATTGCTTCGTCGGCCGCAAGCATTGCCATAAACAGCCATCGGCCACCATGGCCTCCTCGCAATGACGGACCGCTATGGCCTCCTCGCAATGACGGATGTCGGCGACAGGGGATGATTTTTCATTGTAATGTTGTATTGCTGTAATGTTAATCTGTTTAATCCCTACTTTTGTCCCATGGGTAAAACACTCGCCACATATGTGCTCGCAGTGCTGCTGGTCGCAGCCGGCTCCACGCTCCGCGGCCAGTACCGGGCCAGCGACACCGCCCTCAACATCCCCATGTTCCACGCCTCCTATTCCTTCACGGTGCCGGGCGGCGACCTGGCCGACCGCTTCGGGCCCAGCTCGACGATCGGCGGGGGCTTCCAGTTCAAGGCCCGGTCGAACTGGCTCATCGGCGCCAGCTTCGATTTCATCTTCGGCAACCAGCTTAAGAATCCCGACTCGCTGATGTTCAACCTGAAGACCGCCAGCGGCTACATCATCGACTTATCCGGCAATTTCGCCGACTACAACCTGTTCGAGCGGGGCTTTACGGTGGCAGGCCGCGTGGGCAGGGTGATCCCCGTCCTCTCCCCCAACCCCAATTCGGGCTTTTACGTGGGTGCGGGCATCGGTTACATGCAGCACAAGATCCGCATCGAGGTGGCCAACAACTCGGCGCCGCAGCTGCAGGGCGACTACAAGAAAGGGTACGACCGGCTGACCGGCGGCCTCCTGATCAACCAGTTCGTCGGCTACCTGTTCCTCAGCGACAACCGCCTGCTCAATTTCTACGGCGGGCTGGAGTTCACCGAGGCCTTCACCGCCCCCCGGCGGGATGTTTATTTCGACACCATGGAACCCGACCCGGCGGCCAGCCGCCTCGACATCCTCTATGGCGTCAAGGTGGGCTGGATCATCCCCATTTTCCAGCGCATGCCCGAAAAGGTCTATTATTACTGATCGCCCATGCCTTTCCTCTACACCATCATCATCCGGCTCTACCGCCTGCTCATCGGGGCGGCCGCCCCCTTCAACGCCAAGGCCGCCCTGTGGGTCAGGGGCCGCAGGACGGTGTTCAGGCAGCTGGAGGACGACCTCCGCGACCGCCCCCGGGTGATCTGGTTCCATGCCGCCTCCCTGGGCGAGTTCGAGCAGGGCCGGCCGGTGATGGAAGCATTCCGGCAGAGGCACCCCGGCATCCGCATCCTGCTCACCTTCTTCTCCCCGTCGGGATACGAGGTGAGGAAGGACTACCCCGGCGCCGACCACATCCACTACCTGCCCATTGACACCCCGGAGAATGCGAGGCGGTTCGTGCAGCTGGTCAACCCCGTGGCCGCCGTCTTCATCAAGTACGAGTTCTGGTTCAACTACCTGGACCAGCTGCACCGGAAAGGCATCCCCACCTACACCATCTCGGCCATCTTCAGGCCCGGCCAGCATTTCTTCAGGCCCTGGGGCGGCTGGGCCCTCAGGCAGCTGCGGAAGGTCACCCTGTTCTTCGTCCAGAACGAAGCCTCGGGCAGGCTGCTGCGGGAAGCGGGCATCGACAACTTCGTGGTGAGCGGCGACACACGGTTCGACCGGGTGATGCAGATCGCGGCGCAGAAGAAGGACTTCCCCCTCATCGCCGGGTTCGCCGCCGGCGCACAGGTGGTGCTGGCGGGCAGCTCCTGGCCGCCGGAGGAGAGGCTGGTGCTGCGGTGGCTCGACGGCCAGAGGACAGGGGCGAAGGTGATCATCGCCCCCCACGAGGTGCACGAGGAACGGATACGCGCCATCGCCCAGGCGTATGCCGGCCACGCCCCGGTGAGGTATTCGCAGCTGAAGGATGAAAGGGACCTGGAAGGCGCCCGGGTGCTCATCGTCGACGGCATGGGGTTCCTCTCGGGCCTCTACCAGTACTGCGACGCAGCGCTCATCGGCGGGGGCTTCGGGAAGGGGATCCACAACATCCTGGAAGCGGTCACCTTCGGCAAGCCGGTGCTGTTCGGGCCCAACTACCAAAAGTTCGCCGAGGCGGTGGAGCTGGCTGAAAAGGGCGGGGCCTTCCCGGTGGAGGAGGAGGATTTTGAGGTGAGAGTGAATAAACTTCTGGATGACAAAGAGTTATATGATCAGGCTTCGGGGATTTGCCGGGGTTTCATTGCTGAGCATACCGGGGCGACGGCCATCATCCTGGACAACATCAGATTGAAGTGAGTCTTTTACCACAAAGGACTCGAAGGATAACACAAAGGACACAAAGTTCTGTCTTCGACCCCCGGCTCCCTCCCATTCTTCATTCTAATGTTATAATGTTTTATTGTTTCATTGTTTCCTAATCCCCCTACTTCTTCCAGAACGTCCCCGAGAACAGGATCATCACCGTGAACAGTTCCAGCCTGCCGAGCAGCATCAGGAAGGAGGAGACCCATTTGGCGGCGGCGGGCAGGGCGCTGTAATTATCCACGGGGCCCACGTGGCCGATGCCGGGGCCGATGTTGCCCAGCGAGGCGATGGTGGCGCCGATGGCGGTGTCGAAATCGAGGCCCAGGAAGGTCATGATGAAGGTGCCGGCGAAGAAGGTGAGGATGTAGAACAGGAAGAAGGCCATCACCAGGTAGATGATCTCCTGCGACACCGTCTTGCCGCTGAACCGCAC
>CAYLTG010000107.1:0-8404 GCA_964386225.1 uncultured Bacteroidales bacterium
AGGTGGCCCTGATGATCAACATCATGTCGGCCCTCAGCAGCAGCTTCACCATCCTGTTCCTTTTCTGGACCATCACTCATTTCGGACGGAAGATCGCCCTGCGGAACGGAGGGGAAATGACCGAGGCCTCCACCTACGCCGTCATCGGCAGCGCCGTGGTCGGCAGCCTGGCCTTCACGTTTTCCGACTCTTTCTGGTTCTCCGCCGTCGAAGGCGAGGTCTATGCCATGTCGTCACTCTTCACGGCCGCCACTTTCTGGGCCATCCTCCGCTGGGAGCGTGAGGATGAACGGTACGCCAACCGTTGGATCATCCTCATCGCATACATCATCGGGCTCTCCATCGGTGTTCACCTGCTCAACCTCCTGGCCATCCCCGCCATCGCCTTCGTCTATTATTTCAAGAAATATCAGCCCACTACCCGTGGATTCATTGTTACTGGGATCATCTCCGTGGTGATCCTCGGGATCATCATGAACGGCATCATTCCATGGATCGTCAAGCTGTCGAGCTTCATGGAGCTTCTCTTCGTCAACGGCATGGGGCTGCCCTTCAATACGGGAACACTCTTTTATTTTCTCCTGCTGATCGCCGCCGTTGTGTGGGGCCTCAGGTACACCCGGAAGCACAAGCATGTGATCGCCAACACCCTGGTCCTGTGCTTCACCTTCATCCTGATCGGCTATTCCTCGTTTTTCATGATCATCATCCGTTCCAACGCCAATCCCCCCATCGACGAGAACAGCCCTGAAGATGCCATCAGCCTCCTTTCCTACCTGGGCCGTGAGCAGTATGGCACCTGGCCGATCCTTCACGGACAATATTACAATGCCCCCACGGTCGATGTGGATGACGGCAAACCCCTGTACATCAAGGACCGTAAAAAAGGACGCTACGTGGTCACCGACGACCGTAAGGGTACCATCCCCGTCTACGACCCCCGCTTCACCACCATCTTCCCGAGGATGTGGAGCAACCAGAAGTCCGGGCACGTGCAGATGTACAAGGAGTACGGCAAGGTGAGGGGCAGGCCCGTGGAGGTGGCCAAGGACGACGGCACCAACGAGGTGCGCATGGTCCCCACCTTCGGGGAGAACCTGCGTTTCTTCTTCACCTACCAGGTCGGCCACATGTATTTCCGCTACTTCATGTGGAACTTCTCGGGCCGCCAGAACGACATCGAAAGCCAGGGCGAGGTGGAGCACGGGAACTGGCTCACCGGGATCAACTGGTTCGACGAGCATGTGCTCAAACTGGGCCCGCAGGACAACCTGCCCGACAGCATGCACAGCCCGGCCCATAACAAATTCTTCATGCTGCCGTTCATCTTCGGGCTGATGGGCCTGTTCTACCAGCTCAATACCAAGAAACGCGACATGCTGATCGTGGCCCTGCTCTTCGTGATGACAGGCCTCGCCATCGTCGTTTACCTGAACCAGTACCCCTACCAGCCGCGCGAGCGTGATTATGCCTATGCAGGGTCGTTCTATGCATTTGCCGTTTGGATCGGTCTGGGTGTGATGGCCGTGTATGACCTGCTGGGGAAATACGTGACCCCGAAGGTGGCCGCCCTTGCCTCCACCGGCGCCGTATTTCTGCTCGTGCCCGTGATCATGGCCAGCCAGGGATGGGACGATCACGACAGGAGCAACAAATACGCGGCGCGTGACTTCGCCATCAACTACCTTGAATCGTGCGAACCCAACGCCATCCTGATCACCAACGGCGACAACGACACCTTCCCCCTCTGGTATGCCCAGGAAGTGGAAGGGGTGCGCACCGACGTGCGGGTGGTCAATTTCATGCTGGCCTCAGGCCACTGGTATGTGCACCAGATGATGAACAAGGCTTACGAGTCCGATCCGCTCCCCTTTACGCTCACATACGACCAGTACCAGAACGGCGTCAACAATGCGGTGGTGTTCTATAATACGAACATCAAGGACAATGCGGAGCTCAAGCAGGTGATCGATTTTATCGCCAGCGAGGATGATCGTACCAAGCTTACACTCACCAGCGGCGAAAAGATCAATTTCTCGCCCACGAAGAAATTCCGTCTGACCGTCGACTCAGCGGAAGTCGTGGCCAAAGGGGCCGTCCCCGCCTATATGCAGGACAGGATCGTGGACAAGATCGACTGGACCGTGCGGCAGAGCTACCTCTACAAGAATGACCTGATGCTCCTCGACATCATCGCCACCAACAACTGGGAGCGCCCCATCTACTTTGCCAATCCGAGCAGCCTGAGCGAGGTCCTCGGCGTGGAAGAATACTGTCACCTCGAAGGGATGGTGTACCGTTTCCTGCCGGTGAAGGCCGAGCATTACATCGACGGGGTGGGCGGCATCGACGAGGAGAAAAGCTACGACCTGTACATGAACAAATGCCAGTGGGGCAACCTGAAGGAGCCGGGCGTTTACGTCGACAGGGAGAGCATGCGGAACAGCATCATCCCCAAACAGAACTTCATGCGGACGGCACGGGCCCTGGTGGACAGGGGGGAGAAAGAGAAGGCGGTCGAACTGATGGACAAATGCCTGGAGGAGTTCCCCGATTCCCAGATCCCCTACGACATGTACATGATCCCATTCATAGAAGTGTACTATGATGCCGGCGAAGATGAAAAAGCAAACGCCATCTCGCAGCGTGTATTCGAGATCTATGATCAGAACCTGGAGTATTATTATCGCCTGGATGAGCGGCTGGCAAGGTACTATGAAAAGGAATACAACCAGTCCCTGGGGGTCTTGCAGCAGTTGAGCATGATGGCCCGGCAGAACCAGCAGACGCGTCTTTACGAGGCCTACGACAGCACGTTCACCGAGCACCTCAATTCGTTGCGCTGATCCGGCGGTGCCCGCCTATTTCCCCTTGGCCGGCTGCGTGGCTTTGAAGAGAAATAGGAAATACAGGCCGGCCAGGATGAAGGGGATGCTCAGCAGCTGACCCATGTTGAGGGCCATGCTTTCCTCAAAACCCACCTGCGGCTCCTTGATGAACTCGATGAGGAAACGCATGAGGAACAGCACGGTCAGGAATATTCCGAACAGGAGACCCGGCCGCACCGCAGCCCCTTTCTTCCGGTAAATCATATAAAGGATGGCAAATATCGCAAGGTACGACAGCCCTTCGTAGATCTGCGTGGGATGTTTCGGGACCGTCTCATTCCACCTGGTGAAGATGAAGCCCCACGGCACTGCGGTCTCCACACCGTAGATCTCGGAATTCATCAGGTTGCCCATCCGGATGAAAAAGCCGGCCAGGGCCACCACGATGACAATGCGGTCGAGGATCCAGATGTAGGGCCGTTTCGCTTTGCGCGCGAACAGCCAGAGCGCGAAGAGGATCCCGATGGCGGCTCCGTGGCTCGCCAGGCCCCCTTCCCAAACCTTCAGGATCTTGATGGGATCGGCCAGGTAATATTCAGGCTCATAGAACAGGCAGTGACCAAGCCGCGCCCCGATCACAGTGCCCACTACCATGTAGGTGGTCAGGGTGTCGAGCAGTTTGGGCGGGACCTTTTCACCCTTGAAGATGTGCCCCATGATGAAATAGCCGAAAACGAACCCTGAAGCGAACAGAAGACCGTACCAGCGGATGGCGAAATTGCCTATGGAAAGAATTTCCGGGTTGACATCCCAGACGATCGCATTGATGAACATAGTGAAGATATAAAGGGGCAAAGATACAAAACCATGGATTGAAAGTGGAACTTTCCCTTCATTTAATGAGCCCCAGGAAATGGCTTACCTGTTCCTGAAGTGCTTTCCCGTCGGAGGAGAACGAAAGGCCGGGGTGGCGGAGGGCTGCATCCGTGATCCCCTCCAGGTTCAGGGTTTCCTGTGCGAGGACCAGGTAATTGCCTTTTTCGCCGTGATAGCGGGCCAGGTATTCCTGCTCGGTCTGCCCCGGGGTGGGGACCAGGATCGCCTTTTTGCCGAGGGCGGCAAGGTCCATGAGGGTGGAATAGCCCGGGCGGCACAGGATGAGGTCTGCTTTGGCCATCAGCATGCCTAGTTCCCTCGTGGGCAGATGGTTGTAAACCTTGCAGGAGCCAATGTCCGGCGCCGGGGAGGTGGCGCCGGGCTTTCCCAGCACCAGGATGGCCGGAAGGCGGAGCCTGGTGAGTTCCCCGGCGAGTTTCCGTTCAAGGATGGTCCGTTGTGGTTCCGGACCCGAGAGGATGGCGAGGAGCTCCGCCGGGCCATCCCCTGTTTCATGGTTGCCCGTGGTTGCGGAGGGTGTTGCGAACCTCGACAACGGTCCGATGAAGTGGAAACGGGAAGGAAGCGGTTCGCGGTGCGACAGGTCGCCCGACAGGTTGTTCCCGCCGGCGATATCCGGGATCCAGCAGGCCTCGAACCGGCCGGTGTACTGCCGGATCATCCTGTCGATGGGCCTCTGCAGGAAACGGAGGCGTCCCGGAGCCTGCACGAACACCTGGTGGGTGATGAAAATGCTGGGGATCCGCTTGCTGTAGAGGCCGTAACGGTTGTCGGAGACCACCCCGTCGAACCGGTGCCCGGTGATCATCCTGTCGAGTTCGGCATGTTCCGCGCGTACCGACCGCAGCAGGGCAGGCAGCTGAGCCAGTATCTTACGGGCCATGCCCCGCCGGGAGGAGGGATAGGTCACCCGGTATCCCGGGAACTCGTGCATCGTCAGGTCGGGGAATTCCTCTTCCAGGAAAGCCCGGGACGCTCCCGAGGCTCCGAGGTGTACCTCGGCACCCTGCCGGATCAGCGCACGCACCACCGGGACCACCCGGGTGGCATGGCCGATGCCCCAGTCAAGCGGGCATACGAGTATCTTGGGATGCTTCGGCAAGGGTCTGACGATCTTTTCACTGGCCAATTTACAACAATTGAAACAGCGGTAAAAAAATAATTTATATTTGAGCCAAAACCAATTTGATTGATACTCCACCGGATCGCCATAACCCTGATCCCCGGAGTCGGGGATGTGAACGCCAAGAAACTGATCGCCTGGTGCGGCAGCGCGGAGGCGGTATTCCATGAAAAACGAAAGGCCCTCCTGAAGATCCCCGGCATGGGCGAGACCACGGTGAACTCCATCCTGGGCAGCCGTGTCCTCGATCGGGCGGAGCGGGAGCTGGCTTTCATCCAGCGATACCGGATCAAACCCCTTTACTTCCTGGATGAAGGGTACCCCGAACGCCTCAGGCACTGCATGGACGGTCCCGTTATGCTGTATCTGCGTGGCGGCGCAAACCTCAACCCCATGCGCGTGCTGAGTGTCGTGGGTACTCGCCGGGCATCTGCCTACGGCAAGGCGATGACCGAAAAGATCATCGGCGGACTGGAGGGGCAGGATGTGCTTATTGTCAGCGGCCTTGCCTACGGCATCGACACCCACGCCCACCGGGCCGCCCTGGCAGCGGGGCTTCCTACAGTGGGAATCCTGGCCCACGGGCTCGACCGCATCTATCCCGGCGCCAACCGTAAACTGGCCATCAGGATGCAGGAGCAGGGCGGCCTTCTGACCGAATTCCTCAGCGAGACCAATCCCGACAGGGAGAACTTTCCACGCAGGAACCGCATTGTGGCCGGTATGGCCGACGCCACCCTGGTGATCGAATCGGCCAGGAAGGGTGGCGCACTCATCACGGCGAACATCGCACATTCATACGACCGCGATGTCCTGGCCGTTCCCGGGAGAAGCAGCGACGACTTCAGCCAGGGATGCAATTACCTCATTAAAACGAATAAGGCCGCACTAGTGGAGTCGGCCGACGATATCCGGTATGCCATGCGATGGGATGAAGCAGACAGAGGCAACGTGCGTCAGGCCGAGCTTTTCAGCGACCTCACAGAGGAAGCCCGGATGGTCCATGACATCCTGCGCGAGCACAACGACAGCAGCATCGACTTCCTGGTGATGCAGTCGCGGCTGTCCAACAGCCGCATCGCAGCGGTGCTGCTCGAACTGGAGTTCAGCGGATTGGTGAAAAGCATGCCCGGTAAGATGTACCAGGCGCTGTGATCAGTCCTTCTTGATCCGTTTGTATTCCTCGTTCATCTCAAAGGCCTTGTAATAAAGCATGATCACGATCACGAACGCACCGATGCTGAGGAATAGCAGCAAACGGAAATCGTGGGTGATGAAGCAGAAATTATACAGTGCATGGAAGAACGAAGCCCCCAGGAGGCCGGTCATGGAATCGACGAACTTGTTCTCGCGTGATTTGCCCATCCCGACAAAGAACCCCAGGATCACGGCGAAGAAGAGGTTGGCGGGAATGGAGGTGTAGGCATAGAAAAAGTCGACCTCGGTCTCGGCATAGAGCGGAAAAAGAAAGTATTGCAGGTTGCCCATGAACGCAAATCCCATGGAGATCATCGTGCTGTAGACGATGCTGTCGAGCGGGCCGTTGTAGCTTGGCCGGGTGAAGCTGTAGTACCGGAGGATCAGAAATTTGCCAAGCTCCGAACTGATCCCGGTCACCACGAAGGAATAAAAGATGATCCTGCGCAGGTTGGTGAGGATGTCAAGGCCGAAAAGCATGGCGATGTACTGAAAGAGGATGACCAGCAGGTAGCTGAAGATGCCCATGGTGAAACTGCTGATCAGCCCCACATAGCGGTCCCGGCCACGCAGGATCCACACGATGGCAAGCACGATGATGGCGATGACGGGTGCGAAGAGGAGGGATAAGGTGTAATTCAGTATCATATCAACCTGATTTGAGTCCCAAATATACAAATGATTTGTAAATACGAATCAAGGTGGTGATTTAGGGTAGCTGATATTTATCATCGGGGTCATCGGCGGGATGGCTGAGGGCGGCTTCAATCCTCCTCGCTGTTGAAGATCTCCGTTTGCCGCCGGATCGATTCGGTATGCACGATCTCCAGGAGGTTCTGGATGAATTCCCGGTCGAGCCCGAGATTCACGCCTGTGCGCAGGCGGTCGCGCAGGATCGTGCTCCACCTTTTCAATTGCAGGATGGTGATGTTGTTTCCTTTCTTGTATCGTCCTATCTCGTCCACCACGTCCATGCGGCGGGCAAGTATGTGCAGCAGCTCGGCGTCGATCTTATCGATCTCCGAGCGGAGCTTTTCGAGCTTGGTTTCAAATTCGATGCTGCCGCGCTCACGGCGCACCTGAAGGTTTGCCACGATCCGGCCCAGGGTTTCGGGGGTCACCTGCTGCTGCGGGTCGGTGAGCGCATGGTCGGGATCGATGTGGGATTCCAGCATGATGCCGTCCATGTCGAGGTCGAGGGCCTTCTGGGCCGTTTCCTGCAGCATGGTCCGTTCCCCGCAGATGTGGCTGGGGTCGCAAATGACCGGCAGCCCGGGGTACCGCCTTTTCAGTTCGATGGGGATCTCCCACATGGGCGCGTTGCGGTAGGGTGTGCGGTCGAAAAAATAAAACCCGCGGTGAACGGCGGCCAGCTTTCTGATCCCCGCCATCTGGAAGCGTTCCAGGGCCCCGATCCAGAGCTCCAGGTCGGGGTTGACCGGGTTCTTCACCATCACCGGCACATCCACCCCTTTGAGCTCACGTGCCAGGTCCTGCAGGGAGAAAGGGTTCACCACCGTCCTGGCACCGATCCAGAGGATGTCCACCTCGTGTTCCAGGGCCGACCGGATGTGATCCGGATTGGCCACTTCCACGGCTGTCATGAGGCCGGTCTCCCGTTTCACGCGCCTCAGCCACTGCAGCCCCTCGGTACCCACGCCTTCGAAGGAGCCGGGCCTTGTGCGCGGTTTCCAGATGCCGGCTCGGAAGATCTTCACATGGGGAACGGCGGCTATGGCCCGGGCCGTCTGCATCACCTGCTCCTCCGTTTCAGCACTGCAGGGCCCGCTGATCACCAGCGGGAGGGGACCCGGTTGGATCCACTCCTCAAAGGGTTGTATGGTAAGCCGTGCAGCCATGGTCAGGCATCAAAATTACTTATTTTCGATACAAAATATTTAAATAAATTCAAAGTCAATAAAAGTGAAATTTGACCCGATAAGCGTCGAAAAAGTCGCTAATTTTGCAAGCAATACAGATTTAAGTCATTAAAGATGAAAGAATTGAAGCGGACTAAAATTAAGGATATCCTGTTGTCGGACGACTTCGGGAAACAGGTGACCGTCAAAGGCTGGGTCAGGACCAAACGGATCAGCAAGAACGTGGCATTCATCGCCCTCAACGACGGTTCCACCCTGTTCAACCTGCAGGTGGTGGTGGACCTCTCACGGATACCCGAATCCCTGTTGATGGAGATCCACAGCGGCGCGTCCCTGTCGATCATGGGCGAACTGATCGAATCCCCCGGGGCGGGTCAGAAGGTGGAGCTCAATGCCCTTGCGATCGAGATCCTTGGCAAGGCCGATCCCGACGAGTATCCGCTGCAACCCAAGCGGCACAGCCTGGAGTTCCTCCGCGA
>CAYLTG010000107.1:8504-10168 GCA_964386225.1 uncultured Bacteroidales bacterium
GAAGCCGAACTGGCGGCCCTGGCCCTGGCCGAAGTATACACCTTCGGGCCCACCTTCCGGGCCGAGAATTCCAATACATCACGCCACCTGGCTGAATTCTGGATGATCGAGCCCGAGATGGCCTTCTATGATATCCACGACAACATGGACCTGGCCGAGGAGATGCTCAAGTACCTCATCCGGTATGCCCTCGACAACTGCCGCGATGACCTTGATTTCCTGAGTAAACGGCAGCAGGACGAAGAAAAGGGAAAAAAGGCAGAAGAACGTTCCATGGAACTGATCGAAAAGCTCAGCTTCGTGCTCGACAACGAGTTCGAACGGATCACATACACCCAGGCCATCGATATCCTCCGGAACTCCAAACCCAACAAGAAAGGGCAATTCCAGTTCCCGGTCGACCGCTGGGGCATCGACATGCAGTCGGAACACGAACGCTACCTGGTGGAGAAGCACTTCAAGAAACCGGTCATCGTCACCGATTACCCCAAGTCAATCAAAGCATTCTACATGAAGGTGAACGACGACGACAATACTGTGCGGGCCATGGACGTGCTTTTCCCCCAGATCGGGGAGATCATCGGCGGATCGCAGCGCGAGGAAAAATATGAGGTGCTCCTGAAACGAATGCAGGAAATGAACGTACCAACAAAGGAAATGTGGTGGTACCTCGAAACCCGCAAGTTCGGGACCGTACCCCACAGCGGCTTCGGCCTCGGATTCGAAAGGATGATGCTGTTCATCACCGGGATGGGAAACATCAGGGATGTGATCCCCTTCCCGCGGACCCCGCTGAATGCCGAATTTTAATGCAGAATTATGGATTTTTAATTAGCGGGTTTGAAGAATTATTCTGATATTTGTTAGGAAGCACGCAAGGGGTTAATTGGAGCGAGTATGTTAAATCAACGATTACAGCAGAAGTTACTACAGAAGCTATCGCCGCAGCAGATCCTGCTGATGAAACTGCTTCAGATCCCTTCCATTGCCCTGGAGCAAAGGATAAAGCAGGAGATCGAGGAGAACCCCGCCCTGGAAGAGACCGCCGACCTCGATGAGGTGGAGGACATGGACCAGGATTACGATGATTCTTACGACGATGAAGAGGGGTTAAACGGCGAAGAGGTCGATGAACCTGAAGAGAGGAACAGCGACGACGAGTTCGATTTCGAGGATTACATCTCCGACGATGACGACATCCCGGCTTACAAGCTCAGCGCCAACAACACGAGCGCCGACGACGAACGCAGGGAGGTGCCCTTCGTCTCCGGCACCACCTTCCAGGAACTGCTGATCTCCCAGCTCGGGTTGCGCGACCTGACCGAGGAGCAATACAAGATCGCACTCACCATCATCGGCAACCTTGATGATTCGGGTTACCTCAACCGCGATATCAATGCCATGGTCGACGACATGGCCTTCACCCAGAACATCCATACCAACCGCGACGAGATCAAATACGTGCTGTCCGTCATCCATGAGTTCGATCCCCCAGGCGTGGGGGCGCGCAACCTGCAGGAATGTCTCCTCATCCAGCTTAACAGGGTCGAGGACCCCGCCCCGGCCGTGGAACTGGCAAAGCACCTGATCGACAGGTACTTCAATGAATTTACCAAAAAGCACTACGACAAGATCCTCAAGAAGGCAAGGATCACCGAGGAGGA
>CAYLTG010000108.1:0-10157 GCA_964386225.1 uncultured Bacteroidales bacterium
GGTTGAAGAGGGCGGCGGTGGTGGCACCGTCGATCTCCAGGTCGCTGTTGATCTCGTAGGCAACCGATACGGGATGTCCGTCAGCGCTGTCGACAACCTTGGTGTAAACGCCCATCTCAGCCAGCTTGTCGCCCAGCATCGCATACAGCGATGTGGTGTTGAGCGTTCCGTCGTCGTGGTTGATGGTGGCGAATACCTCATGGTAGTAGTCTTCGTAGGCGTCACCTGCTCCAGCACCGTTGCTGTGGCAGGGAGCACAGGAAGCTTCCAGGTCGCCGGGGGCGTCGATACGGAAATTGTGTCCGCCGGTGCCGTTGGCCGTGCTGAAGCCCATGTGGCACTTCACGCAGGCATTCTCGATGCCGGTATGGGCATGGGTGCCGTCGCCGTAGCTCAGTGAACCTTCCAGTTCATAGGCGCCGAAACCGCCGAGCAGGTTGGCCTGCGAGCTGTAGTGCGGGCCATAGTGGCTGGAGATCCCGGTGTACATTGCTCCGAGGTTGTTCAAATCCACAACCGGATCGCGCTCCCTGGACTGGTGGCAGTGGGCGCAGAGGTTACCGCTGCCATAGTCGACATTCACCTCTTTTCCATAGGTCACATGCCACTCGGGCACTTCGGAAAATGTGAAGGCCAGGTCGTCAGACGTAAACGTCTGGTGGATCTTGTGGCAGGTGTAGCAGTTCGGGGTGGTGGGGTTGTTCACGGCAACACCGGCACCGAGCGTGTTCCCTTCAGAGAGATGGAAGCCCTGGTTGGAGTGGCATGGTGCACAACTGGGGGAGCTGCTCCTCGAGAGGGCAGTACCCGCATTGTGAGCCGAATTCTCCCACTGGAACTGGATGGCTACCAGCGTGGCATCGGCATCGTGGCACTGGCTGCAGGTAGCGGTGCCGTCTTCCCCGTCAACTCCATTGGTCCCGTCAACTCCGTCCTTACCGTCCTTACCGGCCGGTCCCTCGGGACCCTCTTTGGTACAGGAGATGGAAACCATCGCAAAAACGACTAAAAGTCCTAATAAATAGAATAATTTTGATCTTTTCATAATGCAGTTATTTAATGTTATTACATATTGTTTTTCGGATAACAATATTAGCGGATAATTATATAAATACCTATATTTGTGATATGATTGTTTCACCTGTTCAAATTGATATTTATATCTTTGCCCATTGACATATATCATCAAATCGATGCTGCAAAACGAATTCCACCGGTAATCCATGGCGAAGTTCACCAAAGATACACATTGCAATAGCTGCAGCCACATGCTCAGCCTGTTTAAATTCCTTACCGACGAGGAACTTAAGTTCATCGACGAATCGAGGTACGAGGTCACCTTCAACAAGGGGGAGACCATCTTCAAACAGGGGGGGCCGATGACCCACATCGCCTGCCTCACCGAGGGGATGGCCAAGGTATACCTCGAGGGTGCCAAGAACAGGAACATCATCCTGAAAGTGGCCCGGCCCACCGAACTGATCGGCGGCCCCGGGTTCCAGGTCGACAACCGCCACCATTTCTCTGTCTCGGCCATCACCAGCACCCGCGCCTGCTTCATCGACGCCCAGGCCTTCGAGCACCTCCTGAAGCAGAGCAGCCCTTTTGCCATGGAGTTCATCCGGCACCTCAACAGCATCACCATCCAGCTCTACAACAAGCTTCAAACGCTCACGCAAAAGCAGATGCACGGCCGGATGGCCGACACCCTCCTTTACCTGTCCAGGGTCGTTTACAGCAGCGATGACTTCGAGACCACCCTCTCGCGGCAGGACCTGGCCGACATGTCGGCCATGACCAAGGAGAGCGCCATCCGCATCATGAAGGACCTCAAGGACGGCGGCATCATCGACTGCGAGGCCAACTATTTCAAGATCCTCAGCGAAAGGCAACTGGTCAGCATCAGTTCCACCGGGTAAGACAGACCGACATGACACACACGATCACCACCGACGGGAAGCGGATCACCTATGCCGACAGCGGTGCGGGCGACCCGCTGGTCCTGCTCCACGGCTTCACCGAATCGCTGGCCATGTGGGACGACTTTTCCCGCGCCCTGCAAAAGGAATTCCGCATCATCGCCGTCGACCTGCCCGGGCACGGTCACACCGACGTGTTCGGTGCCACCCATACCATGGAGTTCATGGCCCGGGTGGTGCGGCACGTGCTCGACCACCTGGGGGTGAAATCCTGCATCATGATCGGGCACAGCATGGGCGGCTATGTGACATTGGCCTTTGCCCGGCACTACCCTGCCCTCCTGAAGGGCATCGGGCTCTTTCACTCCCACGCGGCCGCCGACACGGAGGAGGCACGCAGGAACCGGGTGCGGACCATCAACATCGTTTACAGCAACCGGACCGGGTTCATCCAGCAGTTCATCCCCGACCTGTTCGCCCCGGAGAACGCCGGCAAATACCAGGATGCCATCGACAGGCTCAGGACGCTGGCCCTGCAACCCCCGGCCGAAGGCATCACCGCCGCCCTCCGCGGCATGATGGAACGCGACGACAACACCCGCCTCCTCGGCGAGCTGAAGGTGCCGGTGCTTTTCATCGCCGGCAAACAGGACAGCAGGATCCCGGTGGCGACCATCCTGGCGCAGGCCGCCCTCCCCCATCATGCCGAAGTGCTCACCCTGGGCGGTGCCGGGCACATGGGATTCATCGAAGAGCGGGAAAGGACGCTGGAGACCATCCGCTATTTCGCCCGGAGAACCTTTGCAGGTGCCGGGTGATCCTCTCAGCGGAGCAGGGTCACCGTGCCACTGAACACCGAAGGCCCCCGGAAGAAGAGGTCGTCATCGAAAGTCCCGGCATTGATCACCCAGGTATACACCTCCACCGGACAGGGCTCGCCCCTGAAGGTGCCGTCCCAGAACTCATCCAGGGATGCCGTTGAGAACACCTGCTCGCCCCAGCGGTCGAAGATCATCATTTCGAAACTGATGTCGACATCATAGGTGGTGAACACCTCGAACCTGTCGTTGAGGTTGTCGTTGTTGGGGGTGAAAGCCGTGGGCAGATAGATGCCGAACGGGATGGGCCCGATGTGAACGGTGTCGGCCGACTTGCAGCCCAGCTCATCGTACACGTCCACCCAGTAGGTCCCGGGATAGCCGGCATCATAGAACGAACCGGCGCTCCCGTCCTGCCACACGTACTCATGGTGGAGGCCGGCATCGAGCTCGACGACGGTCTGGTACATCATGGAGGTGTCGGGCCCCAGGTCCACCACCGGCAGTTCCCGCACATAGACCTGTACCGTGTCGAAGTCGATGCCGCAGGTGTTGGTCACCTCCACGGTGATGAGTTCTTCCTGCATGGTGGCATAGTATGGATAGGTGGTCACCGGCCCGTCGTTCCACCTGTAGGTGAGGAAGTCGCCGGCATAGAAGGTGGCGGTATCGTTCCGGCAGATGGTGAGGTCGGTCCCCAGCTCCACATCGGGCAGGGGCAGGATCTCCAACTCTTTGGTCAGCACCGTTTCGGTGACCAGGTGGTAGCACGTGGCCGTCACGGTATATTTGCCGGGGGCGCTGTACCAGTGCGACACCGAGTCGCCCCACAGGGTATTCTGGAGTCCCGCCGGGTCGCCGAAATCCCAGTGGATGGAATCGATGTTGATGTGGGAATTGATGGAGAAGAAGATCTCCTCGTCGATGCACTGGTTCTCGGGGATGATCCAGAGGTTGTTGAAGTAGCTCTGGATGAAGGTGGGGAGCCCCTCCTTGGACTGTCCGCTCTTGAGGTCCACGCCGAACTCATGGAACTCGCAGGCCGCCCCCTTGAGGTAGGGGTACTTGATGACGGAGAGGTAGAACCTGGACTTGCGCGCGATGTAGATCTTCCCGTCGGAGGCCATCTGCATGGCGCCGCCGAAGGGGTTGTCGAGCACGCCCACCACCTGCCTGGAACTGATGATCTCCTCCGGCGACCCGGCGAGCATGTCCCACTGGTAGATCTTGTCGCCCTTCCGCTCGCTGCAGTAGAGGAATTCGGCCCCGGCGGAAAACTCCACCCCGTAGGGCATGGTGTCGACCGGCAGCTGAATGGGGTCAGACAGGTAGCCCGTGGTATCGTTGAAATCGAAGACCTCCACCAGGTTCTGCCCCATGATGGCCACGGCCAGCCTGCGGCCGTCGGGGCTGAGCTTCATATACCCGATGCCGTCGCGGTTATCGGTCGGCCCCGGCCCATGCCAGGAGCCCACGTCGGAAATGACCGGCTCCACCATGCTGCTGCTGTCGGTGGTGATGAGGTAGGCCCGGAAGCGGCTGCTCTCCCACTCGTGCATGATCACCCATACGCCGTAATCGTTTTCGTGGTGCACCGAGGTGACCCGTTCGGTGGTGAGGGGCGCCAGGAGGACATTCTTCTTTTCGGGGACGACATCCCCCTTGCCGCCGTTGAGCTTCATGTCGACCAGGGTGTACCGGAAACCGTCGTGCGGCTGTCCGGTCTCGAGGGCGCTCACGGTGAATATATAATATAATGTAGTATCATCGGGCACGGGCACGATCACACCCGACTGGGTGGCCGAGGGGTTGCCCAGCAGGTCGTCGCCGTGGGGCATCACCTGGTGGGAGCGGTCGTAAACCGTGATGCCGTCGGTATAAAAGCGGAGCTCGCCGTCGTGGCTCGAGATGGTGGCACACCCCTCGAACGTGGAAAGGGCACCGTTCTCCAGTGTCTCGGGATAACCCTCGTGGAACCGGAGGCCGGCATTGCCGCCGAAGTACCAGTGGAGGCCTTCTTTTTGGGCCTGGGCAGGCCGGGGTGGCAGCAGGAGTAGGAGTAGCAGTGGCAGGAGCAGGAGCAGTAGGCAGTTGTCGGCATAACCCTGAGCCTGTCGAAGGGTGGCAGTAGGCAGTCGGCAGTTGTCGGCATAACCCTGAGCCTGTCGAAGGGTGGCAGTTGGCAGTAGGCGGTTGTCGGCATAACCCTGAGCCTGTCGAAGGGTGGCAGTCGGCAGATGACGGCATAACCCTGAGCCTGTCGAAGGGTGGCGGTTGGCAGGGTGTGTGCCGCTGAAAAAGTCTTTGAGGACCCGTACACAATATGTTAGAAGTTTACCAGGCACCGGTCAGTCGATCTTGATGAATTTTGTGGTGAATGCCTCTTCTAAATTATACAATCCTATTATATAAAGGCCCGGTGACAGGGAGGAAATATCCACTTTTTGTCCACTCCTGACCTGCCTTTCGGCGACCATTATCCCGCGTGCGTCGAACACCCTGCAGGAGCAAATCTCACCTTCCTCCATACCTGACAAGGTTATTTCATTCCGCGCCGGATTCGGGCTGACATATAAACGCCGGACAGGGCTTTCATATTCTGCGGCGGAGGTCCAGGGCGTACCGCAAGGGGTGGAATCGTTGTCGTAATACCAGCGCAGCGTGGCGATGCGCTCTTTCAGCAACTGCACGCTTGACAGGTTGGTGCCGCCGTAGTCGCGGGCGAAGACGTAGGCGATGTCAAGTTCTACAGTATCCCCCGGAGGAAAATCAAACGGCCCCGCAGCGCCAATGCCATTCCGGATGCCGGGCTCTTCCTGGTTCACCTGGTAGTCGGACCATTGTTGCGGGTCCAAGGGATCGCCGGGGAACAAAAAGGTGGTGGTGTCCGTACCGCCGTGGCCGTCGCCGCCGAAGGTGATCGGCTCGCCGTCCGGGGCCCACAACGCACGCAGCAGCTCATAATAGAACCCGGGACCGGTCCATCCCGGTTCCTGGGGTCCGATAAAACCATGGAGGTCATGGTTCAGAAAAACGATTCCTTGTGAAGGCGGGGCCTCTCCGTATCCGGGGACCGAGTCGACAGGTTCATCCAATACATCGTTGTAGCCGAAGTAAGAATCCAGCAGCGTGTCGCACCCCATGTATTCATCCCCTTCGTTGCCGATGCAAAATGCAGTATAGATGCCACAGAACAGATCCGTGTAATCATATTCCGACCGGTTGATGATCCTGTACCTGACGAATACGGAATTCTTGAATACGGAATCCCCGGGGCAATCAAATGCATAGGCAATCTGATGCACCTCCACGCCCACAGGGGAACTCATGGTGGCTACGGCGACCGTCCGGCGGTCGTTGTACATGGAATAGATGGCCTGGTCTCCCGGAACGGCGGGATAGTCACCCAGCAAGGGATCATACTGACCATTTCCATTCACATCCTGGAACGGTGCCAGGACCTGGGACTGGCCCTTTCCCGGGCCCCCGTTGCCCGGCCATGTAAAGATCGATTCTGACACCTGGTATCCCGGATCGGTCCATTGTTCCCTGTGCCACTGGACCATCTCCCGGGTCAGCTTCCATGTCCTGTTCCAACTGCTGTCATATTCCAGTGAATAGACATGATCGAATGAAAAGGGCCCCGGCCAGAAATCCGACGCATGCCTTGCAGGCAGCCATGGAATGCCGGTGTAGTCGTGCTCACAGGCAACATGCTCGACTATTCCATTCCTTCTGCCCCCGATCAGGAGGTTGCTTCGCTTCAGCGTGGTCAGCCCGCTGTTCAGCGGGACCTCGAACCCCGGCCCTCCCCCACCGGAATAATCATGGAACCAGGAGCCGTTCGCATTGAAGTTGGCCCTGAGGCCATCCAGGAACAGGGTGTCACCGGACAGGTTGAAGTCGAGCGGCAGAAGCGAAATACCTATTTTCCCGAACCCGGACATCAGGCCATTGACCAGGTCCTTGATCATGTACCTGACCGTATCCGATCCAGGGACATTGAACACAGTTTTAGTATGTGGAATGTAAGTCACCGTGCTGTCGGTAAATTGCACATCCCCGTCCGGGCTGCCTACTGCCGCCACCACCTTGACGGGATGGCCGTCCTCGGAAATGTCATTCAACAGCACCTTGATGGTGACCAGTCCCTGCTGTATCGTGACCGCAACATCGTCCACCGCCTCCGGAGGCTTCGGCTCCTGGGCAGCGATGAGGTCGAAAGTCAGAATGAAGGCAAATGAGAGAATGAATCTGTACTCCGCCCTTTTGATCATTTTTTGATGAATTTTTCTTTGATCACATCGCCCCCGCCGGTAATCTCAAGGATGTACAAGCCTTTCGACAAACGGGAGGTGCTGATGGTCTTTTGCTCCGCATCCATTACATCGGCGGCCACGGTCTTGCCCGTGAGGTCGCTGATGCGGTAGTTCAGCCGGTCCACGTTCGGAACATCGGTCTTCACCCGGATCTGATCGCTTGCCGGGTTGGGGTAAATATACCAATTTCCGGTCAATTTTCGTCTTTTTTCGACTTCGGTCCATGCTTTCCCGCAGGGGGTTGAATCGTTCTCAAAATACCATCTTATGGTCTGGATCCGTTCCTTCAGCAGGTCGACGCTGCTGAGATGGTCCCCCTGGTAGTCGCGTGCGAACACCAGGGCCAGGTCGAGCTGCAGGGTGTCGCCAGCCGGCAGGTCGAACGGCCCGGCCCCTGCAATGGCCCGTCTGTCGTTGGGGTTGTTCCCGGAGCTGAGCTCGTTCCAGTCATCGGGATCGGAGGGATCCCCCGGGAAGAGGTAGCGTGTTGTTTCCGATCCGCCGGTCCCGTTTCCGCCGACCGTGATCGGGGTGCCGTCCTTCCAGAGCCCCTGCAGGGAGTTGAACATCTCTTCCGCTCCGGTAGGGTCGCCGCTCACGCCCCCGAAATTCGAATAGGCGATGAAGGAATGCATGGGATGGTTAAGAAAGGCCACGCCCTGGGCCGGCGGGTAGTCGCCATACCCGTAGCTGGGCATGAACCCCGTGAAGTCATTCTGGTCATATGGGTCCCCGTTGTAGCCATAGAACGCATCCAGCAGGGTGTCACAGCCGAGGTAATCATCCCAGGCATAGCCGATGTCCAGGTCGATGTACATGCCCAGGTAGAAATCATGGTAGTTGGTGCTGCTGCGGTTGAGGATGTCGTAGTGCAGGAAGATCGTGTTGAAGAAAGCCGAATCGTCGGGACAGTCGTAGGCGTAGGCCTGTCCGTGCACCTCCGCCCCGATCCGCTCGCCCTGGCTCTCGGTGTGGGGACCGAAATCGTCGTTGCAGAGGAAGAAGATCCCCCTGTCGCCCCGGATGGCGGGGTAATCGCCCTGGTCCGGGTCATATACCCCGTCGCCGTTCCTGTCGTTGAACGGGGCCAGCAGCACGGCCTGCCCCAGTGAGGGGTCCCCGTGGGCGGGCCAGGTGGCGATCTCCTCCGCAGGTTCATAACCCGCCTCCCACCAGTGCTGGTTGTGGTTGTCGATCGCTTCGCGGTCGAAGGCCCACACTTTGTTGTAATCGATCAGCTGCTGGTTGTGGTAGGTTCCCGACACGGGCCCGTTCCAGTAGTCGTTGCCCAGGTTGCGGTACCGCTCCGCCGCCAGGTGCAGGTCGCCGGAGGCATCCAGGCCGCCGAGCCAGAGATCGAAGACAAAGATGGTGTTGCGCATGCTCCCCGCGGGCACCTCGAACTGCGGGACGTACTGGTCGGAGATCTCGCAGAACTGGAAACCGAACGACTGGACGAACGCTTCGATGTTGTTCACATCGAGCATGCTGCGCCCCTCGTTCTCCACGGCGACCACCAGGTAACCCGGATCGGAGAAGAGCCCGTTGTCCAGGTCGACCAGCATGTAACGAACGCTGTCGACACCGCCGAACCAATAATACGACTGGTATCTCAGGCTGCTGTCGATCTTGAAGACCATACCTCCGCCACCTGGGTTACAGCTCATGATCTGGATGGTGTGGCCTTCCATGCCCCAGTCGTTGGCCAACACATTGATCATGATCGTATCGCCTGCCATGATGGAGGCATGATCGTCCCAGATGATCGGGGGCTTCTCCTGCGCCTGGAGGATGCAAGCCAGGAGCAGCACGGAAATGATGGATGTCAGTTTTTTCATGGTATCTGGTTTAAGGGACGATCAGCTTGTGCACCGTGAGGCCCTCCCCATCGGTGATGCGCACGAAATACAATCCTGACTGCAAGGCCGATATGTCCAGTTCGCATTGGTTGCCATTCATTTCACGGGACCCATGCAGCCGCATTCCCATCGCTGCATCGTACACCCTGTATTCCAGCGGCCCGCGAGCTTCGCCGGATCCCTGAATACTGACCCTGTCGCTGGCCGGGTTCGGCAACAGCCGGTACGCCCCACCGACGTTATCTTCCGCGATACCGGGTGCCAGGGCCGTGTATTTCACTTTCCATCCGTCATGCTCTTCCGAAGCATCGCTGACGAACCTCAACAGGACCCTGTCGGACGGCACGACGAGCAACCCGGGGAGATCGTGGCCGAAATAAGTGCCCACGAGGGCGACAGGTGTGACGGAAGCATCATAGAACCGCAGTTGGTCGTACCCGTACTCCAGGTCGAACTCCAGGAACTCGAAGGTGATCACTTCCGTGTTATCGGTATCTACCAGCCAGTAACAGTCGGAATTGGCGACATACTTCTTCTCTCCGCTGCCATCCTCCAATATGCCGGCCTTGCCGGTATAGGTGAGCGTATCGGAGCAATATACCGGCAGGTTGGAGGTGTAGCCGGCGGCCCAACCATCCGCCGTCAGGTGATCGTCGGAAACGAAATTCAATAAAATCTTGTTGCCATTGGAAACAATGGCATACGGAACCTCCGTGCCGGAATATTTGCCGATCAGCGGTGCATATCCGTCGCTGCCGTCGTATACGAACAGCGTATCTCCCTCCGCCAGGTCGAACCAGTGGAAATTGAGATTGATGCTACTGATGGAATCGAAGGCGTCGTCCTGGGGATTGATCAGCCAGCCGCAGTCGGAAAGGTCGGTATAGTGATAGGGGCCGCTCCCGTCGGAGAAATAATTCAGCGACATGGCCTGGTAGTGGGCCTGGGGGCTGCAGAAAGGCCCTGAATAGGCATAGTATTCCACCTGCCAGCCGGCCGAGGCGCCCTCATTGCCGGTCTCATATTCCAGGTAGACCTCATCGCCCGAGGAAACGAGCAGGGGCGGCAGCTCGCTCCCGGAAAACTGCCCTAGGAGTGCCGCGGTGGCATCGGGACCGTCGTACAGCGACACGATGCCCGAACCCTCCTGTGTGTCGAGCCGGGTGAGCCAGATCATGATGTTGGTGATGTCGTCATCGTCGGGGACAATGTGGAAGTTGCAATCCAGGTTTGCCGGAGAGT
>CAYLTG010000109.1:0-2429 GCA_964386225.1 uncultured Bacteroidales bacterium
AGTGGACAAGGACGGGGTTGTCAGCATCTTCAGGGAAGGGCTGGCCGACCCCCTGGGCATGTGCATCGCCGAAGGGGTCCTGTATGTTTCCGAGGCGGATGAAGGGGTGTACGGCTTTGACCTGGAGACGGCCGAGGAGGTCTTCTTCATGGCGTTCAGCCCCGGGGGCAACATGGACGGGCAGGCGTACGACCAGGACGGTCACCTCTATGTGGTCGACACCCAGGGCCGGATCCACAAGATCTACCTCGAGGAGAACTTCTCCACCACCTTCGTGTCGAGCGGCCTTTACGCCTGGACCCAGGACATCGTGTACGATGCCGGCAACGATTGCCTCTACTCCATCGCCTATTACACCAATGCACCGATACAAAAGATCAGCCTTGACGATTCCACCATCACCAACTACCCGACCACCTACAGCCATTACGACGGCATCACCATCGACCAGGACGGGAACGTATACCTGGCCTCCCACCAGTCGCCCGGCAGGATCATCAAGTACTTTGCAGGCCTCAACGGCGACCATGAGATCGTTTCTTCCGGCCACGACGAGCCGGCCGGGCTGTTCTATAACATGGAGGACAATGTGCTGGCCGTCCCCAATTTCGGGGGGAGCACGGTCGATTTCCTGCAGATGGGCATCACGGAATTGAAGGAGCACAAGGGGTCGCCAGTCAGGGGTGCAGGTATGCTGCACATCGTGCCCAATCCCAGCAACGGCCGGTTCAGGCTTATGCAGGACGGAAGCCCCGAAGGTGAAAGCATCCTGGAGGTCTACAGCCTGGCAGGCCAGCGGATAGCCGCCAGGCAGGTTCCTGCGGCGGGCGGGGAGGTTGACCTGCGGGAGTGCGGCGAAGGCCTTTATATCCTCAGGCTCACCTCCGGCGACAGGTCGGAAATTGGAAAGCTGATCATCGACCACTAAACCCCGGGACCATGAAAACACTGATCACCATCGCCCTTCTGCTCGCCTGTTCATGCACGGCCGCGGGCCAGGACCACAGGGCTGAGCCCTCCATGGGGGAGGGTTCCCCCGTCACCCTGCTCGTCCCGGAGGAGTACCCCACCATCCAGGAGGCCATCCTGGCGGCCTCCGGCGGCGATACGGTGCTGGTGGCCCCGGGGACCTATTTCGAGAACATCAATTTCATGGGGAAGGAGATCGTGGTCGCCGGCCACTACATCCTCCACCGTGATTTCGAGCTGATCCAGGGCACCGTCATCGACGGTAGCCTGCAGCAATATGCCGATACGGCCAGCTGCGTGCTGTTCGTCACCGGGGAGGGGAGCGGTGCCGAACTGGTGGGCTTCACCCTTCGCGGGGGGACCGGCACCCGCTGGGTGGATCCCCAGTACCCGGACTGGTCGTGGCACAGCGGGGGCGGGATCCTGGTCTTCCAGGCGTCGCCCACCATCCGGAACAACATCATCACCGGCAACCACGTGGACGATCCCCTGGGAGCTGACGGCGCCAGCGGCGGCGGGATCTGTACCTTTAACGGTAACCCGCTGATCGTGAACAACATCATCCGGTCCAACACCGCCCTGTACGGCGCGGGCGTGGTGATCGACTATTCAGGCTGCCAGTTCCTGAACAACATCGTGGCTGACAACAGCGGCGGGCAGCAATATGGCGGCGGGGCCTTCTGGACCATCGGCAACGGCAGCGATCCCATCATTCTCGAGAACAACACCGTGGTCAACAACCAGGTGCTTGCGCCCGGCAAGGGCGGGGCCCTCTACCTCTGGTCGTCGGAGGTGGTTGCCAGGAACAACATCTTCTGGGGGAACACCCAGCCCGAGGGAGGCCCCGTCCACCTTGCCGGTAGCGCCACATTGGACCTCACCTACAGCGTCATGGAGGGCGGGTATCCCGGCATGGGCAACCTCGACGCGGACCCCCTGTTCGCTGATACCAGCTTCCTGCTTTCTCCAGGGTCGCCTTGCATCGACTCTGGGGACCCCGATGCCGGATGCCATGATCCGGAAGACCCCGGGAATCCCGGATATGCCCTGTGGCCAAGCTTCGGCACGGTGACCAGCGACATGGGCGTGTACGGCGGGCCCCGCTGTTGTTACCTGGGGCAGACGACAGTGGGGGCAGAGGAGCTTCCCGACACGTGCCATCCGGTCGACGGAGTGTTCGATTGTTTCCCCAATCCGTTCTGCGATCAGCTGCACATCAAAATGAGATTGAAAGAAGACCAGGCGATCACCATTTCCCTTACCGACAGCAACGGCAGGAGGGTGGTCCTGCTGGGGCCTGCCGCCTGGCCAGCAGGGGAGCACCTGCTTTCCTTCGGCCTCGCGGAACGCCGGATCGTCCAGGTTCCGGGGGTTTATCTGTGCTGCTTTGAAGGGAATTCAGGGCGTTATTGCATGAAGATCGTTTGCCGTGCACACTGACCCGTTCCGGGCAAAAAAAA
>CAYLTG010000109.1:2529-10126 GCA_964386225.1 uncultured Bacteroidales bacterium
GGTCCCGTAGTTCAACTGGATAGAATTCAAGATTCCGGTTCTTGCGATGGGGGTTCGAGTCCTCCCGGGATCACAAACATTTTCCATTTTACATTTTCCGTTTTCCATTTTCCATTTATCTGGAAAATGGAAAACGGAAAATCCACTCTGGAAAATGAACCCCTCCTTGCCTGCCCAGATTTGCTAACATTGGATTTATGAGTGGGATGAGGAAATCCCCTATGCGTGATGAGGCTTATATCCCATTCAGGTAGCTCTTAAGAAAGACCGGCAGGCTGCAAACCCGAATATTTTCTTTAGCCAGATAATCATCAGATTGAGGTGTAATAATGAAGTTCTTTTTGGTTTTAAGGTCATCAATGCAATTTATCAATCCTTTTTCGGGGCTTGGTGAAGAGGTAAATTTAATTTCTGCTGTTGCCACTGGTTGAAGCCCTTTGACAAAAACAACATCCACTTCTGCCTTGTTGTGGGTCCTGTAAAAGAACAGATCAACGTCAGGATGTTTAAGTCCGCATATTTGTTCGATAACATAGGCCTCCCAGGAACCACCTAAAGCGGCATGACCCAATAACTGGTCATAGTCATTAATGCGAAGTAAGCGGTGAAGGATTCCGGAATCGCGGATATAGATTTTGGGTGTTTTGACCAACCTTTTTTTCATGTTGTAATGAAATGGTTGAAGTCTGCGAATGAGAAAAGTATTATCAAGATAATTCAAATATTTGTCTATCGTATGGTAGGACAAACTCAAAGACTTGCCAAGTGAATTCAAATTCAACACAGTCCCATTTACCCATGCCAGCATTTCCCATAATCTTCTGGTTATAATTGGATCAGCAGTCAATCCATATAAAGGAAGGTCCTTTTGGGTATAGGTGCGGATAAAATTATCCAGCCAAAATTTCCCGGTTTCTGTTGAACCGGGTAGTATTGCATCAGGAAATCCGCCCAGAAAATGATGGTCTTCAATTTTTATTAAGTTTTCAATTTCAGGAAAAGAGAATGGTTGCAATTCCAGATAAGCTATCCTGCCTGCAAGCGATTCAGAGGATTGCCTCAACAATTGAGGGCTTGCCGAACCAAGAATAATAAAACGACATGGAACCCGGTGCTTGTCAATTAAGGCTCGAAGAAGAGGGAATAAATCAGGCTTTAATTGAATCTCATCTAAAATCACACACTTTGAATCATACTGGGATAAAAAAATCTGAGGTTCCTTTAATTTGTCCAAATCTGTGATCAGTTCCAAATCAAGATAGACGGTTTCTTTTCCTAAAGTTTTCTGAAATTCCTTTACCAATGTGGTTTTTCCAACCTGTCGGGGACCAATGATGCCGACTGCAGGAAAAATCTCCGAATAACTTTTTAAACGTTCCAGTGCAAATCGTCGAATTATCATATCCATGAAATTTAGAACTTATGATTCTGTTTTTCATGGTAAAAATACAATATTCTGGTCAACCGCGCAAACCCATACTATTTTTATCAATCATCCAAGTAGATGAATTTCTATCGGATGATTCAATATTTATGTCTTGATAATTAGTTGATTATAATTATAGGGTCCATCTTTCCCGATTACAAACATTTTTCCTATATAATTTCCCCTTTTCCATCTCAAGTGGAACATGGAAAATCGAAGATCGGAAATATTGAAGGTCACCCAAGGATCCTTTTGAAGGCAAATGAGTGCCTCCTCTTGTGGTTTAGGGCATTCACAACCCGGGGGTATGGTGCAGGAATCGCTTAGTTTCGCCAGGGTCCGGCCTTACCGGCAGATCACCAGTTTTTCAGCAAAAGTGCCGCCTGCCGTTTCAACGAGAACGACGTACACGCCCGGAGGAAACGCCTGGGTGCTGAGCCGGAGGCTGCTGGCATTTGCTTCCCGGTCATGGACCTTCTCGTTGTTGGCATTGAACACACGGATGCGTTGAATGGTCCCTGGCGATTCAATGATCACTTGTGACCGTGCGGGATTGGGGAAGACCGTGATCTGCCCGCGGGCTGCGCTTGCCTCCTCCAGGCCGACGAACATCCCGATGTCCTTCATCTCCGACTGGACCAGGGCCTTGTCGGTGTCGTCCTGGACGAAGATCACGACGGCCAGGTCGGTAGCCTCTTCCATAAAGGTGGCGGTCATGTCGTAGGTTTCTGATATGCTCAGGGTCTCCCCGGCCGTGATCGGTCCCAGGGTCTCCCCTTCGGCCCCGGGAAGGGTGACCATCATCACATTGTGAAATTCCGTCTCGCCGTTGTTCCCGGTATTCCCGTAGGTGGTCTTCTCGACCACGACGGTGTATAGTTTCAGCCCTGCGGCATAGTCCTGCATGGCTTCGAGGGTGGCATGGATCGAAACGGTTCCGTCCCCGGTAATGACCGTGTTCTCCTCATCGATAAGGATCACCAGCTTCGATACGTCCAGGGAGATCTCGTTCATGTCGAACTGGGAATAGACGATGGCTCCCGGAATGTTGGTGCCATTTTCATACATGTCGGGGATGCCGGTAACGCCGTAGTAATCCTTGCGGAAGTTGCTCTGCTCGTTGAAATAGGGATCCCCGGGCGCGGGCCAGTCCATCTGGTGCTTGATCAGGCTATATTCGCCTGCGTTCTCCTCGAACAGGGCGTCGAGGTGTTCGTTGACGCCGGTGCACGGTCCGCAGGTGGAGCTTGTGAATACCTCGTAGAGCGGCTTTTTCCAGGCCACGTCATCGGTCACTTCTATGTTGATGGAGATCGCGTCGTTGGTCGGATCGGTATCCCCGTCGAGCAGGGTCGTGACCGTCGCGGAATAATCTCCCTCCAGGGCATCCCATGCATCAAAGGAGAGGTACACCGATTCGACGGCCCCCAGGTCTTCCACCTGGACCTCGGAGGTGTAGATGACACTGGAGTTCTGCTCTATTTCCAGCAACACCGGGAATGACACCGTATCGTTGGCCATATTCTCCACCAGGACACGCGGGACAACGGTGCTCCCGGCGGGTATCTGGGGGGAGAGGTGCAGCACGGATGCGGCCACATCGTTGGCGGAGAGGGTCGACAGGACGATGTCGTCCACGCGCCAGGAATTAAAGCCGGTGCCGGCACTGCCCTCGAAGGTGAGGGCGAACCGGAAGTTCTCCGACCCGACGTCGCTGTTCGTGATGGGGAGGACCGTGGTCTCGGGCCCGATGAACCCGGTGCTCGACCAAATCCACACCTCGTTCCAGGTGGTGCCGTCGCTGGTGGTCTCGACCTTCAGGGTGACATTGGGGTTTGAGCTGTTGAGGATCTTGTGTTTCCATTCCACGATCAGGCCGGCGATGCCTGCGGTATTTATTTCCGGGGACACCATCCTGGATGTGCCTGTAAAGGCGATCCAGCCCTGGTAGTACATTTCTGGGATCTCGCCGCCGGCGTCGTTGGACTGATAGAGTGCCCAGCTTGAATTGCCGCCGCCTTCCACTGTCCAGCCGGCCGGGGGCACCAGCCCCGCGGAGAAGTCCTCAGAAAGAAGGATTTCCTTGGACTGGCCTGTGGCTGTGGCCTGTGCGGATGCATGCTCGCTCACGGCGACCCCCAGCATGATCATAAGCGACAAGATGAAGGTGATCCGGTTCGTGTTCCTGGTGGAGAGTTTTTTCATTTCCTTTCGTGTTTGTTGTGGGTATGATGTTGTTGTTTCGTTCATTCGGACAGAATCATCTGCAAATAAAACCACAGGGTGCATACCGGTCAAATATAAGCAGGCGACAACTAGGGGGACAATTGCCTCCGAAGATGCGGCAGGGCCTTTGCGCGGAATTGCCTACCTTTGGAATTGCCGACCGGTGAATTGATGTTGTGTATGCTATTGAACGAATTCATGAAAAAGAGAAGCCTTGCCGCGATCGTTCTCTTCTGCGTCATCGTCCAGTCCGGCGCGCAAAGCCTTCAGAAGCTGGACAGCCTGCAGCGGGAGCTGATCCGCACCGGCCAGGATACCGGCCGGGTGGATATTTATAACAGGATCAGCAAGATCTATGGCCGCATCGATTATGAAAAGTCCATCCTGTTCGCCGATTCGGCGAGGATGCTGTCAGAAGAGCTTGATTTTGAGCAGGGGCAGATCGATGCCTGCAAATTCCTGGGTACCGGTTACACCAACCTCGGGGATTACATCACCGCCAGGAAGTACCTGTACCGGGCACTTGAGCTGAGCCTTGATTCTGACGATCCCTTCAACCTGGCCTCGTCATACAACCGGCTGCTTTTCTTTTATGTCGCCCTGGAGGATTATGACAGGGCTTCGGAGTATGCGTTCCAGGCCCTGAAGATCTTCGAGAAGATAGAGGACCAGGTGGGGATGACGACCCTGTTGCTCAACCTGGGTTATATCTACCTGTCGCAGCAGAACTATGAGAAATCGGAGGAATACAGCAAAAAGGCGCTGGAGATCGCGGTGAAGGGCGACCTGCAGGGTAAAATAGCCATCATTTACAACAATCTCGGGGTGGTGTATGATGCCATGGAGGATCATGACAGGGCGCTCGGCTATTATGAAAAGGCCGCCGGATTATATGCCAGCCAGGAAAACCTCCCGGGGTTATGCACGACCTGCAACAACATCGGGATGATCAAGAACAGCCAGCAAAAACCGGATGAGGCCCTCGGGTATTTCTTCAAGTCCCTGACCCTTGCCCGCACCCTGAAAGACTCGAAGCGGATCGCCACGAGCTATAACACACTCGCCAATCACTATTTTGACCGGGGCATCTATGACTCCTCCCGGTATTACATCAACAAAGCCCTTGAAATGGCGCAGGGCCTGAACCGGTACAGCGAAATTGCCGACGCGGCCCTGCTGCTGTACAAACTGAACTATAAGAACGGGGATGTCAAGGCCGCCTGCGACAATTACTAGCCGTACAAGTCGATGACCGACAGTGTGTTCAACCAGGAGAATTATGCGAAATTATCCACCCTGGAAACAAAGTACAACCTGGAAAAGCTGGAGAAGGAACTAGCCTTCGCAGAAGAGCAAAAAAGATCGGCGAACCTGCAGAATCTGCTGATCATTATTTCGGTCGTATCCGTTTCGGCCATCTTGCTATTGGTCATTAACAGGAAGCGGATCAAGAACAGGAAAGACAAGGAGATCTCCGAGCTGAAGCTCCAGCAGGCAAGGCGGGAGATTGAACAGAACAGGAATGAACTGCGGGTGTTCGCGGCACGGATCAAGGAAAAGAACAAGCTGATCGAAAATCTCCTGCAGGAATTCAATCAGACCAACAAGGAAGACCTGGACATGGACGGAAGCGGGACGGAGCTCCAGCTTCGCAAAATGAAAATTCTGAGCAAGGAGGACTGGATCAAGTTCAAGACCTTGTTCCGCAGTGTCCATCAGGATTTTATCGAGCGCTTTTCAGAAAGATTTCACCACCTGACGGAAGGGGACCTGCGACAGGTGATGTTGATCAAGTTGGGATTTACGTTGAGCCAGACAGCGGATATCCTGGGCATCGGCTACGCCGGGGTGAAAAAAGCGCGGCAACGTCTGGCGAGGAAGATCGATCTGGGAAACACGGATTCACTTGTCGGGTTCATCGACCAGTTCCCGGAGAAGGGGGCCTGAGTTGCCATCGCACGGGGTAGTTGTTGCGCTCTGCCGCGGGGAAAACGGATAATGCCGTATGGGAAATGCCCCAAGGGGATACGTTTGGGGCATTTTCCATTTTTCAAATAAATGGAAATTGGAAAATGGAAATTCAACTCTGGAAAATGAACCTCCCCTCCGGTGGTGGTGGGTTACCGGATCTCATAAACCTCCAGCTTGATTTCCCCTTGTTGTTTCTGGCTTTCCTTGTTCCACAAATACACCTTTACCTGATCGGCCTCCGCATAGGTATTCACGGCAAACGTAAAATCGAAACTTACTTTTCCGTCTTCCGGGATAACGCTGCACTCGTTGAATGAGACCGCATGATAATAGGAGGGCTGGCGGCTGTCGCCATTTTCGGCGGTGAACACCAGGAAGGTCTCCTTGTAGATGGTCATGTCCTCTAGAAAACCGGAACACCTGAAAAATAAAGGCCGATCCAGTTTTTCGAGATAGATGCCGAAGTATTCATCATTGCCGCCTATGGGTACAAATCGCTCATCTGCCTTTTTGCGGGAAAGGAAGGAATTCCTTTCGTACAGGGTGAGTCCTGAAATTTTATCCTGGTGAAGTACATGATATAAATTCTTTGCATCGGGCCTGGCTTTTTCGTAGGTGACAATATAGTCGACCAGGGTGTCTGAAGGGTATTTCGCCAGCTGAAATGCCCTGAGCGGGAGTTCTTTCTCCCGGGATACTGCATGGTCAAGGCGATGGTTCCGGCCTCCGGTGCTGGGAGGAATTCCGTACACCTCATCCTTTATGTTGGTCAATAATGCTTCATCGTAATGTTCATAATAATAATAGATGGATATTTTAAAATTGAAATGCAACCCGAAAAAGAACAGGGTCAATAAGATAACGGGATAACCCATCCATTTGTTCTTCCAATGATCCAGCGTAAAACTAAGACCGGAAAAGAACAATACCACCAGGTAAATGGCCCCCCTGTTCAAAGGGAAGTCCACTCCTAAAATCCAGTGCTGAAGCACTATGCTTCCAACTGCCAGTACAAAGAACAAAGGAAAAACGATATGAATGTTGAATGGATTCCTGGTCCGTATCAGGATAAGGATCATCGTGAGTGCGATCGACAGGCTTGCAACAATTAAAATGGCATCTACCGAAAAATGGTTCGCATTCCATAAATATGGAACAATCGAATGCACTGTGTCGCTGACGAACCCCTCCTGGCCGCCAAAATTGAGCTCCCCGGCCTGCTTTAGATAAAAGGCGTACTTAATGATATAACCCATTGGTAAAAGGGCCAGGACAATCACAGACAGCCATTTCGTATTTCGTTCCCTCCACAGAAAAATGGCTAAATAGATCAAACCGGCAAGGGCCACAGGGAGTAATGTGAGGTTTGCGTAAACAGACAGCACCCAGGCCAGCGCAGACAGCAGAAAATGCATGGCTTTTCCATGAATGAAAAAGAGAAGGGTTTGTTGCAGGGCAAACACTAACAAAGCCAGTGAGATCCCGTACCCTCTTGCCAGGCCGAAGTACTCAAGAACAAAAGCTGTGCAGGAAAGCGTAATCAATAGGAGATAAAAATTGACTGTTTCCTGGAAGAATTTTCGGAGGCCCGCAATCGACCAAAAATAAAGTGGGAATGAAAGGAGGCTGGCAAGCCGGACCACCAGGATGTCATCTGATTGAAACAACCGGATAAACAACCCTCCGAGAAAACTGTGGAGAAAATGATTGTTGCCGCTTAAAAAACCCTGGTACGGAAAGGGATTCCATGAGATCATGTAGCCCCATTTGGAAACAAGTTCATCGGAGGCATAAAACACAGTATTGGCCCTTATCCACAGGTACGTCCACAAAAGGATAAAAAGCGCAATGTTCAATGGCGTTTCCCACTTTGCTTTTCCTGCCTGGTTAAGAAACGTAAAAGCATTGTTCATGGTTGATCGTCAGCGAAAAGTTGACCGGTAAAAATATAAATTTAGCGGGTGGGTTGCAATT
>CAYLTG010000110.1:0-10057 GCA_964386225.1 uncultured Bacteroidales bacterium
GCCAGTTCAACAAGGTGTACCTCGACGACCTGATCAATTACAACAAGGTGCTGCTCCAGCGGAACATGCTGCTGAAGAGTTTTTCGGATCACCAGTATTACGACCGGTCGTCGCTTGAGATCTGGGACGGGCAGATGGTCAGGCTCGGGGAACGCATCCACAGCGTCAGGAAGGAGTTCATCGAGGCCTTCGCCCCCCTGTTCCAGCAATATTTCGACTTCATCTCCTCCAACCGGGAGACCGTGACCATAGCATACGAATCGCAACTCAACGAGCGTCCGCTGGATGAACTGCTGGCCATCTCTGTCGACCGGGACCGCGCGGTGAAATATTCCACGGCCGGCGTGCACAAGGATGACCTGCTGTTCTCCATCAACGGGTATCCCATCAAAAAATACGGTTCCCAGGGGCAACAGAAATCCTATGTCGTGGCGATCAAACTTGCACAGTTCGAATACACACGCGACATCAAGGGTTTCAAGCCCATCCTCCTGCTCGACGACATCTTCGACAAACTGGACCCCAGCCGCGTCAAGCAGATCATCGAGCTGGTGAATGAGAACAATTTCGGGCAGGTATTCATCACCGACACCCAGAAAGAGCGGATCGAAGCCATTTTCCTGGAGGTGAACACCGACCACAAGATCTTCGAGATCAGCGGCGGGACGTTCACGGAACTAGAACAGCCCATGCCATGAAGAAATCCAACGAACAGACATTGAAGGAAGCCATCCATGAACTTCTCGACGCTTACAGGCTGAAGGACGGCCTCCAGGAGTCGAGGCTGGTGCATTCTTGGGACAAGGTCGCCGGGAAATACGTGGCTGGTAACACCGAAAGCCTCTACATCCGCAAAAGGACGCTTTACGTCAGGCTCAAATCGCCGGCCCTCAGGAACGAGCTCTCCTATGCCCGGTCCGCACTTGTCGAGACCCTCAACAAATCCGTGGGCGGGGAGGTGATCGACGAGATCGTCTTCCTCTGACCCGTTTTCCGGCAGGCACCCGCCGGATGGCCTTCCGTGGTTTTCCTCATTCAATGGTGATCTCGAACGGAAGCCTGGCCTGAATGCCGCTGCCCTGTTCGATGTATTTGATGTACCGGTAGTACCTGTAATAGGGGCCCAGCTCATCGGCCAGGAACTTCGCCTGCATCCCGCCCATGAGGTCCTCCATGATCTGCTCGAGGGGCTCCTTCATTTCGGGATAGTCGACGACGCGGTAATCTTCCAGCTCCGCCAGCCCTGCGGCGGCCTCCACGGCAGCCTCCAGGCCGCCGAGCTCATCCACCAGGCCGATCGCCAGCGCATCGCGCCCCGACCAGACCCGGCCCTGGGCAATGGCATCCACCGCTTCATAGCTCATGTCCCTGCCCGCGGAGACGTGGTTCACAAAGGTGGTGTAAAAGCGGTCGATCTCGTCCTGTATGACCTGCCTCTGGTATTCCGACATGGGCTTCGTCACGCTTATGAAATCGGAATTCTCATTGGTCTTGACCCCGTCGAAGGTGATTCCCAGCTTGTTGTTGAACATCTCCCCGAAGTTGGGGATCATGCCGAACACGCCGATGGAACCTGTAATGGTGGTCGGGCTGGCCATGATCTTGTCGGCCCCGCAGGCAATGTAATACCCGCCGGAGGCAGCCAGGTTGCCCATCGACACCACCACGGGCTTCTCCAGGCCGGTGAGCTTCACCTCGCGCAGGATGACGTCGGATGCCAGGCCGTCGCCCCCGGGGGAGTTCACCCGCAGAACCAGCGCCTTCACATCCTCATCCAGCCTGACGTTGCGGATGGCCCGGGCGATCCTGTCGGCCCCGATGACATCCTGGCTCCCCTCCCCCTGCACGATATCGCCCGAGGCAAACACCACTGCCACCTTGTCCTTGCTGCGTTTTCTCACCATCCCCGGAACAGCGGCATCCTCGTATTTGGAGGGGGTGATGAGGTGCTCCTCCCGGATCACCTCCACGCCGATCCGGTCGGCCAGCATGCCGAGGAACTGGTCGAAATAAAGAAGGGAGTCCACCACGCCGTGCATGTAGGCCTCGCTGGTGCGTTGGACCAGGAGCTTGTCGGCCAGGTCGTTGACCTTTTCATCCGTCATCTCCCGCCCGTCGGAAATGGATGCCGCCGCATCCGCCCACAGCGACCGGACAAAGGCCAGGGTCTGCTCCCGGTTCTCATCGCTCATCTTGTCGAGCAGCAACGGTTCCACGGCACTCTTGTATTTCCCGTGTCGGATCACCTGGGGATCGATTTCCAGTTTCTCCAGCAATCCGCGGATGAAGACCACATTGCCCGAAAAGCCCTTGAGTTCCACAAGGCCTTCCGGGTTGACAAAGATCTTGTCGGCCACCGTCGAAAGGTACAGGGCCTTCTGGAAATACATTTCGCCATACGCATAAACGAATTTCCCCTGTGATTTGAAATCCGCAAGGGCATCCCTGATCTCATTCAAGGTGGCAAGACCCGATGGCATGTCACTCACGTCGAGGTAAATCCCTTTGATCCGGTCATCCGTTCCGGCCTTCCTGATCACCTCCAGCAATTCCTTAAGACCCGGCCTGGTCTTGAACGAGCTGAGGGAGAAACTGAAATCGAACGGCATGGTCGACCCCCTGTCGGGGATCTCGTAGTCGAGTTTCAGGTGCAGCACGGAGGGGTCGTTCACCACCACCTCGGCGGGCTGGGTGAAAGAGACCATGGCCATGACGAAGGCCATGAGAAGGAAGAAAAGGATGACGGAGGTCAGCAGGAACCCCAGCATCGATGCGAACATGAACTTGAAGAATTCTTTCATGGGACGTGTGATTAACAGGTTGAAAAATCATCTGGTCGGACCGGCGCCGGCAGGGTGCGATCCATTGTTTTGCCTAACAATATTAGCTAAAAAATCGGTTTGCGGGCTCCACTCTTTTCAATTATTTGATTCGCGGTGTTTCGTATTCCCGTGCAAATCGTACTTTTGCACTTTCCATTATTCCGGCGATGGCCATCATACATTTGTTACTTGGGAGCAATGCGGGCGACCGCAGGCATTTCCTGGCTGCGGCCACAGGGAGCATCGGAAAGGATGTGGGGAAAGTGCTCGAGTCCTCTTCCATCTATGAAACAGAGCCCTGGGGTTTCGAGGCATCCACCCCGTTCCTGAACCAGGTGGTCAGGGTGGAGACCGCCCTTGCGCCGCTGGAGGTCCTCTGCGCGGTGAAGGACATCGAAAAACGGCTGGGCAGGAGGAAAAGGTCCGAAGGGTACGAGTCCCGGGTCATCGACATCGACATCCTTGTGTACGACGACCTGAATCTGGTTGAAGAGGAGCTCCAGATCCCCCACCCCCGGATGCACCTGCGGAAGTTCACGCTCGTGCCGATGGCCGAGATATCCGGTCGACTGAAACATCCGCTCCTGCAGGTGGACATGGAAACCCTGAACCGGGACTGCCGCGACCGCCTGCAGGTCAAACTTTTCGCCACCTGCTGAAAACAAGGAGAAGCCGATGATCTACAATTACATTGTGATCGAAGGGAATATCGGGTCCGGGAAAACATCCCTGGCCCAGCAGATCGCACGGGACCACCAGGCCCGGATGATCCTCGAGCGGTTCGAGGACAATTCCTTCCTCCCCAAGTTCTACCAGGACCCGGACCAGTATGCTTTCCCGCTTGAGATGTCGTTCCTGGCCGACAGGTTCCAGCAACTGAAGGAAGAACTCCGGTCCGGGCAACTGTTCAGCCCCTTCACCGTGGCGGACTATTTCATCGACAAATCGCTGATCTTCGCCAGGCAGACCCTCAAAAAGGATGAATACACGCTCTATTCCAGGCTCTTCGACATCATCAGCGCCTCCCTTCCCCGCCCTGACCTGGTCGTGTATCTCTACAACAACATCCCCAACCTGCTGCGGAACATCAGGAACCGGGGCAGGAGCTACGAGCAGGACATGCAGGCCGCATACCTGGAAAAGATCCAACAAGGCTACTTCGATTATTTCCGGAATATATCCGGCCGCAGGATCCTGATCGTCGACGCGCAGGAGCTCGACTTCGTCGGTTCCGGGTCCGATTACCGGAGGATCTGTGCTGTCATTTTCAAGGAATATGCTCCGGGCGTGCACCGCATCACTTTCTGAGCCGCTCAATAGAAATCAGGCAGAAATTTAAAAATTTCTCAAAACCAAAAGTTTTTGTACTTTTATCCTCTGAATTGAAGGACGTCATTGGCGAGCAGATCGCAACGGCGTATCTTCAACAATATCAAAACTAATATAATACAAGTAAAAGCACACGATTTCAAGGACTTTGATTCACGCAAGCCGCCTTCGAAAGCGATCGTTCAAAGTGAAACAAACCATGGAAACGTTGTAATTTATGGTTCGAAAGAGGTTAATTCAATTGGTTTAGGGAAGGAAGTTCTGGCAATTTAATTTAACTTTTTGTCGCTTACTTTTGTTTTTTTTTTATATTTTTGAAAAAACATGCTGAGAATAGGCCAAGTAGAACCCTTTGACTGCACGATAATAATTATTGTTAAATTTAATCACTATGAAAAAAAATTATCAGATTGTTTCTAAGGTGTTAGCATTTGCGTTGGTAATCCTGATGCCAACAGCGCTTTTTGCCCAAAATGCCAACAGGGAGGAAGGAAGTGATAAATTGATCTACCAATGGTACCTCAACCTGAACGGAGGTATCACACAGGGTTACGGTGACATCCTGGAAGGAAACTGGCAGGGTGACATGCTCACTGGCGAAAGTGTGACGTTTGGCGGCGGCCTTCGTCTCGGTAAGCACATCAGCCCCGTGTTCGGAGTCTACGGTTCCTACTTCATGGGCGGCCTTCAGGGCCAGAGCGGCAAGGACACCAAAAATATGAGGTATGAGACGGACATGCAGGAGTTCCTCCTGGGAACCACGGTCAGTTTCTCAAACCTGATCGGCGGCTACAAGCCGAGGCTCATCAACATTTACGGGACCACCGGGATCGGGTTCCTCGGATTCGATTCGCAGGCTTACAAACTGGCCACGGCGACCACCGACGAGTACCCCGTCAACGAAGGGTATGAGAACACCACGGAGACGACCATCCCCATCGGCGGTGGTATCGACTTCAGGCTGAGCGACCGCTGGGACCTCAACCTGGAAACCACTTTCCGCGTCATCGACGGGGATAAGCTGGACGGGTACATCTCCGGCGAAAACACCGATGCCTATTTCTACACCTCCCTTGGCGTAGGATACAGCTTCTGGAAGTCAAAGGCCGGCGCCAAGATGCAGATCGATACCGAGCCCTCCATGCTGGCCCTCGAGGGAGATTCCATCCCTGTCGTGATCCATGGCAACGTGCCTGAGTCCTTCAATAAGAAAGCGGTTGTCGACTTCACCCCGGTGCTTGTCTACGGCGACCAGTCGAAGCCCCTCGAGACCATGTACTTGCAGGGAGAAGAAGTTCCCGAGGAGTATATGAAGCCGGGTGCCGTCATGATGCCCGCCACCGGCGGATCGTTCACCTACACCACGAAGGTGAAATACGAGCCGGGGATGGATGTTTGCGAACTGCGCGTGGAACCCATGTCATCCGTGAAAGGGCGCACACCCAACTCGCTGGGCGACCGCAAGATCGCCGACGGTCTGATCATGACCTCCAGGCGTATGAACAACAATGAGAACATCCTCGTGGCCGACCATGGATATGTCAGGGACGTGGTCGTCACCGAATCAGGAACGATCTATTATGTCGTAAACAGGCACGACCTGAACTTCAACTACGCGCTCAACAAGACCGACGAGGCCAAAGCCGGGCTCTCGGGCATGAAATCATTCATCGAAAGGGGCTGGGAGGTCAGGGATGTAACGATCAACGCCTGGGCATCGCCCGAGGGTGAGGAGTCGTTCAACCAGGGCCTGTCACAGCGCAGGAGCGAATCGGCCGAAAGCTATACCCGCAAGGAGTATGACAAATACATCCGGGCCAAGGCCAAGGAATTGGGCGTGCCGAAAGAGGAACTCGAACAGGAGCTCGAGTTCAAACTCGCCGCCAACGGCGAAGACTGGGACGGTTTCATGAAGGCCCTGCAGGCATCCGACATCAAAGACAAGAACATCATCGCCAACGTGGTCAACTCGCAGCCCGATCCGGCCAAGCGCGAGCAGGAGATCAGGAACATGACACTCATCTACAAGGAGATCGAGGATGAGTTGCTGCCGCCGCTGCGCCGCGCCGAGATCGCCGTGAACTGCTTCGAGCCGTCGCTCTCGGACGAGGAGATCGCCGAATATGCCACCTCGGCCCCCGATTCATTGTCCGTCAACGAAATGCTCTATGCAGCCACGCTCACCGACGACCCCAACGCACAGCTGAGCATCTACAAGACTGTGATCAACCAATACCCCAACGACTGGAGGGGTTACAACAACGCCGGGTATGCCTGTGTCGAACTTGAGGACTACCAGGCCGCCAACACCTATTTCGCAAAGGCCAAATCGATCGCCGGCGACAACGGCATCGTGCTGAACAACAACGGCGCCATGGCCTCCAAGAAAAAGGACTTCAAAACCGCCAAGGATGATTATATGGCTGCCCAGAAGCAAGGGGTCGACGTAAGCTACAACATGGGCATCGTCAAGGTGGCCGAAGGCAACTACAACGGCGCCATCAACTCCTTCAGCAGCAAGAAGTGCGATTACAACCTCGCCCTCGCCCATACGCTGGCCGGCAATTACAACGCAGCCACCTCCACGCTGAACTGCGCCGAGAAAACGCCCGAGGTTTATTACCTGCAGGCTGTGATCGGTGCCAGGACCGACAACGACAACATGGTGTTCGAGAACCTGAAGAAAGCTGTTGAAGGCGAACCCGCTTATGCACAGACTGCCAAAGAGGACAGGGAGTTCATGAAGTACTACGCGAACCCCGAGTTCATGAATATAGTCAAATAAAACATCTGATAATTTTTCGAAAAAGGCTGCATCACTGCAGCCTTTTTCATTTTTATGCCCCCCGGTTCAACTTCAGGCGCGGGTCGTGAGGAAATAATGCCAAAGCACGATGCCCACGCTGATGGTGATGTTGAACGAGTGCTTGGTCCCGAACTGGGGGATCTCGATGCACCCGTCGACGATGGTGAGCAGATCGGACGAAACACCCTGGATCTCGTTTCCGAATACGAAGGCGTACCGGGCCTCTTTGTCGGGCTGGAATGCCTCGAGGGAGACGCTTTGATCCACCTGTTCCACCGCCAGGACGGTGAACCCCGCCCCTTTCAGTTCGAGAAGCGCCTCGCGGGTGGTCCCTGCATACTGCCAGTCGACGCTGTCGGTGGCGCCCAGGGCGGTCTTGCTGATCTCCCGGTGGGGAGGAGTGCCCGTGATCCCGCACAGGTAGATGCGGGCGACCCGGAATGCATCGGAGGTCCGGAAGACCGAGCCCACGTTGTTGAGGCTCCGCACATTGTCGAGGACCACGACCACCGGCACCTTTTCGGCATCCTTGTAAGCGGATACCGAGAGCCGGTCCAGCTCTTCATTCTTCAGTTTTTTCATCTTCAGGGATTTATGCAAAATTAACAAGGACGCGGAAACTGTGAATTAAAATTCCGGAAATTTCCGATTTATAGTTATATTTTTGTTGGTGATATGGCTGGCAAAGAGCACACGGACAAGATCGCGGAAACGCCATTGATGAAGCAGTACAACGCCATCAAGACCAAATACCCGGATGCCCTTTTGCTCTTCCGGGTAGGGGATTTTTATGAGACCTTCGGCGAGGATGCGGTGAAAGCCTCAAAGATCCTGGGCATCGTCCTGACCAAACGGGCCAACGGGGCAGCCTCTTTTGTCGACCTGGCCGGCTTCCCGCATCATTCGCTCGACACCTACCTGCCCAAGCTGGTGCGCGCCGGGCAGCGGGTGGCCATCTGCGATCAGCTCGAAGACCCCAAGATGGCAAAGAAGATCGTCAAGCGGGGCGTTACCGAACTTGTGACCCCGGGCGTCACCTTCAACGATAACGTGCTGGAGAACAACAGGAACAACTTCCTCGCCAGCATCCATTTCTTCCCGAACAAAGCGGGCATCGCCCTCCTCGACGTTTCCACCGGCGAATTCCTGGTGGCGCAGGGCAGCATCAACTACATCGACAAGATCGTCCAGAGCCTCAAACCCAGCGAGGTGATCATTCAAAAGGACAAATTAAGGGAGTTCAGGGAGACCTTCGGCGACCGGCACTTTGTGCATCATTTCGAGTCGTGGATCTTCACCGAAGAATTCGGCAGGGACCTGCTGCTGAAACAGTTCGGTACCACCTCCCTCAAAGGCTTCGGCATTGAAGACCATAAGCTGGGCATCGTCGCCGCCGGGGTGATCCTGCATTACCTGAAGGAGACCCACCACAACAGGCTCGACCACATCACCAACATCGCCCGGATCGAAGAGGAGCATTATGTGTGGCTGGACAAGTTCACCATACAGAACCTCGAGCTCATCCACTCCTTCAACGAAAAGGCCGTCACCCTCATCGAGATCCTCGACAGGACCGCCACCCCCATGGGATCGCGCATGCTGAAGCGGTGGATCGTACTGCCCCTGAAGGACAAGGCCGCCATACAGACCCGGCTCGAAGTGGTCGGGCACTTCGTGGAAAACCGCGACAACCTGCAGGACCTGCAAACCCGGGCAAGGGGTATCGGCGACCTGGAACGTCTGGTCAGCAAGGTGTCCATCGGCAAGATCAACCCCAGGGAACTGATCAAGCTCAAAGAAGGGCTCGAGGCCATCGGCGCCATCCGGGAGAATTATTCCCGGTCGGGCAACAAGGCCCTGGACACGCTGCTCGACCAGCTGAACCCGCTGGCGAAGACCATTGAACTCATTGCCAAGACCCTCCAACCCGATCCCCCGGCACTCGTCAGCAAAGGGAACGTGATCCTGGAAGGGATTTCGGAAGACCTGGACGAATTGCGGCGGATCGTCTATTCCGGAAAGGACTACCTCCTCGAGATCCAGAAAAGGGAAAGTGAAAGGACCGGGATCACCTCGCTGAAGATCGGCTACAACAACGTGTTCGGGTATTACCTCGAGGTGACCCACACCCACAGGGACAAGGTGCCGGAATCGTGGCACCGCAAGCAGACCCTGACCAATTCGGAACGTTATATCACCGAGGAACTGAAGGATTACGAGCAGAAGATCCTCGGCGCCGAGGAGAAGATCCTGAAACTGGAGGAGGCCCTTTACAACGACCTGGTCCAATCACTCAATGAGTTCATCGAACCGATCCAGCTGAATGCCCAGGTCATGGGGAAACTCGACGTGCTCATGTCCTTTGCCGACCTCGCGGTTGCGAACAACTACTGCCGGCCGGAGGTGAACGACACTTACAGGCTCGAGATAAAGAACGGCAGGCACCCGGTGATCGAGACCCAGATGCCCGTCGGGGAGGAATACATTCCCAACGACATCGTCCTGGACAACGACAACCAGCAGATCCTCATCATCACGGGGCCCAACATGTCGGGCAAGTCCGCCTTGCTGAGGCAGACCGCCCTCATCGTGTTGATGTCCCAGATGGGCAGCTATGTCCCGGCCGAACAGGCGAACATCGGCATCGTAGATAAGATCTTCACCCGGATCGGGGCATCCGACAACATCACCCTGGGGGAATCGACGTTCATGGTGGAGATGAACGAGACCTCCAGCATCCTCAACAACCTTTCCAGCCGCAGCCTGATCCTCCTCGACGAGATCGGCCGGGGCACCAGCACCTACGACGGCATCTCCATCGCCTGGTCCATCACCGAATTCCTCCACGAACACCCCCTGTTCAGGGCCAAGGTGCTCTTCGCCACCCACTACCACGAACTGAACGAGATGGCAGCCACCTTCCCCAGGATCAGGAACTACCATGTCTCCATCAAAGAGGTGGGCAACCAGATCATCTTCCTCAGGAAGATCATGCCCGGCGGCAGCGAACACAGCTTCGGCATCCATGTGGCCAAGATGGCCGGCATGCCGCAGACCGTCGTGAAGCGGGCCAATGAACTGCTCAAGGTATTTGAGCACT
>CAYLTG010000111.1:0-2454 GCA_964386225.1 uncultured Bacteroidales bacterium
TTGAGCGGAGCCGACCCCGAAATGCCTCCGTGCCAGACCATCAGCCCTGCACAGCCGGCGGCACCCACCATCGGATAGTTGACGGGAAGATTTTTTATCCTGGCATTTTCACCGACCTTCCTGGCGAAGATGGCCCCGAAGATCAGGCCCAGGCCCCAGTTGAACAGGCTGAGCAGGATGGTGAGGAAGGCGACCAGGAAAACGGCATTGGCAGTGGAGGTTGCGTATTTGAGCGTTCTGCCGATGAGTGCCCGTACCGGCCTGGTGGAGGCCAGCACGTAGCCCAGGACCAGGATGAGCATCATCTGTACCGCGAAGGCCAGCAGGCCGGTATTCCAGAGTCCCACATACCAGAACCCCAGGATCTGGAGGAGGTGATTGCCGGAATTGGAAAGTGGGTCGGAGGCCACTTCCCTGAGCACGGGATTGGCGGATGATGACGGATCCACCGGGTCGGTGATGAACAGTGCCAGCAGCACCGTCACCAGGGTAAGCACGACCGCAATGGTGAAGGTCGATGGGAAGAACGACCGCATGACCCTTTCAAAACCACTGAAAAATCGCATGGTTTGTTGATTTGAGGCTCAAATATAGGGAAATTAGGGCCCTTAGCGGATGAAAAGTTTGATGACCTGCTCCTGTCGTTCGCACGAGAGGACGAGGAAGTAGAAACCGCTTTGCATCCGCCGGCATTCGATTGTCACCCGGGGTTCATCGGAACGAAACTCCCTGATGACCCGTCCGCAGGCGTCGAGCATTTTTACATTGAAGTATGATACGGTCCCTGGTGCGGACAGGATGAAGAAGTCCCGGGCCGGGTTCGGAGCCAGTGTAAAGCGCTCGTTCGTGATCCCGGTCCCATTCCAACCTGTCAGTTCGTCAATTTCCGCTTTCCACACGGGGGAAAGGCCGACGTACACGGTATTATCTTTTTCAGGGAAATGAACGTTATTGTTAACGCCCTGGTTCGGGCTGTACTTCGATTGCCAAGTCTCACCGCCGTCCCACGTGATCAGCATCGTGCCGTGTGCGCCGATGAGCCAGGTGTCGGGGTCCCTGAAGTCGATGGAAAAAAGGTCCGCCTGGATGCCGGAGTCTTTCACCAGCCAGGATTCCCCTGTATCTTCTGTCTTCAGGATGATGCCGTTGTCGGCCACGGCAAACCCGGTACTTTCTGAGACGAACTTAATGTCGTTCAGGGATGCCGATGCCGAAAGATAGCTGGTATCCCATGTTGTGCCGCCATCTGTCGAGCGCACGATCAGGTCGGTCACAGCTTCATTCGCATCCTGCAGGCTGCAGACCATAAACAGGTGCTGGCTTGATGCCGCGCAAAGGACAGGCCTGTCAAACAAGTTTAGGTCCAGGCCAAGTTCGCTGGCTATCCTGAGGGTGTCGTCCTCCATGCGCCAGATCCTGGCACTCCAGTCGGCAATGAAGATCTCCTGGAAGGATAGCATTTCAAGGTCCGCTATGATGAAATCCCCCTCCGCGGGCACCTGTTCAAAGTTCTCAAGGCCGTCCGAGGTTCTGTAAACGAAGGATGCATTATACGGTCCCCGGATGAAACACCCTGTGTCAGCGGAGATAAATTCCAGGTGTTGGACCGCTTCATCGATTGAATTGAGATAGAACAGTGAATTCCATCCTGCACCCGCATTCTCCGACTCGAAGATCTCGCTTTCGTTGAACTGTCCCATGCTCCCGGACGGGCAGTTGGCCATGTATCCCCAGTAGATCATGCTGTGGGCGCCCACCGACCGGTAATACCGCCAGGTGCACCCGGAGTTGGGGGGATTGTAACCGGGTGTGCTGATCGCTGTCCATTGCGCCTGCAAGGCAGGGGAGATCAAGGTGCACAAAAGTGTGAATGCAATGGCTGTGCCTGAAAGTTTCATCCGTTTGAAGGTTGGATCCACGACTTCTGCCCACGCCGTTGGCCGGGCTATCAGCGGGCGTTATGCTTACAAATATAAAGAATCTATTCCTTAAATCCAAAGTCTGCTGATCCCTTTCGGGGTCTTTCCGCAGCCGGCGGATCAGTGAAAGGAGTAACTGATTATTTAAATCACGTCTTAACAAATAATCAGATATATTTGTCAAAAATCCCGAGTTGCATGGAATTGCTTATCGGTATCGACGATACGGACAACAAGGAGAGTCGGGGAACCGGTTTTCTCTCGCGGCAGCTTGCGAAACGGATCGAGGCACACGGGATCGGGCAGGTGAGGGGCATCACACGCCACCAGTTGTTCGTGCACAAGGACATCGCCTATACGTCCCAGAACAGTGCTGCCTGTCTCCATGCTGTAACGGAACGGGAGCAGGAACTGGTCCGGTTCTGTGGCATGTACTTGAAGCAGCATGCCGCCGACGGGTCGGATGCCGGCCTCTGCATCGCACCGTTCCGGGGTGTCGCAAATGAGATCGCAACATGGGGGATGAGGGCGAAGG
>CAYLTG010000111.1:2554-9979 GCA_964386225.1 uncultured Bacteroidales bacterium
GAAAAAGTTAATTTTGCAGATTATGGATGGAAAACAATTGCAAAGGAACATATCCGCACCATCTCTTAGCGGAAGCATACCGGTCACCCTGGAGTACCTGGTGCTTTTCGGAATCGGGGCGGTCGCGATCTTGCTGCATGCCCGGCTGCGGACCCCCCTGAACATGCCCGGCCACCACGGACTTGAGTTCATGGCCCTGCTGATGGCCGGGCGCGTGGCATCGCGCATCCCCTGGGCGTCGACGGTCTCCTCGCTGGGGATCGGGCTCGTGCTTCTCTTCCCCGTGTTCGGGTTCAAGGATCCGTTCATGAGCATCAACTACATGTTCCCCGGTATCCTGGTGGATGTCATTTATTCCTTCACCCGGGACCTCAGAAGGCAGATGCTGGTCCTGGCCCTGATGTCAGGACTTGCCTACATGATGATCCCCCTCAGCAGGCTCTTCATCCAGTTTGCTTCGGGTTACCCCTACAGTTCGTTTGCCAGGCACGGGTATTTCATCCCCCTGGCCGGGTTCTTCGTGTTCGGGATGGCCGGCGGTTTTGCCGGTTCAGGCATTACAAAATCATTGTTAAAACGGATCGATAAGAAATAATGTGCATCACGAAAGCATCTGAGCGTATTTTCATGGATCCCGATATGTTTAACAGAACATATCGGCTCTTGATGTCCTTTGTCCTTGCAGTTCTCCTTGTTTCCTGCAGCAGCGAGGATGAGCCCGGTGTGCTGCCCTCCATCAGGCTGGTTGCTGATCCCGGATATATCCCGGGTGAAGCAGTTGTCACTCCCGGTACCCAGATGGCCTTCAAGCTTGAAATGGAGGAAGGTTCCGAAAAACTGACCAATTTTTACATCCAGGTGGCCGCTGGCGCCCAGGCACCCAGGCGCTATTTTGATACGGCCATGCATACAGGGAACCTGACCTGGTCAGGGACCTTCTATAAATCACCGGAACCTGCCGAGACCTGGTCTTTCATCGTCCGCGACCGCATGGGCGGCGAGAATTCCATCTCTATCGACATCCTGGCCGACACGGGATCGGTGTACGGGCCGGTCCAGGAGATCGGCGGCATCGTCATGGGTGCCCAGGAGAACGTTGAGAAGGGAGGTTTTTTCTCCTTTTCCAGCCAGGAGGTCTATTTCCTAGAGGCTGCCCAGGAGCATCAGCAGCTGATCGACATGGTGTTCTATCACGGTGACGACCAGCTCACCATCGCCTCGCCGGGGGCCAACATCGAAGATGGCGTATTCCCGGAGAACCTGACCCCGGTCAACTGGCCGGTGCGCAACACCACGCGCTACATCAAGACCTCCCTGGGTGCCCCTGATTTCATCCAGGTCGTCAACGACTCGGCAATGATCGCATTGTACATCGATGCGGAAGGAAAGAGGAAAGCCAAGGACCTGACTGCAGGGGATGTGTATGTGTTCAGGAACCAGGCGGGCAGGCTGGGCCTTTTCCTTGTCAATGCGACCGATGGCACCGTTGACGGTACCGTGAACATCAACGTGAAAATCCAACCGGCCGACAAATGACAGGATCCCGACCATACCGGATTTGTCTCTCCCTCTTCCTGCTCCTTGCGCATGCAGTGGTTTTCGGGCAGCAGTCCCTTACCGGTTCGGTGGCCGACAGCCGCACGAAGGAGCCCCTGCCCGGTGCGAGCGTCACGCTTCCCGGCCTTCAGAAAGGGACCTCTGCAGATGCCAGGGGCAATTTCATGATCGAGGGGATGTTCCCGCCCAGGGTCTCCGTCAGGATATCCCACATAGGCTTCCGGGACACACTCATCACGATGCCTGTAAAGGATTTCAAGGTCATCCTGGTCCTGCTGGAACCCGATTCCATCGAGATGGCCTCGGTCGTGATCACCGCCTCACGCATGGAGCAATCCATCGAAGACATACCCCAGCGGGTCGATCGCATCGACCGGCAGACCATCGAGGAATTCCCGGCCACCAACACCGACAACCTGCTGCGGAGGATCCCCGGCATCAATGTGAACCGGAGCTGGGGCATCTTTTCCCGGAATGCCAGCGTCACCATGCGCGGCATGCCCGGAAGCTCCCGCAGCCTCATCCTCCTCGACGGGATACCCCTCAACAAAACCGCCGGGGGGACGGTCAGCTGGCACATGGTTACGCCGGAGGAGATCCAGCGCATCGAAGTGGTCAAAGGCCCGGGATCGACCATCTATGGCAACAATGCCATGGGCGGGGTGATCAACATCATCACGAGAAAGCCTGCCGACAAACTGGAGGGTGTCGTCGATGTCGGCTATGGTACTTACAATACAGTCAAAGGACAGGTTAACCTCAGCGGGAGCAACATCAAGGAGTCGAAAGGGCTTTATTGGAAACTGGGTGGCTTTTACCGCCAGGGCGACGGTTATATCCTGGAGCCCGGGGAGGTTAGCGATTCCATCAACGTGGATGCCTACCTTTACGAAGGCAATGCCAACGGCATGCTGGGATACCGGTTCTCGGCCAACAGTTTGCTCGAGGTCGACTACAGGTTCTACAAGGACAAACGGGGTTCGGGGCTGAAGGTCTACGAGGAGGATGGCAGTTTCGAGAGTTTCACCAATAATAATGTGCGGGTCGACTGGAAAGGCATGCTCGGGAAAATGAAGGTCATTGCGAAGGTCTTCTACCTCAATGAATGGTACTTCAGGCAGAATGAGAATGTCAACAATTCGGGTGAGTACAAGCTTGTCGACACGGAGACCGACAAGGACGACTACGGGCTTTGGCTGTCCCTCTCGGGTAACCTGGGGAGAAGCCACCGGATTACGGCAGGGGTTGACCTGAAGAATGGCAACCTCGACAACCGGGAAATATACAGGACCTCGACCGACGATATCCATACCCTGGGGAACCTGTTCTTTGCAGGGATCTTCCTACAGGATGAGATCCGCTTCAGGGGCGGGCGTTTCCGGGTCGTGGCAGGGCTCCGCCTCGACCATGCGCGGTTCTATGATGGCGTGCTGGATGTGAACGATCCGACAAGCAAAACCGGATTTCCGGGTGAGATAACACAATCTTTCCCGGCTTCCGGTTGGTTGCAGCTCAGCCCCAAGGTGGCGTTGAACTACGAGATCAGGTCCTCCCTCAGGACCTTCCTGAGCGCCTCCACCGGGTTCATGCCGCCGCGTCTTGACGACCTGGCCGGATCACGGAAGATCCGGAGGGGGTTCAAGATCGCCAACCCCGACCTGGTGCCGGAGACGCTGCGAAGTATCGAGTGGGGCCTCGATTGGGAGCTTTTCGGCAGGCTCTTCATCAAACCTTCCGTATTCTATTCCCGCGGCAACGATTTCCAGTACCTGGTGGCCACCGGCGACTTCATCGACAGCGGCTCCGACGACCCTGTGCCCGTCTATCAGCGGCAGAACATCTCAGACGTGGAGGTGGCCGGGGCGGAGCTTGGCGCCGATCTCCGGATCCGGGAAAGGATGTCGGTCCATGCCGCCTATACCTGGAACAAATCGAAGATACTGGATTATCAGTCGACCGATGAGGTGGACCTGACCGGCAAATACCTGAACGAGGTGCCCGCGAACCTGTTTTACCTGAGTTTCAGCTGGAGGAACAGGGTCGCCGACCTCTTCATCGATTATGGCTTTACCGACGAACAATGGTATGACGAGGAGAACACCGAGGTGATCGACAGCTACCAGGTGGTCAACCTGCGGCTATCGCGGCAGATCTTGCGCGGCCTGCGGGCCTCCCTCGACATCCAGGACCTTTTCAATGAACAATTCATCGACCGGAAGGGCTATCTCTCCCCCGGCCGGTTCTTCATGTTCGAGATCAATTATATGTTCAACAAATAAACAGCACACAATGAGAACATTTACCTTTCTTATCCTGGCCGGCCTCCTGCAACTGGGTACGGCCGTTGCGCAGAATCATATGGTGGCCGGCTGGACCTTCCCATCCAACGGGCTGGCGGCCGACACCGGTGTGAGCGCCAACCTCACCCAGGAGATCATAACCGTGGGAGGTACCTCCGCTATCGAACTCAAGAACGGGTTCACCACCAAGGCTGCCCAGGCCAGCGGATGGAACGACGGCATGGACCAGAAAGGATGGGTGGTGACCCTGAGCACCGAAGGGTTCTGGAACCTCACCGTCAGCTCCCGGCAGCAATCGGGCGGCAACGACCCCGGCCCCAGGTTTTTCAAACTGCAGTTCAGCGTGGACGGGGGTGGCTCCTGGACCGACCTGGAGGGGGGCGACATTACCGTGGAGAATGACTGGGAGACCAGTTTCGTGGACCAGTTCCCCCTCCCTCAGGAATGCGATGACCTGGAACAGGTGATGATCCGCTGGTTCATGACCTCCAACGAGGCTTCGGGTGGGGGCGGAAATGTCCTGGAAGATGGGAAATCCAAGATCGACGAGATCTTTGTCCGGGGAGAGCTGATCAATTCCGTTGCCGGGGCGAAGGCACCCGTCGTACAACTCCAACCCCTGCCTGGTGGCCGCGAACTCCGGATTCAGGCCTCCGAGCGCATCAGCCAAGTGTTTGTGCACACGGTGGGCGGCCAATTGGTCTTCCGGGGATACGGACAGGGTACCGAACTGGAAATAGACCTCGGCAGCCTGAAAGGGGGGCAGCTGTTCCTGGTCACCATCGGATTTGAAGAATCCGGTAAGGCATTGACGCTCAAATACCTACATGCCTCCCCCTGAGAATTCAGGCATTGAATTTGGAACAATTCGGCTGTTTTTACCGTAAAATTGCAAGAGACTGAAAATGAGGATCGGCATTCAGACCCGCGATCCATTCAGCATCGGTCATAAAAGTTGGGTAAAAACAATTGTTCTATAAAGAGATGTATACCTTCAAGCAGAAGAGGAACCGAAAGTATGTGAATTCCAAGATCATGTATTTTATCGAATACGACATGGACACCATGCTTTTGAAGATCGGTTTCAACGATGGTTCCATCGGTTATTTCAGTGATGTGCCGGCCCACCTGATCAGTGATTTCAACTCGGCCGAATCCAAGGGTAACTTTTTCTACCAGCATCTTTACAAGGCCGGATACAAGACCCAGATCAAGGTGATCTGATCCTCGGGAGGGCCTTTCCCAGGGCTGGTTCTGGGATCAGTCGTAGAACATCCACGAAACCCCGAAGCGGATCCCGCCGTCTTTCATGGGGTAGCCGGGCACGGTATAATACCGGAAATCGCTAAACAGGAAACCCAGGTTATGGTACATGATGAAAAGCCTGGCCCTCTTGATCTGCAGGTTTAGAAAAACATTGGTATAGAAGTAATTACCGACCTCTTTGTCATCCTGGACAAAGAATCCCCGGGTGGCCGGCATGTAGCCGTAGGCATTGTATGGGGTGTTGTACAGCACGTCCACGCCGGGTTGTATGACGGCGGCGTTCTTGAAGAGGTTGTTGGTGTAATAGAATGAGCCGTCGCCCACCACTTCCGGGACGCGGAGCCCTTCGTCGTCCGAGCCTTTCTGGTAGAAGGCCCGGAGGGCCAGGCTGAAGTTGCCGAAATTGAACACCTTGCGGGCATGGACCTGCAATACCTGGAGGTTCTTGTTCATCTGTTCAGGGAAGCCTTCCCGGTCGAAATAGGTGAAATTCTCCACGGAAAACACGTTGAGGCCGGCGGTGAAGTTATCGATGGTGATGCTGGCCTTGTTGATGAAGAAATATTGCTTCCTGAGGTTGTTCTGCCAGCGGAAATGGTTGGAATAATAAAATGAGTAGAGGCGTCCCGGTTCCTGGCTGGCATTGTGCAGTTCATAGCGCAGTGCACCCAATTTGGTGGAGAGGGTAAGCTTGCCCACCAGGTTGAAGTCACCCACGTTGGCGTTTCCCGTGACGAAATCACCGAAGAACCCAACTTGAAGGACTTCGGACACCTGGAATTTCACCTCGGCAGTTGGGATCAGCTGGTTGTAGATGCTCTTGATCGTATCCACCGAGTAGTTGGTATGAAGGAACCGCAGCATGAAGGTGAAGGTGAACAGCTGCCGCCTGGCGTTGTCGCTGTTGGTCCACGAGAGCTGGTTCTCGACGGAGAAGATGCGCGTGGAATCGTAGGTGCCGTTGACCGAGTCGTAGGTGAACTGGTAGAACCCCTGGTTATCGCTGGTCGGTTGCTGGTAAAGAAAGGTCCTTGAGGAGACGAGCACCGAATGGGAGATGTTGCCCGGGTTGATTTTGTCGAAGATCGATGCCTGGCGGGCGGTGGTGTCATCCGCCCTGAATCGGTGTCTTTTGGTCAGTTTGAAAAGCTGCTTGACGTAATAGGAGTTTTCCTTGTAGAAATTGCCCGCGTTGTTCAGGTGCACCTGTATGCCGCGCCGGTCGGGCGAAACGTTGTCCTCGAACACGGAGTCGTAGATGATGCCTCCGTTCTCTTCCAGTTTCAGCTTGTTGTGAATATAATTGGCCAGGACCATGTACCGGTAATCCCGGGTCTGAAAGCGGGTCTTGAATACGAAATTCTTGTCGTCCGACAACTGGTTCTGGTAGTACCCCGGGGAGTTCACATAGTCGAACTGCAGGCCCACGTTGAACCAGCTGGCCACGTTCTGGGAGTGGTCGAGGCGGAGGTTCTGTTCTCTCCTGGCGCCCTGTATGAAGAATACGTGGGTATATGGCCTGCCCACCCAGTAATGGTGAATGCTGTCGTTATGAAACAGGTATTTGTCGAAGTTGTCCACCCCGAAGTAGAACCCGCTCTTTATCCGCGGGTCGTATACCATGTTCTGGTGCGCCAGTCCGGGGTTTCCGAGGGTTGCGAAGTAGTTCCCCGGCCGGGTGGGCGGGTCGTAGTTCTCGACGTTGGTGATGAGGGTGTCAATGCCCTGGAGGAAGCGCGGCCCCCTGGTCTCGAAGTCGTTCAGGAAATAGTAGACCTTGGCGGAATCGAGCAGGTTTCGTGGTCGTTGCAGCTGGTCGGTGTTTGAGATCCTGAGGGTATCGGGGAATATCCCGATGGTGTCCAGTTCCTGTGTCATTGCCGTGTTGGCGGCCAACAAGATGGGCAGTAGGAGGACAGACAGTTTCCGGACCATAGGGGATAAAACGAAATAAATCCAAAAATAGTAAAGATAGGGTAAAAAAAAACCCTGAAGTTGGAACACTTCAGGGTTATGAAAATTGGCAACGACCTACTTTTCCACCGTAAGGCAGTATCATCGGCGCAGGCAGGCTTAACTTCTCTGTTCGGAATGGGAAGAGGTGGACCCCACCGCTATAGTCACCAAAAGATCTTTATCCGCCGGAGCCTTGGCGAAGGCGGACTGTTTCATCAAAATGACATATATATGAAAGAAAACACAGGAAACTATTAAGATACAAGGGATTACAATTGAAAGCTTACGGGTAATTAGTACTGCTCGGCTTTGCCATTACTGACTTTACACCTGCAGCCTATCAACG
>CAYLTG010000112.1:0-9920 GCA_964386225.1 uncultured Bacteroidales bacterium
GAAATTATTTCATCCAAAGAAATGATCTCCAATTGACCGTCATCTTTCATTTTGAACAGGGATATTGAATTGTAAGATCGGTTTGTCGCTCCAACGATGTCAATTGTATCTCCTTCCATGGGAATACGTTGTCTTATATCCACGTTATTAACCCTGCCAACAGGATATTTACCCACTTCGGTGCCATCAAGATCATAAATCACCAAGCCAGTTTGTTTGTTTGTGCCAATAATTCGGCTTTCATCAGGCTGGGCTTCATTGAACCATATGCAAATGTCATCAGCTGCATCTTGCGAGGATTCAACAGGTGTTGTTTCTGCACTTGCGGTGAGTTTATAGATAGATTCATCTTGTGAGCCTGTTTCTGCGTATTTATGGACCTGAGTGCAGGAGGACAGGGAAATGACCGGGATCCATAAGAGGAAGAGTTTTTTCATAATCAAATGTTAATTTAGAAATTTAATTTTAATCCCAACCGCGCTGTCCATGAGTAGAACTCCTTTTTCTTTACTTTATCTGACTGACCCAGATAGAATATTAAGGGCTGATTTGTCAGGTTGAGAAGGTCAATAAATATCCGCACGTGTTTGTTCACAGAATAGAAAGATGTAAAATCAAGATGCAGGGCTCGATTATAGTACACATCCAGATCCTTATCCGCCCCCAGTTCCTGAAGAAAAGTGTCGTGGAAATTCGCCGAAAGCTTGGCATAGAATTTTCGCGTATCATAGAATAGGGCCATGTTCACTGCGTGCTTTGCCTGGCCGGGAAGGGTTATTTTTTCGGTTCCCTCCTCCGAGAACTGATCCTCGAACGGAAGGGTCGCATCAAAAACAAAGTCGGTATAGTTCGCCGGTTTCCTGCGTGGAATGGTCGCATCGGAATATGTATAGGTGTAATTGAAATAGACCCCCAGGTCGCGCAAGTAACCAGGCAGGAACGTGAACTTGAACTGACTCTGCACCTCGGCGCCGTATACGGATGCCTGCCTCCCGTTGATGGAGGTATTGATGAATCCCGAGCGGGTGTGGGCCGAGTCGAAGTTAGCATGGGTGGTGTATTTGGAAATGAAATTTTCCATCTCCTTGTAAAAGACAGCGCCTGCCAGGATGCCATCCCCCTGGATGTAGCGTTCCACGGCGATATCCACATTGAGTGAAGTGGGAAACTGCAGATCAGGGTTCCCGATGGCATAGTTCTTTTCCTCATTTCCTTCGAACGAAGGGATCACATCCTCGAAATTGGGCCTGGAGAATGTATAGTTCACACCTGCGCGGATATTCAGGTTCTCTTTCAGCCTGTACCGGAACTGAAGGTAAGGAAGGAAGAATTCCGCCGAACGCCGGTCAGGCACCGTATCGGCGCCGATGAATTTGTTGGTCACCGGATGATAGATGGCCTGCCTGCCTTCATAACGGATATCTGTCTTTTCATACCGGAGCCCTCCCAAGACCATCAGTTTCCTGAATTCTTGCTGCGCCATGACGTAGGCCGCATAGATGTCCTCGTTGGCGCTGTAATCCTGCATGATCGTCTCCTCCCGAAGGTCATCACGGCTCATGATGAAAAACCAGGGGTAGAACTCATAGTGCTGATCCATGTATTCGGAATAGGGAATGGATTCGAGCACATACCCGTGATCCAGGAGGTTCTCATCGCGGAATCCGTCGTCCACGGAGGGAAGCGTCAGTTCCGGTGCTTCCCCGGGATACAGCGGATTGGTCGTGTTGTAACTTCCGAGGATCATGGCGTTGACGTCCTGTTCTTTTTCCTTGAACCGGACCTTCCCGCCGAATTTGACAAATCCCTTGCTGGTAGTGGTGTTCAGGTAATCGAGCTGCAGGTCGAGCCTGCCGGTGACATTCTGATCCAGGATGCGCTCCTTACGGATCGACAGCCGGTCGAATTCATATTCCGTGTAGTTGGAAGCCACGGCCTGGTCCTCTTCCTTCGGGAAATAGGGTTTGGGCCATTCCTGATCGGCATAGTCAAATTTGATGGCAAGGGCCTGGCCGGGATTTTCAAAGCGGCCGAAGATCCGGTTGGGGGTGTTGGTGCTGGCCACGGCATAGGAGATATCATAGTTCAGAAGGAGGATCCCCTTTCGGTGGGAACCGCCCAGGTTGAGCGTGTTGAGCCCCTGCAGCTTCACCCGGTCCTTGATGTCGTGCTCCACACCCCCGTAAAGGAAATAATTCTCCGTCAGGGGGTCGTCCAGCGTGTAGACCTTCCTTCTCCTGACCTCATCGTCGGAAAAACTGTTGAACATACCCCTCAGGTAAACATAGGACTGCTTGTTGAATTCATAGTCCAGGGTGGCACTGATACCGGTCCTTTTCCGGGTGATGTCGTAATGCCGCAGGTGGAATTCGCGGTACCTCACAATGTAGTTGTCCTCCCCCTGCCCGGTATTTCCCCATATCGCACTTTTTACATACCGGAACTCCATGTTGTCGGAACCGTAGTTGTTCGCGAAATAGCTGCCGTTGATGAACATGCCGAACTTATTGTACCGCTGCCCGTAGGAAAACTGCAGGTTGTAGTTCCCCGTTCCCCGCATATGGCTGTATCCCCCGGCAAGGGTGGCATTTATCTCAGGCTCCCGGGAGCTTGCTCTTTTGGTGATGATGTTCACCGTGCCGGCGATGGCATCACCATCCATATCGGGTGTGAGCATCTTGGTTATCTCGATCATGTCGATCTGGTCGGCCGAGATCACGTCCATCCCCACATACCGCACGCCCCCTTCCGGGGAGGGGATCTGTTCGCCGTTGATGTTGAAGTTGGTGAGCTCCGGCGGGGTGCCCCTCAGCTGAACGTACCGGCCCTCCCCCTGGTCGCGCTGCAGCGTTATTCCGGGAATGCGCTGCATGGCTTCGGCGGCATTCATGTCCGGGAACTTGTCGATCTGTTCCGCTGAAACGATGTTCTTGATGTTGCTGGCCTGTTTCTGCTGGATGAACGCCCTGACCTGACCTTCGGATTCGGCCTCGACACTCACCTGCTGGAGTTCCATCGATGAGGGCTTGAGGACGACCTTGATTTCACCATCCGGGTTCTTCAGGAAGTCGTGCTCAAGGGATACGGTTTCATAACCGACATATGAAATGGTCAACGAGACCCTGTCGGCACGTATGTTTTTGATCCGAAAACTTCCATCGGCATCCGTAGTGGTGCCATTTCCTGATTCATCGATTATGATTGTTGCACCAGGCAGAGGTTGCCCGCCACTGGCATCGGTAATTTTACCTGAAAGAGAGCGGTTGTTCTGACCGTTGAGGTTTATCGCCGATAATCCAAGAATGATCGTGAACAGGACATGGAGCGAAAGGCGGATGGTTCTTTCCATGATGATTCAGCTTGAATTAACGGATGCCAGGAAACACCTTAAGACAAAACATATTCCCCTGCATCATGGCAGGGGAATATAATGAAGCACACTGCATTAATAAAGAATCAGGTTCTGGCTTAAAATCTTGTTGTCTTGCATCACCTGCACCAGGTAAACCCCGGCAGGCAGACCGCCAGTATCTATTTTGATCTGTTGTGTATTATCGTGCTGCGCGTTCATCACGTTTCTTCCCTGCTGGTCATAGAGCATCAGCAAGCTGGGGCCGGATGATTCCAGCAGAATGGTTACCTCGTGCCCGTTGGCCGGGTTCGGAAACACTTTAAGGGATCCCTTGTGAACCTCCAGGCCGTGGACCGACTGCGCCCCTGAATAATAGATCACCAGCTTGGGCACCCGTTCCGGGTGGTTCTGTCCGTCACCCCCGTCCTCGGGATCCGAGATGTTCTCAAAGGACTCAAATTCGCGGGCGTTCTCGTAGTCGCTGACACCCTGGTCCTGGCCCAGGAGGAACAGTGCGATCGCGTTTCCCTGCTGCCAGCCCGGCCTGTCGATCACTTCCTGGATCACAGGACCTATGTCGGCCGACTGGTGAAACGTCCAGAGGCCCCATTCCTCGGCGACCTCCCATACAACCGAGGCATCGGTCTGCGGACGGTCGGTGATCAACTGGTCCATGGTGAAGGTGGGGGCATCGTCGGCAGCTTCCGCCCTGACCGTAATGATGGCCACATCTTCGGCCGATTTGGCCTCGTGGGAACAAACTACGAGGAAGGCAGAGTCGATGGTCACACCTGCAGGAATGGTGACGTCCTGAAACCGGAGTCCGGTCGTCAGGATATTCAGGTCTTCGGGATCACCTTCCCACCCGGCATCCAGGTCGTCGTCATGAAGGGTGTCCATCTCGTCGTTCTCCTGCTCGGCATCGTCGGAGGAGAGGGCGAACGTTACGATCATCCCGTTATCCAGTGTGTCTGTGGCCATATCGCCATTTTGGACAATGGGGATCTCAAGCACGGTCGATTCAAAGGAGTATTCGATCACCAGTTTGGGCACCCGTTCCGGGTGGTTCTGGCCGTCACCGCCGTCTTCCGGGTCGGAAATGTTCTCGAAGGACTCAAATTCGCGGGCATTTTCATAATCGCTGACGCCCTGGTCTTCCCCCTTGAGGATCAGTGCGATGGAGTTGCCGTATGTCCATCCATCCATGTCGATGATCTCCTGGATCACCTCGGCGATGTCCTCAGACTGGTGGGTGGTCCAGAGACCCCATTCCTCGGCCACCTCCCACATCACCTGGGCATCCGTTTCGGGCCTGTCGGTGATGAGTTCGTCCATGGTAAAGGTGGGTGCATTGGCATGCTTGTGGGCCACGATGGTGATCTTTGCCACGTCCTCCGCCGATTTGGCCTCGTGGGAGGTCACTTCAATGTAGGCCGATTCAATCGTAGCTCCTTTAGGGACCGGGATCGACTGAAAACGAAGTCCGGTGGTGAGAATGTTGAGGTCCTCCGGATCGCCCTCCCAACCTGCATCCAGGTCGTCGTCGTGGAGCGTGTCCATTTCATCGTTTTCCTGCTCCGCATCATCGGAGGATAACCCGAAGGTGACGACCATCCCATTATCAAGAGTATCCGTAGCCATTTCGCCATTTTGAATGATGCGAATCTCTATGGTGCTGGATTGAGCAAAAGCAGTGAAATGTGAAAATGTAAGAAGCAGAAATAGATTGCCTGCAAAGAGTAATAGTTTTTTCATAAGGTCCTGATTTTCATAATTGATGTTCAAAGCTATTTCTCTGCAGTCGAATAATTACTAATACAACCTTAAGAATGGGTTAAAAAAAACCCCGGCAGAGCAAGCCGGGGTTTATAGTTTATGAAGCGGATCTTCGGTACTCAATATTTCCGTTCATTGATCAGCTCGCCCTCCGCATTGTACATCTTCCAGGTCCCCGTTTTCTTCCCTTCCTTGTAGAACATTTCATAGAGCAGCACGCCCTCATCGCTCCAGATATACCATTCCCCGTGTTTGAGGTCACTCTTGTACCTGGCTTCTGCCACCTTGGCCCCGGTTTCGTTCCAGTTGATCCAAAGGCCGTCCTTTTTCCCTTCGGTATAGGCGCGGACTTCATGCTTCTGGCCGTTCTCGAAATAGGTGGTTACAATACCGTCTTCAAGGCCGTTCTTGATGTTCAGTTCGATCTTCAGGTTCCCGTTTTCATAGTATTCCTTGTGCGGGCCTGTATAAAGCATGCCTTTCTTGTAGAAGAGGCCGTCCTTTTGCTCCACTTCCTGCGCAGACACGATGCCTGCCGGGCCGATGAGCAAGATGAGGACAAATGTCATGAAGGTATTTTTCATCTTTCTGATTTCCGTTTCGTATTAAGCAAAATTAAACTAAAAATTTCATCCGTCTTCTCCCGGCAAGCCGGGAAACGATTCGCCTTTTCTCTCCTGATATCTGAGGATCAGAAGAGGGAATAGCTGAAACTCAGTGAGAATTTCATGCCCGGGTCGAGAACGCCGAAGAACTGGTCCATGGCATTGTAGGACCTGAACACCGATTCCTGCTTGTCCAGCAGGATGTTCTCGACTTTCAGGCCAAGTTGCATCCTGTTGTCCTTTCCGAATTTCTTGTTCGCATTGAAGTTGAGGCTGTTGAAAGGCACGCTGTAGATGTCGGGCCGGTCGACGATCCCCACGAACAGGAGGGTGGGCCCCTGGACATTGTAGTACAGGCCGGCCTCAAGCCCTTCGGCAAATCCTTTCTCGCCGCCGTTGTAAGAGATCCCGGCATTCACCAGGTAGGGAGCCTGCCCGGCCATGTCCCTGTATTCGCCGATCTCCTGCCCGGTCCTGGCATTCTCCACGCGCGAATTGTACTCCGTGCTGCTCAGTTTGATCCTCGACTCCACCACCGTAAGGTTGGCCAGGAGGCTCAGGTTGCGGAGCCCATGGCTCACGAAGGCCAGGTCGTAACGGACTTCGGCCTCTGCGCCGAACACTTCGCCGTCGCCCACATTTCTGGGCTGGAATGAACCGGTCTGGGTCGCATATTGCACGATCTCAATGGGATTGAGGAAGTTCTTGTAAAACCCGCTCAGCGAAAGCATCCTGCCATTGTCGCCGAAATACTCCCAGCGCAGGTCGAAGTTGTGGATGTCGGTACTGGTGAGGTTCCCATCCCAGTAAACGATGCCGGAGCCGTCGTCGGCATCCCGGAACAGGCCGCCGATGAAGGTCCTGCCGCTGATCGGGTCATAGATCTCGGCATAGGACAGCTCCCTGAAGGAGGGACGTGCGATGGTCTTCGAATAGGAGAGCCGCAGGTTTTGATTTTCCGTAAGGCCGTAGATGAGGTTGACGGAGGGGAAGAACCCGATGTCATCGAGCACGACGTCGTTGTCGAGCACATTGATGAGCAGCTGATCGGTCCCCGTATACCTTTGGGTGTAGTTCTCGATGCGTACGCCCAGGACAGCCTTCAGCCGGTTCAGCAGGGCCAGTTCGGCCGAGACATAGCCGGCGATGTTGCTGACGGTGGAGTTGAACTGGTTGGGGTTCGTCGGCATGAAGCGGGCTTCATAGGTGGTGCCGCGCGCCACATTCCCTTCGTAGGGCCACAGGTTCTCCGGGTAGAAAAGCTCATCCGGGTTCGCGGTCAGCGGGATGTTCCGGATGTTGAGCGCATAGCTGCGGATCACATAATCCCTTTCCTTGTAGGTGTAGCCACCCCCGAAATTCAGTTTGGACCTCCTTCCGGAGAGGTTGAAATCTTTCGTGATGTGCAGGATGCCGGCCAGGTTGGTCTCGTCGAGCTCCCGCCAGATGCGTTCCGGGAACCCCACCTCGGTGCCGATGGACCATTCATTTTCGCGCCGCTCGTAGCGGGTGAAGCGCACATCGGGATCTTCCATGTTGGCCAGCGTGGGAGAAAGCTTCCATTCCAGGTTCCAGGAGCCGTCGCTCATCTTATGCTCGCCGGCCAGCAGCAGGTTGGTGAGCGAACGCTGGCTGTAGTCGAGGTTGTGCTGGATGGCGATGAACTCGGCCCCCTGGTCGGACCCGGTGTAATCAAAGATACCGGCCCGCGATTCCCCGTTCTGCAGGTGCATCAGGTTGAGCCTGTATTTTGACCTTTTGGTCTTCAGGGCGAAGCCCGCCATGCCGCTCAGCAAAACGTTGCTGACCCCAAGATCGCCGGGTTGGTATTCGCGGACCTCCATTTCCGTGACATCGGGATCAGCCACCAGGCCGTAGCGGGCAAACACGGCATCTTTATAGTATTCCGTCTCGTTCTTGTAGGAGAGGTTGAAATTGTAACCGAGGGTTACCTTCTCCTTTGCCACCTGGTTGCCGAAGGTGGCGCCCAGGCTGTAGTCCATGAAGCTGTTGTTGCGCTTGGCACCCATGACCGGGTTGAAGCCCTCCAGGATCTCGCGGTACCGCTGTCCTTTGGCTCCCTGGGGGTTCCCGACGACCTCGGAGAAAAAGGGGACGTTGGAAGTGGCCGGAATATCCCGTGAACCGTCGTCAAACCCCAGGAAATCGGTGTTCCCGCCTTCGTAACTCACATAATTGGAGTTGAAGTGCATGGAGGGGTTGAACCCGAGGGAACCAGATACGGATCCGATCTTCTCCTCGGGAAAGTCCTTGGTCTCGATATCGATCACCCCCCCCGTGAAATCGGCGGGGAGATCGGCGCTGAACGATTTATGGACGATGATGTTGTCGATGACGGAAGTGGGGAAAAGGTCCATCTGGAGGGTGTTCCTGTTGGGATCGAGCCCCGGGATGTCCACGCCGTTCATGATCGTCTTGGTGTACCGGTCGCCCAGTCCGCGGACATATACGTACTTGCCCCCGACAACAGAGACCCCGGATACCCGTTTCATGGAGGCTGCGGCATCGGAATCCCCGATCTTCTTGAAGCCCGCCGACGAGATGCCGTCCAGCACGTTGGCCGATTTCTGCTTGATCGTCATCAGGGCGGTCTCCGTATTGCGGACGGCCTTGGCCGTGACGGTGACCTCCGACAGCTCGATGGATGCCTCTTCCAGGCTGATCTCGCCCAGCAGCACAGCTTCGCCCGGCTTCACCTCGATCCCCTGGATGATCTTCGTTTCATAAGAGATGAAAGAGACGCTCAGGTCGTAGGTGCCCGGCGCGATCGGTATGCTGAACTTGCCGTCCAGGTCGGTGATGGTTCCGGTGGTAGTCCCGACCACCAGGATGGTGACGCCGGGCAGGTATTCCCCGTAGGCACCGTCGAATACCGTTCCCCGGATGAACCCATCCTGGGCAAACACCCTCGAAATGAGGAGGATGGCAAGAAAACTGATAAAAAGTCTTTTGTGCATGATCTTGTTTCTTCGCTATGTCTGTTAAATATCAAAACACGCAGGCATACCACCCGCGTGTTTTGACAATCTTATGCTGTTGTGCTTGTTAAAGATTATCCAGCGCACCTGAAACGGCTGCCCAGGACCATCCCTGGAACTTGGAGACGTCGGCACCCACCGTGGCACTGCCCTCGGCCACCTCCGTCACGAAGGCGTCTGATCCCTCGATGAAGAAGTCGGTCACAGAATATCCATCAGGAATTGTAGCTTGCAGGTTCGAAGCTGTGAGGCCATCCGGAACAAGGTCGAAATCCTGTCCCTCGGCCAGCCCGAAGAAATAGATGGCGGTCATCTCGACGATGGAATTGTCGTCAAGGTCGACAAGGCCTTCGGCATCACCGGCATACACAGTGCCGTTCTTGATGATGTGACCGGCTTCCATGCTGCCTTCGGGGCCATCGAGCTCGAAACACTCATCACCGGGATTCACCACGATGAAGTTGTCGAGGGTGCCGGCCCAGGACTGGTCGGTGTCGATGGCATCGTCGCCTGTGTTCCATACGAGCGCATTCGTCACGTTGACGGTGCCGCCGAACCACTCGATGCCGTCGTCCTGGTTGGAGACGATCTCGACGTTCTCGATGACCGTTCCGAAACCGACACCCCCGAGGGTGAGACCGTTGATCTCGTTCCCTTCGCCGATGTTGGCGCCGCCGTGGCGGATTGAAACATACTTGATCACGCCCGAGTTGTCACCCGGCTGGTCACCGCCATAGAGGCCGTTCTGGTCGGAAGGGGGGATCCCTTCGATCTGCGAGGGGACGGCATCGGCGGAAATGGGGGCGTAACCCAGTACGATCAGCCCGCCCCAGAGGCCGCTCAGGTCAGGGTCGAGGTTGGGACTGGCCACCTGGCCAGGCATGATCTCGTCGGCTACGGAGGTGAAGATGATGGGTTCGGTCTCGGTGCCTTCGGCCATGATCTTCCCGCCACGGGCGATGATCAGGGCGGTGGCATTGGCTCCTGTTCCGGCCTCCCCTTTGATGATGACACCCGGCTCGATGGTGAGGGTTGCACCGGCCGTTACAGCGATACGGCCCGCGAGCGTATATACCTTACCGCTTTGCCAGGTGGTGTTGACTACAATGTTTTCTGTGATCTTGTTGTCAGATGGTGTGTTGTTATCGTTGTTATCGTCATCGTCATCCTTGCTGCAGGATGTGATCA
>CAYLTG010000113.1:0-9904 GCA_964386225.1 uncultured Bacteroidales bacterium
TAATTATTCAACAAATTAATTGAACATTTTAACATTTATTTAACAATTGCGTTTGTCCTGATTTTCAACTCTTTACAAATTTTTTTTAAATTTTATTTAAATTTATTCTAAATAACTTGCTTTTTTGAACAAAAGATGTTTATCTTTGTCGGCAGAAGATTAAACAAAAAATTTTCAACCATGACAGCAATAGAATTCAACCACAAGTTATTAGATCTGAAAGATAAATTGCAATATTTTGCATATTCTTTGACAGCGAACCAGGAAGACGCCGACGACCTCATCCAGGACACTTTTCTGAAGGCGATCACGAACAAGGACAAGTTCGATCCCGCCACCAACCTGAAGGCATGGGTTTACACCATCATGAAAAACACCTTCATCAACAAATACAGGAAAGATTCCAAAGTGAGCACGGTCATCGACAACACCAAGGACCTCTACTACCTGAACAACGCGAACACTTCGGAGATCGCTTCGCCCGATTCGGTTTACAACCACGGGGAGCTCGAGAAAGTGATCGAGGACCTTCAGGACGATCACCGGATTCCTTTCCAGATGCATTTCGAGGGCTACAAATACAAGGAGATCGCCGAATCGCTCAACCTTTCCATCGGGACGGTGAAGAGCAGGATCTTCTTCAGCCGGAAGAAGCTGATGGAAAAGCTCCGGGATTACCAGAACTAGACTGCTTCAAAAGTAAATTTCCCAATATTTAGGTTAGTATTAACATTACCAGAAACGCCCGGGTAGATAACGGCCCGGGTGTTTTCATTGGACCTTGCTGGAATTATCACACCATGATCAACACTGGCGACACACTCCCATCATTTACCCTTAGGGATCAGCACGATAATCCATTTTCGATCACCGAACACATCGGGAAGAACATCCTGGTGATCTATTTTTACCCAAAGGACGAAACGGCAGGCTGCACTGCGGAGGCCTGCGCGTTTCGCGACCAGTATGAAGACTTTGCCACCCTGGGGGCGGAAGTGATCGGCATCAGCGCCGACACCCCGGGATCACACCAGAAATTCGCCGCGAGGCACAGGCTGCCGTTCACGCTCCTGAGCGATCCCGACAACAAGGTCCGGAAACTTTTTGGTGTTCCATCCACGTTCCTGGGGCTCATCCCGGGGAGGGTGACGTACATCGTGGACCGCGGGGGCGTTGTAAGGCATGTATTCAATTCCCAGTTCCAGGCCCGCAAGCATGTGCAGGAAGCCATGAAAGTGATCCGGGACCTCGGTGCCTGACGGCCGTCAGGACCCGCCCGCTTTCCCAGTCAGCCAGTACAGGAATTCTTTTGGGAAATAAGGAACGGAGGGGATGATTGACCCTGTCACCCGAAGATCCTGTTCAACTGTTCCCTCCGGTATTCGAAAATCTTTTTCACTTTTCGCTTTACGATCAGCTTTTCGAGGATCCTTCCGATGAAACCGAAAGGTATCTTGTAATTCAGGATATCGACCACTTCCACGCCCGAACCCTTTTCCCTTAAGAAATGCTGGTGGTGCCAGTAGGCATAGGGGCCCGACCGTTGATCGTCGATGAAGTAATTGGGGGCTTCCACCTGGGTGATCTCGGTGACCCAGGTCATCGGGATGCCCCACAGCGGACTCACCCGGTAGATGATGATCATCCCCGGATAGATCTTATCGGGCAGCGGGCCGTTCTTAATGTCAAACCCCATCTCCCTGGGGGTGATCTCCTTCAGATTGACCGGATTGGAAAAAAAATCCCAGGCTTCGTTCACGGAAATCGGCAGGTCCTGATGATAAATAACTGTTTGCATACAAGTTTCTTTGATAAACGAGTGAGTTTTGTTTTTGTTTATTTTATTAATTCATTTGTTAAACGTTATGTTAACAAAATGTTAAAATAGCACCCGAATATTGAGAAGCAATTAATGGTTAAATATTGTCTATAATATTGTTTTTCTGTCTTTTAACTATCTTTCATTCAATTCTGCCCAAATATTCAACATTTATTTTTGTTTAATCTTTTTAATCTTTCATTGAACATTTAGACAGCAATAATCGTTATGCTTATCGTAAATCAAACTCATTAGTAACCTTAAATCTTATTGATATGAAAACTTTATGGAAAATTTCTACCGCTTTATCGCTCGCACTGCTGATCAGCTTCGGTGCGTATGCGACTTCCCGCGTTCAGGTGATCCACAACTCCGTTGATCCTGCAGCGGAAATAGTGGATGTGTGGCTGAACGACATCCTCCTGATCGACAATTTCGAGTTCCGGACGGCCACGCCGTTCATTGATGCCCCTTCAGGCGTTGAGTTCACCATCTCAATTGCCGGGCCCAAAAGCGAGAGTGCCGACGAGGCCATCTGGTCCAAATCGTACACCCTGGCCGATGGTGAGACCTACGTAATCATTGCCAGTGGTATCGCCGTCACCGGAGGTTCCGACATCGAAAAGACCTTTGACCTTTATGTATATGACATGGGCCGCGAGGAGGCCATGATGTCAGGCAATACTGACGTGATGGTTTTTCATGGCTCCAACAACGTGGCTAAAGTGGACATTGCCGAAATCGGCAAGGGAGCAGGCACTGTGGTGAACGACCTGGCCTATGGTGATTTCACCGGTTATCTCGAGCTTCCCACCGACGATTACATCCTGGAGATCAGGGATCAGTCGGGACAGGATGCGATCATTGCCTATTCCACTCCCCTGGCCACCCTGGGTCTTGAGAACGCAGCCCTCGTGGCCGTCGCCTCGGGGATGCTGAGCACGAATGACACCTACGCTGACTTCGGCGTGTGGGCTGCCCTGCCATCTGGCGGTGATATGGTTCCCCTGCCAGTATTCGTACCCGGCAACGCCCGCATCCAGGTGATCCACAATGCTGCCGATGAAGCTGCCGAGACCGTTGACGTATGGCTGAACGGAGGCCTGCTGCTCGACAACTTCATGTTCAGGACAGCCACTCCCTTCGTGGATGTGCCCACAGGGATCAACCTGAACATCGCCATCCAGGGCCCCAACAGCACCAGCGCTGAGAACCCCGTCTGGTCCAATGACTACGTGCTGGAAGATGGAAAGACCTATGTGCTCGTTGCCAACGGTATCGTCAGCCCGGCCGGATACAGCCCTGCCACTCCGTTCGATATCTGGGTTTATGACATGGGACGTGAAGAGGCCATGATGCAGAACAACACCGATGTGCTGGTTTTCCACGGATCCACCGACGCCCCCATTGTTGACGTCGTGGAGACCGGAGTTGGAGCAGGCACGATCATCGATGACCTCGCCTATGGTGACTTTGCCGGTTATCTTGCACTGCCCACCGACGACTACATCCTGGAGATCCGCGATGCAGCCGGTGAAAGCACCGTAGTAAGCTACAATGCTCCCCTGGCCAGCCTCGGCCTCGAGGGCGCCGCCCTTGTGACCGTAGCTTCCGGCTTCCTCAACCCGGCCAACAACAGCAACGGGTCCGCATTCGGACTTTGGGTTGCCCTTCCTTCGGGAGGTGACCTCGTAGCCCTTCCGGTTCATGAGGATGAAGCACAGGACGTTGCCCGCGTGCAAGTGATCCACAATTCCGCTGATGCGGCCGCCGCCAGCGTCGATGTGTGGCTGAATGATGTGCTCCTTCTGGACAACTTTGCGTTCAGGACCGCTTCACCCTTCGTGGACGCCCCTGCCGGAGTTGAGTTCACCGTTGCCATCAAGGGCCCCGACAGCATGGACCCTTCAAACCCGATCTGGTCGCAGAACTACACCCTGGAGGCTGGCAAGACCTATGTACTCGTTGCCAACGGCATCGTGAGCGGCACCGGATACACCCCCGCCACCCCATTCGACATCTATGTCTACGACATGGGCCGTGAGGAGGCCATGATGCAAGGCAATACCGACTTGCTCGTCTTCCATGGTTCCACCGACGCTCCGACTGTGGACGTAACCGAGATCGGCAAAGGTGCCGGCACCATCATCGACAACCTCACATACGGTGAATTTACCGGATACCTGGAACTGCCAACCGAAGATTACATCCTCTCCATCACCGATGAGTCTGGAATCAACACGGTGGTGAGCTATGCCGCCCCCCTGTCCACGCTGGGCCTTGACGGTGCCTCCCTCGTGACCGTCGCTTCCGGGTTCCTGAATCCCGCAAACAACAGCAATGGCGAAGCATTCGGCCTTTGGGCCGCGCTCCCGTCGGGTGGTGAACTGGTACAGCTTCCCGAATTCGTAGCCGGCTCTGCCCGCGTACAGGTCATCCACAATTCCGCCGACCTGGCCGCCGAAACGGTGGATGTATGGCTCAACGATGACCTCCTGCTGGATGATTTCATGTTCCGCACGGCTTCACCCTTCGTCGACGCTCCTTCCGGCATCAACCTCAGGATCAACATCAAAGGGCCCGACAGCATGGACCCCAACGATCCCATCTGGTCAAACGACTATGTACTGGAAGATGGAAAGACCTATGTGCTCATCGCCAATGGCATCGTGAGCGGCAGCGGATACGACCCGATCAAGCCCTTCGACATCCATGTGTATGACATGGGCCGCGAGGAGGCCATGATGTCAGGCAATACCGATGTGCTGGTGTTCCACGGATCGACCGATGCACCTACGGTGGATGTAGTTGAAACCGGAGTGGGCGCCGGTACCATCATCGACGACTTCATGTACGGGGACTATGCCGGTTACCTGGAGCTTCCCACCACCGATTATGTACTGGAGATCAGGGACGAGACCGGAACCAGCACAGTAGCCTCGTATGCGGCTCCTCTCGCTACCCTCGGATTGGAAGGCGCTGCACTCACTGTCGTGGCCTCAGGCTTCCTGGCACCGCAGAACAACAGCAACGGTGAAGGTTTCGGACTCTGGGTCTCCCTGCCCTCAGGCGGCGAGCTCATTCCGCTGCCCCAGAGCACGACCGGCTTTGACGAGCTGACGATCAACAGCGATGCGGTCAGTGTGTTCCCGAACCCCGCAAATCAATTCGTAAACGTTCAATATAGCTTGCAGAGCTCTTCCCAGGTTACCATCAATGTCATGGACGTGCTGGGCAACGTGGTGCAGGAGACTTCAGTAAGCGCCCCATCAGACCTTGTTCAGAACCACATTCTGAGACTGGAAAACCTGGAGAACGGGTTATACTTCGTGACCATCAATGCTGGTGGTTCCCAAGTAGTGAAGAAAATACAAGTGGTTAATTGATTGGTTTGATTTTATTTAACTGTTTGAGTCGAAAGATCCCCCCGCATGGGGGGATTTTTCGTTTTCATGGGGTCAACGCTCAGTAATTTTAGTAAATTTGAAACTCAATCCCTCAACAAACGACCATCATGCACATCACACGAAGGGAACGGTTCAATGCTGCCCACCGGCTGTTCAGGGAGGACTGGCCGGATGAGAAGAATGAGCGCGTTTTTGGCAAATGTTCCAACCCCAACTGGCACGGGCACAATTACATTTTGTATGTCACCGTAAAGGGGAAGATCAATCCGGAGACCGGGTTCGTGATCAACCTGAAAGATCTGAGCCGCATCATCAGGGAGAAAGTCATCGACAAGGTCGATCACAGGAACATGAACCTGGAGGTGGATTTCATGAAGGGGAAGATCGTGTCGACGGAGAACGTCGCTGCAGCCATCTGGGATGAACTGGCGCCTGAGATCAGCAGCCTGGGGTCGGAGCTCCACTGCATCAGGCTTGTTGAGACAGAGAACAATTACGTGGAATATTACGGAAATTAAAAACTGAACCAATGAATGACGAGCGACTACGCGAAATGGCCATCGAAAACCAGCTTGACGGTTATGAGAAGATCGACCTCTACAATTATGACAATGTCGACAAGCTTGCCGCACATTACAAGGGGATCCTGGAACTGATCGGCGAAGAGCCCTCCCGCGAAGGTCTGCAGAAAACGCCTGAGCGGGTGGCCAAGTCGATGCAGTTCCTTACCCACGGATACCTCATGGACCCGGTCGAAATACTCAATTCAGCCAAATTCAAAGAGGAGTACAGGGAGATGGTCATCGTAAAGGACATCGAGATCTATTCCCTGTGCGAGCATCATATGATCCCTTTCATCGGGAAAGCCCATGTGGCCTACATCCCCAACGGCTATATCACGGGCCTGAGCAAGATCGCACGCGTGGTGGAAGCTTTTTCGAGGCGGCTGCAGGTACAGGAACGGCTGACCTTCCAGATCAAGGAATGCATACAGCAAACGCTGAAGCCCCTGGGTGTGGCCGTGGTGATCGAGGCGCAGCACCTTTGCATGATGATGCGCGGCGTCCAGAAACAGAATTCCGTTACCACCACATCCGACTTCACAGGTGCCTTCAGAAAAGAAGAGACCCGCCAGGAATTCATTCACCTCATCGGCACCAGACTGCACTAACTGCCCCCGACGGCACCTGCCACGGTGCCATTTCAAATAAAATCAAGGTACGCCCGAACCGAACGGGTTAAAATATGTTAATGATATACAGCTTGTTCATTCCAGGCATTATCTTTGACATAGGACCAGGCAATACATTTTTCAACAGAACACTGACATGTTAACAGACAGAAATCTTGAACAGTCCGTCCAATCGAGGGTCGAATCGACCGACGTGGCGCGGAATTTCGTGGCCAATGTGTTCGCCTGGATGGGCATTGCGCTGGCGATCACGGCCTTTACGGCCTATTACTTTGTTTCCAACGAGAACCTGATCTTCTCACTTATCAACCAGGAGACCGGAGGTTTCACCACACTGGGCTGGGTTGTCATGTTGTCACCCCTGGGCTTCGTCCTGGCCATGAGCATGGGCTTCCAGCGGTTTTCCACTGGCACCCTGGCACTCCTATTCGGGGCATACAGCATCCTGATGGGTGCCAGCCTGAGTTTCATCCTGCTGATCTACACCTCCGCCTCGGTCTTCAAGACCTTTGCCGTTACGGCAGGCATGTTCGGGGTGATGAGCTTTGTCGGGTATACCACCAAGACAGACCTGACCAAATTCGGTTCGCTCATGTTCATGGGGCTTATCGGCCTGATCATCGCCAGCCTGGTGAACATATTCCTGCGCAGCGGCACCATGGATTACATCATCAGTTTCATCGGGGTGCTGGTATTTACCGGCCTTACCGCCTATGACGTGCAGAAGTTGAAACGGATCGGTGCGGGCCTTCAATATGGCGCGCAGGCCTCCGGAAAGCTGGTGATCATGGGCGCACTTTCGCTATACCTGGACTTCATAAACCTCTTTCTTTTCCTGTTGAGGTTCTTGGGCGACAGGAGATAACACCTTAACGTTCTTTCTTAACATACCGCTTCAAAAAGAAAGGCCCGGCATCGAAGGATACCGGGCCTTTCAATTTCACTTTCTGCAGGTTCTACTTATAAGGGATTTCAAGTTTCGCGCTGATCTTTTCGACCATGTCGGCCACCATGTCCTCCAGTTTGAATTTCGGATCCCAACCCCATTCTTTCCTGGCGGCTGAATCGTCCATGCTGTTGGGCCACGAGGCGGCAATGGATTCTTTTACCGGGTCCACGTCGTAGGTCATCTCGAAACCCGGAATGTGTTTGCGGACCTCGGCCGCGAGGATCTCGGGGTCAAAGCTCATGGCAGTGACGTTGAAGGCATTGCGGTGCACCAGTTTTGCAGGGTCGGCCTCCATCAGGTCGATGGCCGCATCCAGTGCGTCGGGCATGTACATCATGTCGAGGAAGGCGCCCTTTGGAAGCGGGCAGGTGAATCTCCTGTGCTTGATGGCCTCATAGAAGATCTCCACGGCATAATCTGTCGTTCCACCGCCGGGGAGCGTCACCGAAGAGATAATGCCCGGATAGCGAAGTCCGCGGGTGTCCACACCGAACCGTTTAAAATAATAATCGCTCAGAAGCTCACCCGCCACTTTGGTCACCCCGTACATCGTACTGGGCCGCTGGATGGTATCCTGGGGCGTATTGTCAAGCGGGGTGGAGGGGCCGAACGCACCGATGGAACTGGGGAAGAACACGGCGCAACCGTGCTCCCTTGCCACTTCCAGCACGTTGAAGACTCCGTTCACGCCCACGTTCCACGCAGCCTGCGGCTTTTGCTCGGCCACAGCCGACAGAAGGGCTGCCAGGTTATAGATCGTGTCGATCTTGTATTTCTTCACCACCTCGTTAAGCCGCTCCACATCGGTGGCATCGACCCGCTCCAGCGGACCCGATCCGGCAAGCTCCTCCGAAGGTTCGGTTTTCCTGTAGCCGGCAACCACATGGTCGTTGCCGTAGCGCTTCCTTAACTCCATGGTAAGCTCAGAGCCGATCTGGCCTACCGAGCCGATAATCAGAATGTTCTTCATCTGTTGTAAGTTGTTTTAAGGTCTGTATGGGGTGTGCAACGTCCGCGGTGCCGGGGCTGCCGGTAACCGGTTGCCTTGCTTTCTACCCGGGAAATAATTTAATGTTAATTCATTAACAATTTTGAGGCAAAAATAAATAATTTTGCGAACCCTCATCCACCCGCAGGTTTTCAGGAGGGTTTTTCGTCCTGGCGGCACCACCGGGCCCTATCCCCGGAAAGGAGGGTGCCCCGGAGGAGGCGAGAAAATGGAGGAAATGGCAGGAGTTTGGCGGTGGATGCCGGTTATTTAAAATTGATTTAAAGCCTAAATCCAATATATTTGTTCATTCGAAAATAAAAGTCAATCCTAAAAAACAGAATAACATGTACGGAAAAATTAAAGACCACCTTGCTGCTGAATTAAAAGGCATCGACGATGCCGGGCTGTTCAAAAAGGAACGGATCATCACCTCGCCCCAGGGCGCTGAGATCGGGCTGAACACCGGCCAGGAAGTGCTGAACTTCTGCGCCAACAATTACCTCGGGCTTTCCAACCATCCCCGCCTGGTGAAGGCGGCCAAGGATACCCTCGACAGCCACGGATTCGGCATGTCGTCGGTCCGGTTTATCTGCGGTTGCCAGGACATCCATAAGACCCTGGAGCAAAAGATCGCCGATTTCTTCGGCACGGAGGACACCATCCTGTATGCTGCCTGTTTCGATGCCAATGGCGGAGTTTTCGAGCCTCTCCTTACCGACGAGGACGCCATCATCTCCGATTCGCTGAACCATGCCTCCATCATCGACGGCGTCAGGCTTTGCAAGGCACAGCGTTTCCGGTACAAGAACGCCGACATGGAGGACCTGGAAGAGCAACTGAAGAAAGCCACGTCGACTGCACGGTTCAAGATCATCGTCACCGACGGGGTGTTCTCGATGGACGGGAACGTGGCACCCATGGACAAGATCAATGAGTTGGCCAAGAAATACGATGCCCTGGTGATGGTGGACGAGTGCCACTCGGCAGGCGTCGTGGGAAAGACCGGCCGCGGGGTCACCGAACTGTTCAATATCCGCGGCGAGGTCGACATCATCACCGGGACCCTTGGAAAGGCTTTCGGAGGCGGCATCGGCGGGTTCACGACGGGCCGCAAGGAGATCATCGAGATGCTCCGGCAGAAATCGAGGCCTTACCTGTTCTCCAATTCCCTGATACCGGCCGCAGTGGGTGCCGGAATCGAGATGTTCGACATGATGTCGGAGACAACGGAGTTGCAGGACAAATTGCATTGGAACTCCGACTATTTCATTTCGAAGATGACTGCAGCCGGCTTCGACATCAAGCCGTCCAAGTCAGCCATCTGCGCCGTCATGCTCTACGATGCCAAGCTTTCGCAGGACATGGCGGCCAAACTGCTTGACGAAGGGATCTACGTCATTGGCTTCTACTATCCGGTGGTGCCGAAAGGGGAGGCCCGCATCCGCGTGCAGCTTTCCGCGGCACACGACAAGGAGCACCTCGACAAGGCGATCACCGCCTTCACCAAGGTGGGCAAGGCACTGGGCGTGATCAAGTGATCCCGGCC